>NZ_JBDTJZ010000093.1:0-14936 GCF_039935595.1 Mucilaginibacter sp. | reverse complement strand
CTAAACCACAAGCGGTGACGCTTGCGGGAGCGGGCGTTGAAAACTCGCGGTGATAACTATACTGTTTCAGCCTCTTCTTGGTCGTTTTCTTGAGCGGTTTTAGCCATAAGTTTATCCATTACGGCATCTTTATTGGCAAGCTTCTTTTTTGTATTTGATTCAAGAATGGCAGCAATTTTTCCTAAGCCGGGGATGCCCTCTAATTTATCAATAGCAACCTGAAACCGATAGCCTTGTTCCAGAGCTTCCATAATTGGGTGATCCGATGCTTCGTAATTTGATATTAATTTCCCTGGGTTTTCCGATGAAACCTGTAAAAAATTTGTCAATAGCTTGAATCGTAACTCTTCTGATTGATTTGGGTCTTTTAAATTGGTGATTTGTTTGCTCAAGCCTTCATAAGTTTTACTTATTACTTCTTTGTGAGCATATTCTTCTATTAATCGTTTAGATAAGTTGAGCTTTTTATTAGCCGACATCGTGAACCATAAAATTGGAATATACATTGGAACAATAGCCAAAACGAGTCTTGGCAAACGTCTAATAACTTCTTCTAAAGGCACTTCTTTCCAAAGAAAAACGCAACTAACAATTAGTGGTAATACACTGACGCCTATAAGCATGTTAATACCTCGAGAAAAATTTTTTTGCGATGCCTCTGACGACTTTACCTCGTCCGTCTTTTTGCTCGAAAACGCAGCACTTAGTCCTGCAGTTAATGCTTTGGGTAAAAGGCTTTCAATTTCTTCGATGATAGTATTATACCTTTGTTGATGTAGGTTTTCGAACTCCTTAAAACTGGCTGTAGATTTAGTATTCAATTCAATGATGTTTTTGTTCGCACCATCTAGTTGAAGTGTTAATTCATTATAAGTATTATCCAAGTCATCTTTTTCGCCACTATATTTTATTATTTTGCCGTCAGCACCCATTTCCGAATAACCAAAAATTTCACGATGCAAATCTTCAATTTCTTTCCGACGTTTGTTAGTTGCTGTTAAGCTGTCTGTAGATTTTGCCAAATTGGTTTCAGCAGTTTGAGCACTTTCTTTTAGTTGTTCAAGTCGATCTTCGAGATCGGGATATGCGGCTAAAAACCCATCCAGTTTAGTAATTCTTACCTCTAAATCGGTCAAATAATCATCTTGAGTTTGTCTGGCTTGTTCAATGCTAGCTATCTCAGTTGTCGCTATTGCGACACTGTTGTTAGCTTTTGTTACCGACTCGTTAATTGAACGAACATGTGTTTTTATTTGTGATAAGATTTGTTCAGTTTCTTGTAGTCTTTGTTCGGTTTTGTTTCTATATTCTGCAGCTTTTTTTGAACTTTGAGCGGCATCTTTTTCGGACTCAGAGGCGCTTTTTTGAATTTCTTTCTGCAAGTTTTTAGAAACTTTCTCTACTTCTGTTAAACGTTGCCATAATTTTTTTCGCTCATCATCTAAATATTCGATTTGTTTTCCTTTTTTATCGTCAAAAATTCCCATTGTGAAAGATTTAGGTTTACGCTATCATTGATAGCATTTTATAATGGATATGATACGCTAATATAAAAAATAACTTCGATAGTAAGCCCCCGCATAATATCATTATTATTAAGTATTTACGTTACATGTTAGTGATATCACTAACATGGCTAAAACTATACCTTACCTGTCATAATCTTAAGAAGACTTTCAATTTTACGATGGAGCTCATCAAAGGTGATTATTTCAACATCTTTGCAGTTATTACGGAACATTTCAAATGCATGCAATTGTTTTTCCGAAAGTGTAGAATGTTTGCCGATAATAATTAGTGCCTTTGAGTTAAGTGTTTGTACGTCCTTTGTCTTATAGGCATGGCTATAAAAATCTTTCTGAAAAAGATCACGCTGATTAAGTACTTGTGAAATGCATCCAGTTAATTCTTTTGTAAGCGCAAAGACATCATCACCTCGGTATGGTTTTTTCTCAACTAGCTCAGTTAAGTGAGTTTTAATCTCTACAAATGAAACATTATCGCTTAACCCGTTTTTAATTAGGAAATCACTGTATTTGCCATTTTTATTCTTATAATCTTTACCCCCGACATAAGCTTCATCCTGATGCAGTATTACTGGCTGAGCAAAAAGTGTTGAAAATATCCAACTATTCTTCTTGAGAAACCCCTGCCATTTCTTCTCCAGCGTTGGTGTATCGTTAGTTGTTTTAAGTAACGTATCATATTCTTTTAGGGCTGCCTGAATAAATTTGTTATCGATAATCTCCTTCGTTTTGACCAAATTAGTCTCCAAAAAAAAGTTTGGAAGCAAAGTTAACTTATCAAAAAGGTCCTTAATTGCACTTTTGTCGGAATCATTGAATTCTGTAATCGAGTTTTTCCATTCGGACAAAGCGGCAGTGAGCGTCCCAGATACATATCTTTTTTCAGGGGCGGGAACAGCCGCAGGAAACAGCTCATTCAATTCATGCAGTGCTGCACGCTCTTTCTCTTCCTTGTGGCGACCGTTGATCGTCGAAAATGCATCAAATAGGGTCTTAAGGGTGGTATCTGAGATAAAAAGCTTTTTCCCTTTTAAATCCATACTATCAGAGCCACCCTTTTCTATTATAACCTCCGAAAAATCGCATTTTGCATTTAAGTAATTGATTATAGGAGATAATACCTTTGTAAATCCATATCCAAATGTTGAAACTTTGTAAACGCCGGAAGGTAATTTCTTGTTAAAGCCTATATATACAAATTTCCTAATGGTCTTATACTTATCTTCTCCGCGAAATGGGGTTGGAAAATGTACTTCTTTATCTTCTTTTAAATAAATTTCCTTTGATACCTGGTCAATCTTAAATTCATCATCTTTAAAGAAAAAAATTTTCTTAATCGTCGTAATTGTTTTTTCGTATTCGGATGGTGCTGGGTTAACAGTTTTTGCCATATTTTTATAAAAAAAGCAGATTTAAACCGTCTGCAATATTTAAAGATACTGACAATCAGGAATAAAGACTTTAACTTTGGAAATTATTCTTGATTCACCCACTCCTCCGAGTTTTATAACTCATAGTTAGCCAAAAACAACGGAGCCCCTCCCTGGGCAATGTTTGCAAACTTCGTCCTAAAATGTAGCACGGATCTTACCCGGTTGTATTAACCTGAAATTCAATGCATTACGGATGCCTGTGCCCCGCTTTTAAGCAGGTAAAATCATGGTTAACACATTTTCGCCTTAAATTTCCATAACTATTTTATTATCAATTAGTTATGAAAAAAATAGATGAAAATGTGTTAAACGATGTTAAACTGTTTCGCTAGTTTTATAACTCGCTCTCAGCCAAAAACAAGCTTTCAGCTTATAGGTTAATTATCTAAAACAAAAGGCCCGCCTTATTTGGAGTTTATGGTAACTTTAAATAATAATTTACATGACACCCCAGCCAAAAACACTTGAGGAGTATTACCTCTCAAAACCCGAGCCTTACCAAAGCTGCCTGCTGGCCCTGCGGGATATTATGCTGCACGCCAACCCCGGCATTTGCCACGTGCGCAAATACCAGATACCTTTTTTTACCTACAACGACAAAAAATTAGGCTACCTATGGCTTAACGGCAAAAAGCTGATGCTTGGTTTTTGTGTGGACAGGAAATTACAGACGGAGATGAATCCCGGCGTTAAGCCGAAGGATAAATATGAGTCGGTACAGATAGACCCAAATGCCGATCTGCCTGTCGAACTTATCCTGCAAAAGCTACGGTATTATATTGACCTTATTGAAAAAGCGCAGTAAAACATTATAGCGCTATTCCCCCGCTAATTCCCTCCCTTGGGAGGGGTGCGGTTGCCTGTGAAGTGGCAGGGAGGGGTTTGTCAGCTAAACCCCTCCCTACACCTCCCGGCGGGAGGGAATCGCACATGTCCAACCCGCCTTTCTAGCTTTTCCGAACGGCTCTGCCTGTGTTGCTATTGTGACCCACAAACCGGATGTCATCAAACTATTTACGCATACGTTGGTTGAAATACAATATTAGCTGATTGACAGCGTTTTGTCCGGGGCTTTCGAATGCGTCCGGCGTTGATTTAATATGATAAATAATATATTATCAACAGAAAGTAAACAAATTGCTACGGTTAAACGTGATATGATTACTATTGTCTTATAATAAAAATAATGTAATGAATACCCCTAGCCTATTGATTGGTGCAAAGCGCCCTGACCTTGTTATAAATGAAACTTTACCCGACCTCATTCGCGAGGCGGCACATCTATACAACAACAAAACAGCATTAATATTTGGAAACCAACAATTAACCTATGCGGAGCTTGACCGATGGAGTGATTATATAGCGGCTTTTATTGCCGGTAAGGGAATTGGCAGGGGCCATTCAATAGGCGTGTGGCACAACAGGGGGCTTCAATTACACGCTGTAATATTGGGTATTGCTAAATCGGGCGCGGCCTATGTTCCGCTTGACCGGGAAATGCCCGAAGAGCGGCTGCAAACCGTAATGCAGGAAGTAGGCGCGGCTGCCTGCTTTAGCGATGGGCAGCCAAATTTATCCTGCCCGGTTTTTACCATACCGCACTTCCCGCAAATTGATGAGGATTTTGAAATACCGGCTGGGCCGATGCCTGATGATCATGCTTATGTACTATACACTTCGGGAAGCACGGGCAAGCCCAAAGGTATACCCATTTCGCACCGTAATATTTGCCATTTAGTTAGATCGGAGCAAAGCGTTATCCAAATACAGCCAGACGATAGAGTTTACCAGGGCTTTTCGGTTTCATTTGATATGTGGTGCGAAGAAACCTGGATCAGCTTGCACGCAGGGGCCACTATTTGGGTAGCCGATGCCATAACCGCAAAAACCGTTGATGAACTGGGCGGGGTGCTGCGCGAAAACCATATCACCGTATTACATGCAGTACCCAGTTTATTGGGTGTAATGGATGATAATATACCAACCCTTCGTCTGGTAAACGCGGGCGGCGAAGCCTGTACACCAGCCGTGTTGAACCGCTGGAGCAAACCCGGAAAAAATATATTTTATAATAGCTATGGTCCTACCGAAACTACGGTAACGTCAACCATGGTTCCGCTGGTGCCGGGTGATATTATTAGTATTGGCGGCCCGTTGCCCAATTACAACCTGGGTGTAGTGGATGAAGATTTTAACCTGGTGCCTATGGGACAGGAGGGACAACTGATCATTTCGGGCCCTGGTGTGTGCGAAGGTTATTTAAATCGGCCCGAACTTACCAGTCAAAAATTCCTGCCAAAACCGGCTAAACTGGTAGATCTCCCCGGCGACAAAATTTACCTGAGCGGCGATGTGGTAGTTATACAACCCGATGGCCGTATAGATTTTCATGGCCGCATGGACGACCAGATAAAACTTCGCGGTTACCGTATTGAGCTTGGCGAAATTGAGGTTAAACTGAGCGAATTGTCCGGTATATCCGCGGCAGCGGTAGCGTTAAAGAAAAACGCCAATGGCCAGGACCATTTAGTAGGATACGTTACGTTAAAAACGGCAGTTAGCTTTAGCGAACCGGAAGCCCGCACAGCCTTAGCCCAAACTTTACCGGCTTATATGATACCGCTTTTTATGGTGGTACTGGATACTATGCCACGTTTATCAAGCGGTAAAATAGACCGTAAATCATTACCTGTACCGGAAGCCTTACTGGCAATGGAATTGGACGAGCCATTGTCTATAGATCCGGAAGCGCCCATAGCTGATAGGGTGATGGCGGCGTTATCGCACGTGTTTCCTAACCGGGAAATTACCCCTGATATGGATTTTTTTAATGATCTGGGGGGCGAGTCGCTCCTGGCGGCCAATTTTATAACCATCCTGAGGCAACAAGCCGGCCTGGAAAGGGCATCATTAAGGGATGTTTTTACCATACGGCCGCTTGTTAAATTGATCAAAGCTTTTGAAGAAACAGCAAAGGAAAGCAATCAGCCTAAAAAAATAGCCGGATTGTTTCACCGCATTCCGCCCTTGCGGTATTTCCTTTGTGGTTTAGGGCAAGCGATATCATTGCTTTTTATATATAGCTTATTCGCCATACAAATATTTATACCCTACCTGGGCTATTATTACGTAGTGGCTCAAACGGAGTCTGGAAGACAAGATCGCGGAATTGCTATTATAGTAGCCTTATTGCTTTATTGCATTGTGCCGCCTATTATTTTCGCGGTAGGTATAGGGCTAAAATGGCTGTTGTTGGGTAAAGTAAAAGAGGGCGATCATCCGTTATGGGGATGGTATTATTTTAAGTATTGGTTGGTTAAGCGCGTACTTGACGTTGCGCCCGAGCAATACATGAGCGGCACACCGATTTACCCCTTATACCTGCGTTTATTAGGCGCAAAAGTAGCTAAGGATGCACAGTTAAGTACCATATCCATAGGCGCGCATGATCTGGTTGAAATAGGTAGTGATGTAACCCTTAGCTCGGGCGTGGTTTTGGATAACGTTTCTGTTGAAAATGGTATGATTAGCTTCCGCAAAATTAAGATCGCAGATCACGGCTATGTAGGGAGCAGTTCTGTGCTATCAGGCGGAAGCAATGTACTTGAGTGGGGCGAACTGGCAGATTTAAGCCACCTGCAAGCCGAAAAAACTATAGGCGTACGCGAGGTTTGGAAGGGCAGCCCTGCTGAAAAGAGCCACGAGGTGCCGGCTGGCGATTTGCAGCAGCCATTGTCGCCCTTAAAGCGGAAAACAAAGAAGTATGGGTTGATCTATAGTGTGTTATTGGTGGTTTTTCCTATTGTGATATTATTGCCATTGTGGCCTGTTATTGAAATACTAAACTACCTCGACCTTTCAACGCCTGCCGATTATGATTTTGGCTATTTTGTACATATACCATTACTCACCCTGATGTATATAGTGCTTTTTGCGTTGGAAACGGTTGTTGTATCGAGGTTACTTTTAAAAGGGATCAAACCGGGGATATACCCGGTATACAGTCGTACCTATGTCAGAAAATGGCTGGCAGACCAACTTATTTCAACAGCCCTGGTGGTATTGCACCCAATTTATGCCACGGTGTTTGTTTCGTTCTTTTTCAGGTTGTTGGGCGCTAAAGTTGGCAAAAATTCAGAAATATCAACCGCCAGTAACGTTACCCACACCATGCTTGAAATTGGGGACGAATGTTTTATTGCCGATGCCGTTACCCTGGGCGAAGAAGATATTCGCGGACAGCGGCTAATCCTCAATCACACCAAAATTGGCGATAAAAGCTTTGTAGGTAACAGCGCCCTGATACCACAAGGATATGAATTGGGCAGTAACATGCTTATAGGTGTACTTTCAGTGCCGCCTACGGCCGCGCAGTTAGCTTCAACCCCGGCTAATGATTGGTTTGGTTCGCCCGCCATTGCGCTTCCGCGCAGGCAATCCAGTGGAGATTTTGCCGCATCATTAACCACTAAACCCAGTTGGCAGCGTAGGTTGGCACGTGGCATAATTGAGACTATCCGTATTGTATTGCCCGAAACGGTGATAATTTGTTGTAGTGTGCTTTTTATAGCTTATTGCCACGATTTAGTAAAAGACAGGGGCGTATTGCAGGTTATTGGCCAGTTACCTAAGCTGCCATTTTATTATTTAATTTATATGGGGCTACCGGCTTTCTTTATTACACTGATGCTAAAGTGGGTATTTGTTGGGGTTTATAAAACCACCCAAAAACCCATGTGGACGCATTACGTTTGGCGCAGCGAGGCCATAACATCTACATACGAAGCGTTGGCCGCACCCTTTATGCTTGATTTTTTGAAAGGAACACCGTTTTTGCCAATGGCACTGCGTTTATTTGGCGTTAAAATAGGTAAACGTGTTTGGATGAATACTACAGATATTACCGAATACGATATGGTTACCATAGGCGATGATGCTGCGCTTAACGAAGACTGCGGCCCACAAACTCACCTATTTGAAGATAGAATTATGAAAGTAGGGCCGGTTAACATAGGCGCACGAACCAGTATAGGCAGCCGTAGTATTATTTTATATGATAGCCATATAGGCGATGATGTTACGTTACAGCCCTTATCGCTGGTTATGAAGGGCGAGCATCTGGCTTCGGGCACACATTGGGGAGGTAGCCCGGTGAGGCCATGCTGATAGAAAAACTGTCGGGTCTTTGACCATAAAACCATTATCGGCACGCAGTAAAAAACCCGTCATGGTAGCAAAACATAAAAGATATTGCGCAGAGGCTAAAACACCAAAGCCTGATAGAAATATCAGGCTTAGTGGGAGTTATCGGTGTTAAACAGTAATAGCTTAACTATATTTTATACGCTTATTTGGCGGTAGTTACAATTGTTGAACCGCCGCTCAGCATTAAATCGGTTTTTATTTTATTATAAACCGTAGGGTTGATAGCGCTGGTTATTAAGATCGTGTTATTGGTTCTAACTGTCTGATCAATTTCCTGCGCGCTAACGTTAGCCAATAGTTGGCTTAAATGTAAACTTACTTTGGCCAATAAATTGGTTTTTCCATCAATGGTCAGGTCATTAGCTACGGCTACAATTTCGGCATCATCGTTAAAATCAAATTCAATAGGTACGGTATTGCCCGCTTTGGTTGTGTAGGTCCCTTTCAATACAAATGGTAAAGTTGTGGTGGTTGATTTAGCTAAAACAACATGCAGTTCAACGTTGGTATAAGTGCCATTAACTATAGTAGCGTTGATAGTAGAAGGTAACGTAGCAAATAGGTCAACATTTACCAGGCCACTTGAGACAACCTCAAAAGCTACACCGGCTTTTTTTGCCTCAAACTTGAATTTACTGATATTAGCGGTAGCCGTTGTCCAGGCAACAGATGCTGTACTTGTTGCCGCAAAAGTAGTTAGGCCCCCGCCTACACTTCCATTGCCAGATGCCAATGTTGCCAAAGCATTGTCAGACTGCATGGCAAAAGCCATCTGCGCTGAGGTATCGGTTGGTGTTGGCGAAGAGTTTTTTGTGCATCCTATAGCCAGCAGCGAGAGGGCTACAGAAAAAGCAAAAAGTGATAAATAGGTCTTTTTCATAAAATGAGTTTAATCGGTTATATTAATTAGTTAAACAAATATAGAAATTATCAACTAACTTGTTTTTTTAATTTATTAAGTATGAGTAAATTAGCATTTTTGGTTAATGGCTATTGGATATGTTTGGTAAATTTTAATCACCCGTTTAGCGCAACTTTTGTTTATACGCATTCGGGTAGCTTTTGGTTATATGGGATAAAACGACAAAGCCTTTAGAAATTAATCTAAAGGCTTTTAAAATTGTGGGAGTTACTGGGTTCGAACCAGTGACCCTCTGCTTGTAAGGCAGATGCTCTGAACCAGCTGAGCTAAACTCCCTTGTTTTGTTAACCCTTCGGTCAGTGACTCTTCCGATTGAAATCGGAATGCTCTGAACCAGCTGAGCTAAACTCCCGTCGTTTTGGGATTGCAAATATAGAATTATGTGGCAACTCCTCAAAATAAATTTTGAAATAGTGATTAATGCTTGATTTATAGGAGAAAAATTGGGGGTTAGTAATCATCATTTGAACTTATAGGGGCAATTTTGCCACGCTTTGAACATTGTTTTGTGCGATGTGCGTTTGTACAGGTGGTCGTACATGTTCGTACAATATGGCAGCCATACTAAGGTAATTTAACCATAGTAAATAAAAACGCCAGGCTTCTCAGCTTGGCGTTTTATTTAGGAGTTATCATTTCTTATCCTTGACTTTGTTACTATTCTCAGTCATCATCATCGTCTCTATGGTGGTTCCTATATCCGCGACCATAATATCCATGTTCTTCAATTTCGTGCATGCGGTGATAATAATTCTGGCGCTCCCGTATACGATCATAGTAATTTTGTTGGTAATAGATACGTCGCGGGGCATCATAATCTACCGGAGCGGGACCTTCGTAAACTTGTTCCTGATAATATACAGGATTGTGGTGAACCACGACAACACGACGTGGATAATCATAGTAAGGGGTTCCAAAATTTAAACCTACATGTACACCAACCTGGGCTTTTGCTGCATTAACACTTAGTGTTGCAGTAAATATTGAGATTAAAAAAATTATACGTTTCATAGTCTTTCTAATTTTATTTTTATAATGTGATGCATTCTAACATCGTTTTACTATTCTGACTATTAGAAACTATCCAGGGTTTAACTGTTGGTATCGGTATAGGGCCTAAGTTATTGAGTTAGAGAAAAAAATAAATTAAAAGGCTTTGAATGAATCTTGTCAAATGCCAAGCTACAGCCTGGTATTCGTTTTCAAATTCAATAAATTGTGCGGAAAGGTTGCATAATCATTTCAGCAAAGTTAGGTGTGCGTATGGACATATAGCAAGGAACTACGGCATAAACACCGCCCAATTAACGGCCTTGCACTTTTTTGGATGAGTAAAAGCTGATCTACATTGCCACATTTTGCCCCGGTCGCGGGTCTTCAGGCAGAATTTCCATTTGCGGATATTCTATATAATCAGCATACCATTGTATGGCGCCTACTACATCCAGCGCGTCTTCGGCTTTTATATCAATGGTTTCAAACGCGTATAATTTTGAATGGGCGTATCCATATAGCTGTATCTCGTTACTGTTGGGGCTGAACCTCTCGTTGTTAAGGCAAAAGACCTTGATCTTTAATCCTGTATCGCGCGAGTGTATCACGTCCCGGCATGGGTTATGCGGGTCGGTAGCTAACAGGTATATATTATGGTCCATGTAGGGTGTAACAATACAGGGGCGTTATGGTTTGTAATAATATATTTTGTGTGCAAATTTATGCCACAATATGGGAATTTGTTTCCTCAACAAAACCGGCCAACATTACCCAATAGTTCATTATGGTGGCATTTTGGCCTTTATTTACAATTGGCATTTCGTTTGACTTAAAACCTATAATTGCCCTTTTCAAAAAAAGGGGTGTTTTTCATAGGTAGATGTAGGGTCGAAAACTGCGAGAGTCTTTCGGCCCTTTTTTATGCCTTTTAGTTTTAATTATCTTTGCGGTATATGACCATTAGTGCCGGCCTGCCCTTTAAACTGCTTAACCAGGATATTTTATTATTACCACAACGAGCTATTTACTGGCAGCAGGAAAAAGCGCTGATTGTTGCCGATGTACATTTGGGCAAGGTGGGCCATTTTCGTAAAGCGGGTATTGCGGTACCCCGCGATATGGAGCAGGATGATCTGGCCGTACTTTCGGACCTGGTAGCCGAGCATCATCCCGAAAAAATAATTTTCCTGGGCGATTTTTTTCATAGCGATATGAATGCCGATTGGGAATGGGTTAGGCTATGGCGACAGCAATTCCCCCAACTACATATCCTATTAATAAAAGGCAATCATGACATTATTGATGAGCGGCACTACAGCAAACTGAATATTTTAATATATAACGAGTTTATAATAGGTCCGTTTTTAATGCTGCACCACCCGTTAACCGGTGCCGAACTGCAAAAAGCAAAGGGCTATGTTTTTTGCGGGCACATTCACCCGGGCATAAGCCTGGTTGGCAGGGGGCGGCAGGCGTTAACCCTTCCTTGCTTTGCCTTTGGCAGCGGGCAGGCCATATTGCCATCATTTGGCAAATTTACCGGCAGGGTTGCCATACGCAACAGCAAGACCGATAAAATATTTGCCGTAGCTAAAGATAAAGTAATTGCTATTGATTAATGTTTGGCCAGGTATTGGTTAATTGATACGGGCAACTCGCTGTAATATATATCAGCATAAATAATACGACCCTGCCCATCTAAAAGGTAATAAGTGGGGAGTTCTGTAACGTTCCAGTTTTTTGCGTTTGGCGAGTCGTCGCCTTTCAGGTCGCAAACCTGGGGCCAGTTTATTTTGTCTTTTTTAATTGCCGTTACCCAGTCGTTTTTATCGGTATCAAATGATACGCTGATAATACCCAACGCATCACCTTGTATACCCGGTAATAAACTGCCCAGCATATTTTGGTGATTTTCGCGGTTTTTTATACTGCCCGATCGCCAAAATTCTACTAATACAATCTTTTTATGCAAGTCTTTAACATTTACCTTTTTGCCATCGGGTGTTTCGCCGTAAAAACCGGGAGCCATGCTTCCCGGGGAGAGATTAACCAATATATTTAATTTCTGCCCCACCTTTTTACCATCATCACTGTTTTTAACAGCCGGATCAAGCTTTTGAAATATTTTATAGTAAGCCGCCGCCTTGCTTTCCATAGACATGTTGTTCATAGCATGGGCAATAGCTTCATTTTTGGGGTATTTACTTGCAAATTGGTCTAAAGTAGACGGGGCCGCTTTTAATGCTTCATCCTGAGCATGTTTAAGGTGGGTAATGATAGCTTGATATTCAGCGTCAGGCAATAGCGCAGCGCGCGGATCATTCATTTTCTGTGTCCAAACGATTACTTCATTATTTATTTTATACAATACGCTATCTGTGAAACGAAGGTACTGGCTAAGATCATTTTGGATTTTTGATGAGCTATGAATAACAGGGTATATTTCTTTTTTATCTGCTGAGAGTTCAAGGTTGTATTTCCCGGGTTCGAGGTATATTTTATACTTTGAGCCCCGGGCTCCGGGTTTACTTATTTCTAAATTGTAATACCCCGACTCATTTAATACCTGTTGCTCAATTTTAAATTTGCCCGATTGAACATTGGCGCCATAGATAGTTTTATCGTTAGTACCAACAATACTTACTGTTGCACCATCCATGCCGGGTGCGATACCGGTAATTTCAATGTTTTGAAATTGGCAGCCGGTTAAAAGTACCAAGGCGATTATTGTGTAAACAGTTTTCATGGCTTTGTTTCGGTTTGTTTAACAAGTTGTTGTAGCTGCTCGCCCACCTGTTTGCCCTCATCGCTGTTTTTTGCTTTTGTACTCAACTTATTGTAAAGCATATAATACGCACCGGGGCTGGTTTTGTAATCCATATTGGTTATAATATGGGGTACAATATCGTTTTGCGGATATTTTTTTATAAACATATCCATTACAGCTATGTGCATACCCCGTTCACGCTTGCGCGTCGATTCTACTTTTTCAATAATTTTATTGATCTCGGCATCGGGTAAAAGTTTGGCCTTCGGGTCATTTAGTTTAGCCACCCACATATCTTTATCCTTGCGGTAATCAGTCATCATGCTATCTTCAAAGGTATAATAGGCTGATAAGTTGTTTTGTGTTTTGGAGTTGGTAGTAATATGAAGATAGTCGTGGTCATTTTCGGGTATGTTAATTATGTAACTGCCTGGTTCCAGGTAAACCTCATAATCGCGCGGAAAAGCTCCCGACGTAACAGAAAATGTATAATAACCCGATGCCGGCAAATTTTCCTGCTTTATATCAAATTTTCCTGCAGTTATATTGGCACCAAAAATGGTTTTACCAAAAAGATCAATAATGCTCACAACACCTGTATCCATCCCCCGCGCGGTACCCGATATTTTGATGTTTTGAAAATTGCACCCCGCCAAAAGCAAGGCGAAAAAAATAAAATAGGCTGGTTTCATTGGGATAAGGTTTAGGATGCACTAAATTAATAGTTTATTTTGAATATTTTAGAAATCAACCATTTTAGATTGTTTCTAAATAACCATTAACCCCATAATAACCCGCAACCATTTATATCTTTTGGCTTTTAATAAATACTTTTGCCAAAATAAATTTTTACATTATAATGAGCGAAATTAAACAAACCTTTAACTCATCGCTGGGCAAAAAGCTTATAATGGCTTTAACAGGGTTGTTTTTGTGTACTTTTTTAATAGTACACTTAGGCGGTAACCTTTTGTTGTTTTGCGACGACAATGGGTATAGCTTTAATATGTATGCCAATTTCTTAACGCATTTCCCGCCGATAGAAGTTATTGCATACCTATTGTACCTGGCAATAATAGTACATGCTATTTATGCATTGGTGTTAACCATCGGCAATAAAAAGGCACGTCCGGTAACGTATGCTGCCCATAATGATGCGCCAGCCTCGTGGTCGTCAAAAAATATGGGACTGCTTGGATCAATTTTGTTGCTATTTCTTGTAATACACATGGGCGATTTTTGGTATAAGTATAAGTTTACCAATACGGTAACTTATAAAGAATACCGTACCGATGTACTTACCAACCAAACTACGGTTAGTGATTTTACCCCTGCCGACCCAACTTTTGAGCATTCATCAACCACCGAGGGCGATACAGAGATAGTGAGGGTTAAAGATCTGCACGCACGGGTACAAGAAAGCTTTAGCCAGTTATGGTATGTTATAATTTATGTAATAGCCATGGGCGCGGTTGCGTTTCACCTGTTGCATGGTTTTCAAAGCGCGTTTCAAACACTGGGATGGCGCCACCGTAAATACACGCCCGTAGTGAAATTTATAGGTACCTGGTTTTTTGGGGTAATTATACCATTGGGTTTTGCCCTGATGCCGATAGTTTATTATTTAAAGAGTTTAAAATAATTACGATGTACGATTTTAGATTTACGAGCCAAGCGCATAATTCTAAAATCGTAATTCGTAATTCGTAAATAAAAGAAGAATGAGTTTAGAAGCTAAAATCCCTGCCGGCCCATTAGCCGAAAAATGGAGCAAGCATAAATTTAACTTAAAGCTGGTTAACCCGGCCAACAAACGTAAATACGATATCATAGTTGTAGGTACGGGTTTGGCAGGTGCATCAGCCGCCGCTTCACTGGCCGAGTTGGGTTATAATGTTAAGGCATTTTGTTTCCAGGACAGCCCGCGCCGTGCGCACTCTATTGCGGCACAGGGTGGTATCAATGCAGCTAAAAATTATCAAAACGACGGTGACAGTATTTACCGCCTGTTTTATGATACCATTAAAGGCGGCGATTACCGTGCCCGCGAAGGGAACGTGTACCGATTGGCCGAAGTATCTGTAAACATC
>NZ_JBDTJZ010000092.1:0-7548 GCF_039935595.1 Mucilaginibacter sp. | reverse complement strand
TCCGGATGTATTGTATAAATACTTAACCTCATTCCATCTCCCATTATCCCTCATTTTTTTCAAGGCAGTGCCTACCCCATAAAATCCGGGAATACTTTGCTTTAATTGGCTCCAGGCGGTTACAAAGCTTATTGCCCGCAAATCATCCAGTTTTAACGGTGCATTAGCATTGCGCTTTGTTGGGCGACTACTGATGTTGACACGAGACAATAGTTTTAGCGGACTGTATTTCTCCAGATATTCTACAAATAAAGGATGCTGCCGCAGAGCCATAAATAATTCATAGCTCTCTGCAGCCATATCAGTTATTAAAGCCTTTTGATCTTTGTTCAACACATCATTATCATCAGGGTTCAGCGCAGATATTACGCCGGCATTTATCAATTGCTCCATATTAAAACGGGCAGTTTCAACAGATCCGTACTGCGAACTTACTGTTTGGCCCTGTATGGTTAGTTGTATATGATCATTGGCTATTTCACTACCCATTGAAGCATAAAAACGATGGGTTTTACCACCACCACGAGCCGGCGGGCCACCACGACCGTCAAAAAACGCCAGGTCAATACCGTACTTACGGGCCATGGCTGTAAGTTCAACCTTTGCTTTGTAGATAGACCAGTTTGCCATCAGGTAACCACCGTCTTTAGTACTATCAGAAAAACCAAGCATTATAGTTTGAAAATTACCCCTGCGTTTTAAATGCGCTGCATAAAATGGATGGGTATATAGCTTTTCCATTACTCCGGCAGCAACCTTAAGATCGTTAACGGTTTCAAATAAGGGCATAAAATCAACCGTAAGATTATCTTTATCCCACCCGCTCCATAAAAACAGGTCTATTAATTGTAAGATGTCTGATGCCTGCTGGCAGTTACTAATAATAAAACGCTGACAAGCCTTTTCGCCATTACTATGCTGAATTTGCTTCATTAACCTGATGGTATTCAGCGTATCTTTGGTCATATCATCAGCATCGTCAGGGCATTTGAAGTCTATCCGGTTAAACACTATACTTTTTAGTTTGCCGTCCTCATCCATTTTATCGTAATCTTCAGGAATGCCTGTTCCAATTTCTTCGGTAGTATATTTAAATACACTGCGCAAAATCCGGCTATCCTGCCTAATATCCAGCGTAGCAAAAAAACAGCCAAACAAGCGCACCTTTTGTATCAGATCCTCCACAATATTTACAAACAAGCTATTGTGGCTCGTGATTAAAGTTTCACGTATAGAACTTAATAGTTCTAACAACTCTGCTTGTATATTTTTCGCATTGTCTAACTGCTTATTAAAAGCATTTTCATAAAGTAATTCTTCAAGTGCTTTCATGGTATTTTCAATACCCCTGAAAGTTATGCGTCGTTTTAAAACCCTATAATCGCGGTAATAACACCTGAATATGATCTGCCTTAACAAGCGGGCAACATCGCCGGTTATAGCGGTAGTTACGTTGGGATTACCATCCCTGTCGCCACCAGGCCAAAAGCCAAGCTCAAGTATTTGCCTACTGCGGTTCTCGTCAATATCAAACTCGTCGGCCAATTTAGATTGTATGGCTGATACTGCATGATAAAACGTATTCTCTAAAAACCAAACCAGGCTTATAGCTTCGTCAACCGGTGTTGGCGATGTTTTATTTAAAAATGGGGTTTTACCCAATTGCTGCAGCAAAACATCAATGGTACTAATATCGTTTGTTTTTAATGCCTCTATTAAATCAGTCATGATACCCAACACCGTACCCGGATAAAACTGGGTTGGGTGAGCTGTAAGCACCAGTCGCAAAGAAAAATCTTTAAGTTTATTACTAATATCGCTCCTAACCTGATCGCTAATTGCAGCTTGTTGCAAAAGCCCCTGTAGGGTGCCAATATCATCAGCACGGCCAATTTTACTGAATGATGAGTCTTCGATTGCATCAAATAACACCACTTGTCTTTCTATATATTGAATAAACCGAAACAAACGGTTCAACTGTTCTCTATGATCAATCCCAGGCACATACTTTTGGAAAAAAGATTCAATAATTTCCGTTGGCGATTGTTGTTTGGCTGCGCCCTTTTCGCAATGCGAACTAAAAAACGGCAATAAAATACCTGTATCTTTAACCTGGTAAAATGGCAGGGTTTGAAACAAACTGTTATATAACTCAAAACGGGTAACAACCTCGTTATTAAAAGCTGTTTCTCTTTGGCTGAGTTTTAACGTTGAAGACATATTAATAAAGTTTTTTTATTTTAGAAATCAAATACAAGACCACCGCACTTTATTCGGTGTGAATTTAATTATATTTAACCAAAAACCCTAAATATTACATAAATAATAATGATATGAATATTTAGTTTTAATTTTGATTACAAAAACACCAACATACTAAAATTTTTGCAATAGCAATTTAACCAATTGAATAATAACCTATTATTAATGCTTCCTTCAGCTAAAGAAACAAAAAGCTTTTTTTTTAGTCAGTACTTTTCTGATGGTTTGCGTATGTCTATGGGCATATTATTGCCCTCATTGGTACTTTTGCAGTTTGATAAATTTGATCTGGGGATTGCGCTTTCATTAGGTGCTTTATGTATTTGTGTTATTGATAACCCCGGCCCGATAATGCATAAACGCAATGGTATGGCCATTGGCAATTTATGCCTGTTTATTGTTGCAGTTACCACCGGCTACGCAAGGCTAAATGTTTATACGCTGGGGTTAGAGGTAACTGCTTTTTCGTTTATATTCTCCATGTTCACGGTTTATGGCAACCGTGCCGCATCTGTAGGTACATCATCATTATTGATCATGATATTTATGATTGACAAGGATCTTAAACCCGATGAAATACTAAGTTATAGCGCAAGTATTTTAGCCGGCGGAGTTTGGTATATGTTGTTTAGTCTTTTATTTTTTGGTATACGCCCCTACCGGGCCGCCCAGCAGGCATTGGGCGAAAACGTTGCTGATATTGTTAAATTTTTACGGATAAAAGCTGATTTTTATTTACCTGATACTGATATAGATGCCAATTATCATAAACTGGTATCGCAACAAATACAGGTGAGCCAACACCAGGATGCCGTGCGTGAACTACTTTTTAAAAGCCGGGTAATGGTGCGCGAATCAACCAACGCAAGCAGGATATTGGTGCTTACCTTTGTTGATCTGGTAGATATGTTTGAGCATATTATGGCTACCCATTATGATTATACCCATATCCGCGAAAAATTTAAGGATACCGGTATCTTAACTGATATAGCGCACCTGTTGCAACAAATGGCTAATGAGTTAGAAAACATTGGTTATGCCATACTATCAAACGCCCGCTATACAAATCTGGTTGATTTTATGCCAGCACTTGAGCAGTTAAAAACCAAAATTGATGCCGTTGGCGGCAATGAAACCAGCAACTTGGTGCTCAAAAAAATATTGGTAAACCTGCGCGATCTGCACCACGAAATTGAAAATATTTTCGACTACTACAATTCCACCTCGTCAAAAATACTGATTGAAGGCTTACCTGATGTGGAGTACTCCAAATTTGTTACCCACCAGGATTACGAACCACATGTATTTTTTGATAATTTCACACTCGATTCGGGCGCGTTTAAACATGCTTTGCGTGTATCATTGGTTTGTTTAGTAGGATTTATAGCGGCTAAATCGTTATCGCTTGGCCATCATAGTTATTGGGTATTGTTAACTATTATAGTGATACTAAAACCGGGGTTCAGCCTATCTAAGCAGCGCAATTACCAACGTTTGGTGGGTACTATTGGCGGCGGAATTATCGGGGTAATGATATTATTACTGATACCCAACAACAATGTTCAGTTTGTACTAATGGTGATATTTATGCTGGGTACTTATAGTTTTTCGAGGTTAAACTATGTGGTAAGCGTAATTTTCATGACTCCGTATGTGCTTATACTTTTTAAGTTTTTAGGTATTGGCCATCTTGACATTGTAGAAGAGCGTATTTTAGATACCGTTATAGGCTCAACCATTGCGTTTATAGCCAGTTACGCCATATTCCCTACCTGGGAGTTTGAGCAAATGAAACGTGCGCTGTCTGAAGTGATACATGCCAATTTAAACTATCTGGCAAAAATTGCCGATACTATTGCCGGCAAAACCGTGTCGACTACTGATTATAAGCTGGCGCGAAAGGATGTGTATGTTAAATCGGCCAACTTATCTGCCGCATTTGAGCGGATGACATCCGAGCCAAAAAGCAAGCAGCGTAATATTAAAGACATCCATAAGTTTGTGGTGCTTAACCATATTTTATCCTCTTACATAGCTACTGTAGCATCAGACATCACGGTAAAAGGTATCCATAAGGCACAACCCGATACGCTTAGAACTATTAAAAAAAGCTTTGCCCTGCTCAACGAAAGCAATAAAAAATTAGGCGGCAAAAAGATTGAACTGGTTAATGAAAAAAATGGCCTTATAGTACCAGAAACCTATACAGCAGTACCATCCACAGCTGATAATTTATTGAAAGACCAACTAGGTTTTATTAATAAGATCAGTAACGATATTGCCAAAGTTACGGAAAGTGTGGTGGCGGAAGTGTAATAAACAATTTCTGTCATTTCGAGCGTAGCGAGAAATCTATGAAGCGACATGTATCTGTGTATAGATTTCTCGCTATGCTCGAAATGACAATTTATTTAAATTAATTTGGTGGTTACAACTAAAAAAACAAACAACTTATAATTGAATATATTATAACATTAAAGTTATAGTCGACAACCTGTTTATTATCGTAATAATCGATAATAACATTTCTTCTCTTATAATACAACCATGTTATACTTATTGATAAAAACCATCCGATTATAAATAGCACCCAATCACTTTCAATATACGGAAATGAAAATTTGTCAACTTTAGTATTAACGAGTAATAATATCGACGTTAAATTTAAGAATAGTAAAAAGAAAAAAAGCCTAAAAGCAAATCTGCTTCCGGCTTTCTCAGAAGCTTTGATTATACTATAAAATAATTTATCCAATATTGTCATAATAGACTTTACAACAACTCCGTAGCTAAATTAGCTAACTCACTACGCTCCCCTTTTTGCAGGGTGATGTGTGCATAAAGCGGATGCTCTTTAGCTTTATCAATTAAATAGGATAAGCCGTTACTTTCCGCATCCAGGTATGGGGTATCTATCTGGTAAATATCCCCTGTAAATACAAACTTGCTGTTCTCTCCAGCTCGGGATATGATCGTTTTTATTTCATGAGGCGTAAGGTTTTGTGCCTCGTCTACAATAAAGAATATTTTGCTTAGCGTGCGCCCGCGTATAAAGGCCAGTGGCGCTATAGATATTTTATCATTAGCCACCAACTCATCCAATTTGGCCTGCATTTTCTCGTCATCGGCAAACTGATCTTTAATAAATTTCAGGTTATCCCATATAGGTGCCATATAGGGGTCTATCTTTGATTTGATATCTCCCGGCAAAAAGCCAATATCCTTATTACTAAGCGGCACTATGGGGCGTGTTACGTATATCTGGCGGTAGTATTTACGTTGCTCAAGCGCTCCGGCTAATGCCAACAACGTTTTACCCGTACCGGCATTACCTTGTATAGTAACCAGCTTAATATCCGGGTTTAACAAAGCGTGTATGGCAAAAGCCTGCTCCAAATTTTTTGGGAAGATATTCAATACCGGCTGCTCGGTTATTTTTTCAAGTTGCCGGGTTTGGCTATTATAAAATCCCGATACCGTCTTTTTTCCCTTTAAAATATAAAAGTGGTTGTTGTTATGCGGCTTAATATTAAACTCATCGGCTGATAGGAACTCTGTTTTATTTAGCTGATTGATGAGTTGGTCGTCAATCTTAGTTAAGGTAGTTTCACCTGTGTATAGTTCGTCCAGGTTTTTTATTTTACCTGTTTCATAATCTTCGGCATATAGGTTAAGTGATTTTGCTTTTAGGCGCAAACAAATATCCTTTGATACCAGCACCACCTTTTTATCCGGGTGTTCCTCCTGTAAACTTAATGCCGAATTTAATATCCGGTTATCTGTTTTATCTGATCCAAATATAGTTTCGGCATTTTGAGTAAGGGTTTCGGAAGCCATGATCACCTTAAAACTACCCTTATTTAATCCATTTAGGGGCTGCCATTGATTAACCAGGCTTTTGCGCGAAAGGTCGTCCATTAACCTTATAAAGCTACGCGCTTCAAAGTTACGGGTATCATTACCACTTTTCATGTTATCCAGCTCTTCCAGTACCTGTATGGGTATGGCTACGTCGTGTTCATGAAAGTTTTCGAAGGCGTTATGATCGTACAGTATAACCGAGGTATCTAACACAAATATCTTTTTTCTGCCGTTCTGCTTGCTTTTGCCGTCCTTTTGCATAAGGCACTAAATTAAGGAATTTGGTTGAAGATTGGCGAGAAGATTAAAGATTGGTTTGGGAGATTAACAAAAACCCTATAAAACAAAAACGGGAGCCGCCTCTTTCGATTTGAATCTCCCGTTTTCTGCCTCTGCCTAACCGTAGTTATGCAGAAGAACCAAGTTTTGTGTAAAATTAACCGACCTGATTGCTCATCGTTATTAGTGCCAACGCTGATAATGTCTTTATCCGCTGTAAGTTTTGATCTATCCATGTTGTATGCGACTCGATTTTTGCTCTCACCCTTGCGGATGCTAACACTTCGCTTTCGCTCAACTCCGATATACATCCTCTTTTCAGTAATGCAGACCATCATTGTTTGCTAACGCTGATTGCTTCAAGGTCATTAACCGCATTGCCATTCTCCGTAAAAAATATGCAACCCGCTTAACACCTTTTAGTTAACACTCACCTTCAAACTCTTTCGAGCTTTTCATTTTTGTGTAACTCAGGCTTTCCTGTGATCTTTAGCTCATCCTAAGATTTCGCCCGATTCACTTTCTGTTTTTCCTGTAAGGCTGTCAAAGTACGTCGTTCTTGATGATTTCAATATCGGGACACCAGCGAGATTTTGCAAATTTATTTTATAGTTTTTATTAACCTGTTATTAACATAAAGTATAGGGTTATTAACATTAAAATCCCTCCTATTACCGGCATTTCGAAACCTGATGAGAACCTACACGCTACTAATTTATGTATTTTTATGTGTTGATTTATCTTCGTTCCTCGTTGGAAATGACAGGGCGGGTTAGGTTATTCACATTAAACATTATTCACAGGGATTAGCTCATTTATAAATTTTACAAATAAAATAATTCCCAAAAATGTATTTTCCATCTAATATTTTCTTTTAAACGCCCCCTAAATCATTTCGATACAGGGGATTTTTTTTTCAAAGAAGCAACACTTTTCGCTTTTAAACGTAATTAACTACAGAGGTGCGCCATATTGCACCTCTACGTATATTTATATAATGGAAATAGAAGAAGTTGAACGGTTAATAAAAATAAGCAGGGAACATCCCCTTATGCCCGAAACTTACGTCCCCTGGCAACTGGAACCACAGCCTGATGACATTTTTTTACCCGAAATTTTAACATCCCTGCATGGCTTGCCTATTTA
>NZ_JBDTJZ010000091.1:0-30582 GCF_039935595.1 Mucilaginibacter sp. | reverse complement strand
CAAACCTTCTTTTAGTTAGCAGTTGTGAGTTTTCAGTTTGCAGTTACCCGCTCTCCTCCTTCTTTCAACCTCGCTTACCTTTAAAGGCCCGCTACGCTGCATGATTTTCTATTTCTTAAAAGAACTTTTATTGGTCTCTGTCGCAGAGAACCTATTTTTAAAATCCCGTAGGATATTAATTTTTTAACCTTTTGCCTCGTTACCGAAGCGGCTGCAAAGATGCGAATAATTTAGTATACGTGTCAAGTGTTATTTTCACTTTTTTCAATATATTTTTTTAACTCGCAAATTTCAAAAAACAACCGCCTGTTTGATTAGGCGGGCTACAAATGTACGCACAAATAGGCACCCAGCCAAAAGAAATTAACAAAAAAATAAAACAAAATGTAATACGCTGTAAACTAACCCATAGCCCTTAAATTTTTGTTAATAACTGCCGCCGCACCTATCAGAAAAATTGAATATGTATATTTGAAATCAAATGGATAAACGCCTCTTTCCTGATAAATTTCTTGATCTGTTAACTATTGAGCCGGGTTTTGATAACGCAGGTTTTGTAAATGCGCATCAAAATAATAGCCCGCCAACATCAATTCGGAGCAATCCTTTTAAACCATCAATCACAAATAAGGGCGAAACGGTGCCGTGGTGCGCCGATGGTTATTACCTGGATACACGCCCATCGTTTACATTCGATCCGCTTTTTCATGCCGGCTGTTATTATGTACAAGAAGCATCATCTATGTTTATTGGCCATATTTTAAATTACATTAAACCTCAAAACGAGGCTATAAATGTATTGGACCTTTGTGCTGCACCGGGCGGTAAAAGCACGCTCATTAATTCGGCACTAAACACAAACGATTTGCTGGTAGCCAATGAGATTATTAAAACACGTGTGCCCATTTTGGCAGATAACCTTAACAGGTGGGGTACCGCCAATACTATAGTAACCAATAATGACCCTAAGGATTTTAACCGTGTAAAGGGCTTTTTTGATATTATATTGGTTGATGCGCCGTGTTCGGGCTCGGGCATGTTCAGAAAAGACCCCGCCGCAATGAACGAATGGAGCGAGGCTAATGTTAACTTATGCCATCAGCGGCAGGAGCGCATACTGGCCGATGTTTATCCGGCTTTAAAACAAGACGGATACCTTATATATAGTACCTGCTCATACTCCCACCAGGAAAATGAAGATATACTGGATTGGCTTTGCCAAGAATTTGATTTGGAAAGCATACGTATACCTATTAATAAGGAGTGGGGAATTGTTGAAACCGAATCGGACGGGGAAAAGGCCTGGGGCTATCGTTTTTATCCGGATAAAGTAAAAGGAGAGGGCTTATTTGCAGCTTGTTTAAAAAAGAAGGATAATAGCGGCGAACTGGCATCTTTTAAAAACAATAACAACCAAAAGGTACCCGCCACAGAGCTTGAGCAGGTAAAGGCTTACATAAATAACCCTGCCGACTATTATTATTTTAAAGTTAACGATGAATGGATGGCTATAAACCATCAGCATAAAGAAAGTCTGCAAATACTACAGCGGCACTTGTATATTAAAAAGTCGGGCGTTAGCATTGGGCAGGTAATGGGTAAGGACCTTATACCACACCATGAGTTAGCGCTAAGTATTATTATAAATAAACAGGCGGTATTACAAACACCGCTAACTTATGATGAGGCCATCCTGTTTTTAAAACGCGAAAACCTGCAACTGGATACTAATAATAAAGGCTGGAGTTTAATGACCTTTGATGGACAGGCGTTGGGCTGGGCCAAAATATTGCCTAACCGTATCAATAACTATTATCCCAAGGAGTTAAGGATACTATCGCAAAAGGCTTAATCATATTATACAATTTCGGCAGTAAGGGCAAGTAATTTTTGTTCGTTCAATATAACAATGTCTTTGCCTGATATGGATATCGTTTTATCTTCGGTCAAGTCAATAAGGACCCTAAATAATGTTTCATAGGCGGTTCCTGTAAATGATGCCAGGTCCTGGCGCGATAACTCTATATTAATGGCACCTTTTTCGTTTAAACCAAACTGTTTGCGTAATGTTATTAAAGCTTGGGCTACCCTGCCTTTAACCGGCATGTGCGCCAGGTTGCGCATTCGGTGTTCAGATTCTTTTAACTCATCAGTTAAAAACGTGATAAGGTTATAAGCCAGCGAAGGATTAACATTAAGACTTGATTTGAAAAAATCCATATCAACATAACAAACCACTCCCGCTTCAACAGCGGTTGCTGATACCGGATAATAATTATCGGCCCCTAAGCCCATGTGGCCCAAAATATCGCCACTGGTGGCAAATCTTAAAATCAGCTCCTTTTCTTTGCCCCAACGCTTATGCACTTTTACGCTAGCCGTATAAACAAAGTATATGCCGGTAACGGGGTCGCCTTCCTTAAATATAGCCTCGCCTTTTTTAACCCAATAACTTTTTTTTTGCGATGCAATGGCCGGCATCCAATCATTTAAACAAAACTTGCACAAAAAGCAACTTTTAAGGTCGCACTTATTATTGTCTTTACTCATTCGGATATATGATGTGCCACAATAATAAGCTATTGGACTCAATTAATGAATCACCTGACTGTTAATTTGCCCTGTGGCCCTTTTGCTGTGTTGAAGATAAATAAAATATTATACCCAGCAAACACACAACAAACACCGAAAACAACTGCCACAGGAATGATTTAATGCCATTACTATTTATTGCACATGCATTCTAATCATCTAAAACAACCAACTACGATATAACCAATCTGACTATTAAGAGATGGCTGTCTGTTTTTATACAATATAATTTAAACAATATTTATATTTAATTATAGTCAGAAAAATGGCATAAAACATTACTTATACAATATTTTATATCATTTTTTCTATTTTTGCAAAAAAGTATATTTTTTATGAAAATCCCCATCGTTAACGGCATACCTGTTTCGCCACTATTAAGTGATTTAACTACAAAAACAACCGGCAGTAAAAACAGTTTGCTATTAAAAAAACGCCTGCTTTTTATTTCAGCATTATCAGTAGTTGTGGCAATGGCCATCAGTGTTGTGGCTAAAGCATTAATTTATCTTATAAATTTAGTAACTAATATTTTTTTTTACGGATCATTTAACTTTAATTTCCACAGTCCGGCTTATAACCAGCTTGGGGCATGGGTAATAATAATACCTGCAATTGGCGGCGTATTGGTTGGCTTAATGGCGCTATATGGTTCAAAAGCAATACGGGGGCACGGCATACCCGAAGCAATGGAGCAAATATTGGTGAACCAAAGCAAGATCAAACCTTCCATTACTTTTTTAAAGCCCTTGTCATCGGCTATAGCTATTGGCACTGGCGGGCCTTTTGGCGCCGAAGGACCCATTATTGCTACCGGCGGGGCTCTTGGCTCAACATTGGGGCAAGTTTTTAAAATAACCAACAACGAGAGAAAAATTCTTTTAGCCGCCGGAGCCACCGCGGGCATGACCGCTATATTTGGCACACCCATAGCCGGCATATTTTTAGCCATTGAGTTATTGCTGTTTGAGTTTTCGCCTAAGGCGATATTGCCTGTAGCTCTGGCCTGCATAACCGGAGCAGCAGGGCATCATTTATTATTTGAATCGGGCCCTGTTTTCCCTATGCCCAATGTGCTTATACCCACAAACGGGGCGTTGGCTATTTATAGCGGTATTGGACTTGTGATAGGCTTTTTATCGCTGGGTTTAACTAAAGTTGTTTATTATATTGAAGACGGTTTTGAAAAATTACCTATCCACTGGATGTGGTGGCCAGCCATAGGCGGAGTATTTGTTGGTTTGGTTGGTTATTTTTATCCCCACACATTGGGCGTTGGTTATGATAATATCACGCATGTTTTATCGGGCAACATTACCATAACATTGCTAATTAACCTCATGTTTTTTAAATTCCTTTCATGGGCAATAGCGTTAGGAAGCGGTACATCAGGCGGAACGCTGGCTCCTTTATTAACTATAGGCGGCGCAGCGGGGGCCTTAATGGGTAGTATAATCTCAGTTATATTTCCCGGTTCTGGTATCAGCGTACCTTTGGCCGGTTTGGTAGGTATGTCGGCAATGTTTGCCGGGGCATCAAGGGCTTATCTTACCAGTATAACTTTTGCATTAGAGGCTACCATGCAATCAAATGCTGTACTACCCTTATTAGGAGCCTGTAGCGCGTCGTACCTTGTATCGTTTTTATTGATGGAAAATACTATTATGACGGAGAAGATTGCCCGCAGGGGTGTGTTTACTCCTGATTCTTACCGGGCCGATCCTCTGGAAAAATTAAGTGTATCGCAAGTTATTACCGCAGATGGTATAAACCTAAACGGAGATACCGCCATTAAGGATGCCGAAGAACTATTAAACAAACGTAAAGCACTATTTATTAAAGATACCGATACGCTGGCATTGGCCGCAAGCATAATGGCCAAAGAAAACGTGTATAAATTACCTGTAATTTCTGCAAAACATAATCAGGTTATTGGTGTTTTGACTTACAAAGATATTTTAGCAAGCTATAATTACAGCGTAGAAGAAAATGAGCTTACCAACTTACAAATTTCATTAAAGCGTAAGGGCCTTAAAATACTAATTAAGGGCAGGGGTAATAACTCATAAAACTACACATGTTTTTAACTAAACAACTTGTTTATAAAAAGGTTATCTTTAGTTTTTTAGCTATAGGAAATATGTGTTTAATATGACTAACAACAGCCCGCGCAAGATCATTATTTTTGATGATGATGATGATATCCTTTCTATATGCAACTATATTTTAAAAGAACAAGGCTGGGAAGTACATACTTTTACTGATTGTAATGATATAACTGACAGAGTTGTAAAAATAATGCCCGATGTAATACTTATGGATAATTGGATACCCGATGCGGGCGGCATAATTGCAACCCAAACTTTAAAAAAAACAGCGGCATTAAAAAATATACCGGTAGTTTACTTTTCGGCAAACAGCGATATACAATTATTGGCCAACCATGCCGGAGCCGAAACCTATTTGGCTAAGCCCTTTGATCTGGACGAATTAGAAAGGGTTATTAATACGGTAGTATAATTAGCTTATAAAAAGTACTATATAATAAAAAACGCACCCGATTGATCGGATGCGTTTTTTATTTTTAGTATTTGGCCGGACTATTAAAATGCGCCGGGCCTGCCCCCACCGGGACCGCCGGGACCACCACCGGGACCGCCGGGACCACCACCAGGACCACCAGGGCCGCCGGGACCACCACCCGGACCACCAAAGCCACCGCGATCACGACCGCCAGGGCCACCTGCACCGCCATCAAATCTTCTTTCTTGTGTTGGTGCCTTGCCTGCAAATTTTTGCAGTCTTATAGCCAATGTAGCTAAGAAATAACGACCAAGCCTGTTAACATTGGTTTGCGTTGTTATATTACCATTGGTGGTAACTGAAAAGCCTGTGTTTTGGTTAAATACGTCAAATGTGGAAAAACGTAAGGTCGCCCTGTTATCTTTAAGGAACCTGCGTTCAACATAAAGGTTTAATATATTAGGGTTAGTTGATTGTACGTTGCTGGCATAACCATAGTTTATTTGTTTAGTGTAGTCATAACCCAGCGTCCAGTCGGTAAAGAAAAAGTTTTTACCGCTTAAGCCTAATACCCACGTGCGTATATTTTGGTTGGCGCTATAAAGTGCGCTGGTTACAGAGTTTTTAGTAGTGTTAATAGCATAGTTGGTTATTGCCTGTAAGTCAACAACATCGGTTATATCAACCCTAAAGCGCATGCCGGGAGTTAATGTTAAGGTTTGGGCCGAATTTTTAATTAAGCCGCTTGATACATAGTTTTGATCAACACTTGCAGAATAGTTTGTGCTGTTAGTATAATCAACCCTGCCTTGTAACGATAAGGTGTACTTACGCTCGCTCCAGGGCTTTGAATAGGTTATCTGGCCGCTTGCTGTTGAATAGCCATCGCTATTTAAATAGCGCGTTACGTTGGTTCCCAAAAATCTTGCATCATAAGCCGGGTCTAAAGCAGCTGCAGCTGCACCTGTACTGGTAAGTGTTCTTGCATAGGTAGTTGTACTGCTTACAACCTGGTTGCTGATAGCGCTATACGATGCGTTGAAGAAAAATATATTTCCGGTAGCTATATTATAATTGTTGTAACGCAATTGAAAACTATTGGTAAATGATGGCTTCAGATCAGGGTTACCAACCGTTGGATACAGCGGATTGGTAAAATCGGGCACAGGTTGTAATTGTGTAAAACTTGGCTGACCGCTTGAGCCATTATATATAACATTAAACGATTGGGTACGTGAAAATGTATAATTGTACCGCGCTGTTGGCACAAAGTTTAACTGACTAATATGCGTAGACCTAGCGGTAGTTACCGAATAACCATCTAATACTGTTGGTTGTAAACCTACACCCAAAGTAAGATTATACTTTGATTCAACAACACGGTAGTTTAAGCCTACTTTATTTGTATTAAAAGTAAAGTTATAGTTGTTACTTAAATTGGCAACATTGTTTAAAGTGCCGGCTGTAGATAGGGTGTCAGTTTCTTTATCATTAGAAGTATAAGAATGACTGTATGCATAAGTTAACTCTAAATATGAAACCCTACCAATTGGTTCAAGGTAAGATAAATTAGCGCTTATTGATCTGGTTTTATTATCAGAATTAACTCTTTGGTCAAGTGGTGCCGTTGGTTTACCAAAACTGTATTTATACAGCGGATTATCAAACGAATTATTTTGAGATAAATTGGTTACCACGTTTATGCTCAGGTTGCGCCCTTGCGGAGTAAAGCGGTGGTTAAATAACGCGGTTAAGCCAAAAGTATTTGATGTTGAATTGTTAACATCATTTAAATCATACTCGGTATTAGGCGTATTATTTATGCTGTTTTTAGTATGTTCAACGCTGCTACCATTGTTTTGTGCAGAAGTAAACGTTGGGGTAACTTTTAAGTAATTTATGGTATCCGGTTTCCACTCTATGTTAAATTGAGCTCTTTGATTTACCGGGTGGGATAATGTTTTACTCTCTGTTGAATTACTGGTAGGTGTTGAGTTACGGTAATCAACTAAACTTGATTGATTGGTTTGCGTTTGGTTGTTTGAGTAACTGTAACTTCCGTACACGGCGGTTTTGGCGTCCCACTGGTCGCGGTAATTTAATCCTACTGAATGGGCATCGGTAATACCGTCGGCAACGGTTGCCAAACCGGTATTAAAACCGCCACCACCTCTGCCGCCTCTGCCGCCGCCACCACCGCCGCCACCACCGCCGCCGCCGCCGGAGAAATTGAAAGTATTTACGTTGGTGTTATTTATATTTCCTAAAAGGGTTATTTGCCTGTTTCCTTTAAAATTAAAAGCATTAACTGTTCCTAAATAGCGTGCAGCATTGGTTACACCGGGTGCAGCAGGCAACATATCTCTACCCACACCGCCTGTAGCTTGTACAGTATAGCCATAGTTTCTATCGGCTCTTATGGTCAAATTCAATATTTTCTGCGGATCACCTGTTCTGACTCCCGTTAAATTAGCCTGGTCGCCGTAATCATCAATTATCTGTATGCCTTCAATTATATCGGCCGGTAAGTTTTTGGTAGCGGCCTGTAGGTCGCCTCCCATAAAGTCTTTACCATTAATACGCACCTTGGTAACTGATTTGCCCTGGGCGGTAACATTACCATTCGCGTCAACCTCTACACCGGGTAGCTTTTTGATCACATCTTCAACAGGTGCATTTTCACGTACCTGGTATGCTGCTACCTTATATTCTACTGTGTCTTCCTTAAATTTTACAGGGTTTACACCAACTATAACCACTTCTTTTAACGTATTGCTAACAGCATGTAATACTATGTTTGGAAGTATTAAAATACTGGTATCCGGAAGTGTATAGTTTTTTATGATAGGTTGAAAACCAAACGAAGTGATATATAACTTTATCTTTTTTCCTTTAACATTGCTAAAAGTAAATTTTCCATCAGCATTGGTCATGGTAACCGTACTGTCGCCCAAATCTGATTTTAATTTAATGTCAGTTCCGGGTTGTGTCACATTAGCTGTATCTACAACAACGCCCTGTACTTGTTTACCCATTTGAGCATACGCGGCGGTGAGTGATAAAGCAAAAAGGACAAAAGTTAAATAAATATGTTTCATAATATTAAGGTGTTATGCTATTAAATAATAAGTGCTAAACATTATTAGGATGCAAAGGTTCAACTTATATTACATTATATAATTATAAACCATACGATTGTTACAATATATTATTAAAACAAACCATAATATTATCATTGTTACAATAATATGCAAATTAACCTTGCAGGTTCGTAATAAATATTTTAACTACACGGTTAATAATGTATCAGAACAATAATATAATTAACTATATAAAGGGTAGTGAGCTACAATTAGGGGTAGGTGATACTATTAATACAATTATCTCAAAACCAATACTTAAGCTATAAATAGATTAAACAATTTAATTAACGATTGTTTGTTAAAATTTTAACTTTTTTTAAAACAGACCTGCCCCATATTTCGTTAAAACAATATAACATTAACCCATGAAAACATGCGAGCGCCCTCATTACACACAAAAGTACATAACTGGATAGATGCCGTTGGCTTCAGGCTAAACACATCACAAACCAACAATAAAAGTATGGTTACAACCAATCATTACTTTTTTGAAACATTCAATTTGGTTGAAAAAGAAAAAAACGGCAATCATAAAACATCAAGATTTTTATGTTTTGATACTTATGGCGAGAAAATAAATGTAAGATCGCTATTTGACCTTCAAGTTGCCTTTTTTGAAAATCTAAGTCAGCTCAAATAATTATATACGGCGCTTTAGTGTAATAATAACTCGTTCCCGCGCTTTGTTGCGATAAATATCCAGAAGTATACTACGGTTGTTTTTTGATTTAAATAACTGATCTATCTGCTCAAGGTCCATATCAGCAACAGGCTTAAAGTTTATGGCTGTTATTTCATCGTTCCTACATATACCAGCCTCGTCAGCAGGCGAACCCGGTTCTACACTGTCAACAATAACATGCTTATAGCCATCACCGGCGGCATAGTATTGTAACCCGCTCATATCATGCTCAAAAGGCTCTTTGAAGCCAAAAGCAGGCTTAATAAATAATGCACTGTCGGCATAGTCAAAAATTAGCGTAAATTTTTTAAGTATATCCACACCAATATTTCCGTCGCGTTTTACCCTAAGTGCGCGCGTATCATCATCAGGAAAAGCAGTAAGCACATTATTTAACTTATATTTTCCCAATTTTACCACTTTAACCCGCCCTTTGTATCCGCTTATTAATCCATTTAACCCTATGCCCAAATTAGCTTTAATAAAATTGGATGAATAAATGCTTTTATCGGGTACATTTTCTAATGACAGTGCGTGCCCCGCACCAAGGTCAACAATAACTTTTCTTTCCTGTTTGGTTCCGTCACTCAATGTTACCGTTGCTGTCATATAAGGTTTATTTGCCTCAATCATCAGTGGTATTTTTATGCCTTTTTTAAAACGTCGCAGATGCTGCGACCTCATAACTGTAATAAGGCTGTCTGAAAAATTAACCTTAACAGCCAGCTTATTAAAAAACTCAAAGCCCAGTAAGCCATGTATAGGTATGCCGGCATAACCCGAAAGGCCAAAAGGATCCTTTTTTAAAATAGCGGCTGATACCTGGGTACTTGTAATGCCTTGTATATTAACATTTAGCGGGCCGGTAATATATGCTTCATAACTATCGCCCGCACCCAGCCCTGATACTGTTATAGTGCGTTTATCGGGAATACTAATTGAATCAACTAATGACGGATCGGTTATAATCATTATGCCCACACCTGTGTCCATAATAAAATTATATGGGCCGGCTTTATTAATTTTTAGTTGTACTATAACCAGGTTGCGTATAAGCTTAAAAGGGATTTTTACACGATTTACATTGCTGTTTAAACTAAAATATTGCCCCCTCGCCGTTGTAAAAAAACAGCACAGCAAACAGCATATCCCTGCTGAAAGTAAATACTTTTTTAAAAACAGCACCGGCACGTATTTATAATTGTAAATAAATTTACAAAATGTTAATAGTATATACTATTTATTTAGACGAAGGGTTGCTTTCAGTTTTTAAATCGTTTTTAACTTCGGGGTTTTGCGCGGGCAATACTTTAACTATATGCTCAACTTCGGTTTGTACAACGTACACTGCATATTCTGCCGGTTCAATTTTGCAGCCAATAGCTTCTGCATACACCTGGGTAAACTCCGCACCTATATATAATATTGCAGCAGTGTAGTATATCCAAACCAAAATAACAATTATTGACCCTGCCGCGCCATATACCGACCCTTGTGCTATATTTTGGATGTATTTACCTATTAAATATTGACCCAGCATAAACAACAGCGCCGTAAAAAAAGCACCTGAGCGTACGTCCTTCCATCGTATTTTCACATCGGGTAAAAACTTAAATATGATAGAGAATAGGGTTGTTATTACTATGGCCGTTATAGCTATATTAATGCCTTTTAGCAGCAAGCCTGTTATTGCCGGTAAAAATTGTTCTATACGCGCACTCAAAGCGTCCATTACCAGGTTGATTAGCAGCGAGGCCAACAATAGGAACCCCAGGCTAATAATAAGCGAGAACGACAAAAACCTGTTCTGCAATAATTTTACCCAGCCGCGCTTGGGTTTAGCCTTTACCCGCCATATTATATTTAACGAGTCTTGAATCTCTACAAATATGCTGCTGGCACCTATTAATAAACTAATCACACCTATAATAAATCCGAAATTACTTTTACCACTAAGCTTTAAGCTTATAACGGTATTATGTATCTGTGTGGCCGCATCCTTGCCTATATAGGCCCCTATTTGCTGGTACAAACCATCAGATTTGGCCAATGGGAACAAGCCTACTATGGCTATTATCAAAAACAATAGCGGTGCTATAGAAAATATGGTGTAATAAGCTAATGACGCGCTTAATTTTAACCCGTTATCATCATTAAACCCACTAAAAGTGGCTACCAGTATTTTCCAAACCTTATGCCGGTAACCTTTCCTTAAATACCTCATGTACACTAGCTATCAATACCTTATAAACACAAAAAAAGCAGTTTGTTTTTAAACTGCTTTTAAATTTAATATTTACGTTTTGTTAAGTCATTATTTCATGGCCAGTTCCTTATTATCTGCATCAACAATTTTTTTGAAAAAGTTACTAAATTCAGGTACCCTGTCGGCCGGTATATAATCCTTTTTTACTTTAACGGTTCGTGTTAAAACAATTTTGTTATGATCCATTTTGGGCACAATACTAAAGTCAATTATATCATTATTCAAGTTAACAGGTGCCGGCATTTCAACTATCTTTTTACCTGCGGGTAATGAAACAACTATAGTTTCAGATTCATTATCCATCGAAAACATTTGACTAACATCAAGCCCGGTTAGGCGCGGAAGCGTAATTTGAAAATCTGACGGCACAAACTTGTCTGACCATGGCAATGAAAAAATTAAAAGCCCGGCAATCTCCTTGGCAGCATTTTTTAATTCGTAGTCCATCCTCATAGATACCGTATCAGCGGTAACCTTATTCAGGTTGGCAAAGGTTAATTGGGTTATTTCATTATCAGGATATTCTGCAGAAAGTTCCTCCTTTTTCTTTTTCAGTTGATCTTTGGCAGAAAGATCCTTGTACACATCACGTAAAATAGCAGATCGCGCGGCAGTTTCAAACAAATTTTCATTCACTATCAGGTCTTTGTTCCTAAAACCAACTGTTACGTTTCTGCTTACGCTATTTTGCTTTCGGGTGGCCGGATTTAAGTATTTGATTGCTGCCGGTTCTTTATCACCGATATCGAGTATCGAAGAATTTAAAGACTGATTATAAATGGATTGAAATGGCAAATACTTAGATGTTAGCTCGATATAATATTCCCGGTTATTCAAATTTACTTTTGCTATACAGTGATTAAAATCAATTGTCGGCAGCGGCATACCATGCAGGCCATTATTACGCGTCTTTACCAATACCAGTTGCGCTGTTATTCCGGCTTCTTTACACATAGCCACAAAAAGCGTGGCTACATCCTTACAATCACCAATCCGGGTATTTATAACATCTGCCGGGTTTTGTGGTACAATACCGCTTTGCCTGAAAGACACCGAGCTGTAAGTAATATTATCGGTGATATAGTCATAGATCTTTTCTACCTTCTTCATATCGGTTAAGTTTGACTTACCTTCAAATAAATCACCTATCACCGACTTTATTTCATAATTGGTACGCGCTTTAGCTGTGGCTATATCGTTATACCAATCGGCAACAAACTTCCAATCAGGTATTGACGTGAGGTAAAGCCCATTTGCAACATCATCAAAAGAAGGCATCTTATCTTCGTAATTTATGCTTTTGGCATTATTACTCTTCCACACATACATATCAAACTCATCTTTACCGCTCTTTTCCGGTTCGATAGTTTGACCCGAAAATTTGTAGGTAAACTTCTTACTCTTATCAATAAGTAATGAATACTTTAAATTAGCTGATGGGTGCCCGCTGGTAAAATAAAACGAGTCCCAAAAATGAGATGCAAGCTTGCCATTAAAATAGTTTTCCAGCTTATACCTTATATTGATAATATCGCCAATTTCAAGGTTTGTAAAAACAAGGTTATTGTTGTTTCTTTCCGCGGGTATCTTATTCCCGTTAGCTTTTATAACCTCGGCGGTTTCTATTAAATAGTTTTGATCATTATTAACATCAAGCTCGTATTCCTTCCAGGTTTCAATTCCTTTTTGATTAAGAATTTTAGCTACCATGTACCTTTTATCTTCTGAGCCGCCGTTTTCATAAACAACTTTTTGCACTTCGTCATCTAAAACAATATAACTATCATCCGGATAGTCGCTCGCCTTGGGGGCTGTCTTTATTATTTCGGCTATATTAGGTTCGTCAAAATAACTAAACACCTCTTTTTTCCCCTCTACCTTCCTTAGCGCTTTTATAGTTTCGTAATTACTTGGGTTATATTTAAGGCCCGTTTGATAATATTGTATGGCTTTATCTTTTTGATTGGTTTGCTCATATACCTTGGCCAGTTCCGTATAATATTTACCTATAGTTGGCGCAATATTTATACAGCTTAAAAAGCATTCGGCGGCCTTGTCATACATTTGCTGTTCGTAATAATTGTTACCCAACTGGTCGTATATACCTACGCCAACCTGGTTGTGGGCTATCTGATCTTTATAAACCTTAAATCCCGCCTCCGGGTTTCCGGATTTAAAATAATCAGCCGCCAGTTCTTTAGCTACAGTATAATCATCATTGGTTTCATTATATTTTTTTAATAACTCAATAGCTTTAGGCAAGTCCTTTTTTAAATTAAGGGCTATTAAATACTGATAAACTGTAAAATCCTCATTATCAGGAAACAGTTTGTAGGCCTCGTCTGCATACTTTATAACTTCGTCCTGGTTTTTATTCAAATTGGCCAGTTTTATTTTGCCGGTATAAATAAACTCTTTTCGCGAAGCATATAACTGCTCTACACTTTTTATCAAATCGGCAGCTTTTTCATACGCCTGTTGCTCAACAAGTTCGTTAAATCTGAGCGTTAGCGCCATGCTACTTTCAGGGTCAGACATTTTTATGGTTTCCTGCACGGTTTGTAACCCGGTCTTGTTTTTTGACTTGCTAAATAATTCTAAAAGCATCTCATTTAAATAGGTGCTTTGCGGGTATATCTTTAACAATGGTTCAATAATTTTCCGCGCCTCAAAGGTTTTGTCAATGGTTAAATAGGTATGTGCCAATAAAATTTTAGCAAGCATATCCTGCGGGTTTTTCTTAACCTGGTCTTCAAAGTAAACGATGGCCGGCAACTCTATTTTTTTAGAAACATAATTGGTTTCCTTTTCATATTGATGATATTTTGGACTTTGAGTTAGTCCTGTTAAAACATGGCCCTTATCGTCGGTAATGCGCACCAAAAAGTTGGAATTGCCCGCATAGCTTTCGCCAATTTGAATTAAAACGCGGTTATACCCTTTGTGCAATTTAATGGTTTGTATATAGGCATCAAGATCATTATTACGTTCCTCGGGTTCAGATAATATCTGGCGGTCATTAACCCAAACCTTTACAGAACCCGACACGCCGATACGCAATTGTGCCTCCTGTTCTGCGGCGGAGTTAATAAAGCTTTGCGCAAAAATTATTGAGCTGTATGCATTAGCGTAATAGGTAAAATCAAACCATTTATCGTGGCGAATATAGGGCACAGTATGCCAGGCCACATCTACGCCTTTTTTATTAGTGAACGTGGCATTGTCCTCGGGTTGTAGCAGTGTTTTATATTCTTTATCAAACCCACTGGTTGATATGTTTTCAAATTCGGGGCTTATTGCCCAGTTATCAATCGAACCCTGGTTTGCAAACTCTTTATCAGCGGCTGTGGTATTTTTACTTTTATCAAAGTGTTTACCTATCATTGAATAAGCCATAGCCGCAATTGTGCCGTCGTAGTCCTTTTGCTGGGTTAGTTGTCGCAAAAAATCAAGTTGTTGTTCCGATTTTTTTCCGAATGTTTCATTTATTGAGGAAGTGTTCCACAAGGCGAATAAATAGGGCTGCGGGTTCTTGTTTTGACTATAAAACTTCTTAAAATAATTAAATGCTTCTACAGGATCCCCTTCCTGGTCTGCTACGAAGCTTAATCCAAGCGATGCTTCTTCGGCAGTTTCTTTTTGATTAGCCCCTTGTGTAAATAGGGTTTTGGCTTCATTTCGCTTATTTTCAAAAAAAGCCTGCCATGCATTTTTAAGGGTGTTTTGAGCAAAAAGCTGATTGCCGCAAAAAACAAAAAACAGGAGTGCACCTGCTTTTAAAAAAGTAGAAAATTTTGTCATAAGGGTTGGTTGGTTATCGGTTTGAAACAATTAATAAATCAAGATCTTTATATTGAAGTAAAAAACGTTCGGCTATGTGTTTGTTGGTGAGGTGGCCCTGGTAAATATAAACCGCATCGCGTATACCTGATTTTTGCCATATTACATTCTTAACCCCACCCTGTTCGCCAATATCAAGCAATATGGGGGCAAATATGTTGGTAAGCGCATAGGTTGCTGTACGTGCCACACGCGATGCAATGTTGGGTACGCAATAATGTATAACATCATACTTGCGGAATACCGGGTGTGTATGGTTGGTAACCTCTGATGTTTCAAAACACCCCCCCTGGTCAATACTTACATCAATAATAACCGAGTTAGGTTTCATGCGGCTAACCGTCGCTTCTGATACGATACAAGGGCTACGGCCATCTTCGGCCCGTATGGCACCAATGGCTACATCGCAGGTGGTAATAGCTTTTTCTAACACAATGGGCTGCACCACCGAGGTAAATACCCGGCTGCCAATATTATTTTGCAAGCGGCGCAATTTATAGATAGAAGGGTCAAATACTTTTACTTCGGCACCCAGGGCCAGGGCTGTACGGGCTGCATATTCGCCCACGGTACCGGCACCCAGTATTACAATTTCGGTTGGCGGCACACCGGTTATACCTCCCAGCATCAGGCCCTTGCCATCAAATACATTGCTCAAATATTCGGCAGCTATCAGTATTGATGTGGCTCCTACTATTTCGCTCATGGCGCGTATAACGGTTAGGCAACCGCCTTCGTCCAATAAATGCTCAAAACATAAGGCGGTTACTTTTTTATTTAACAGGGCCTGCAAACAATCTGCCTTTAAGGTAGCTAATTGAAGGGCAGATATTAATATCTGCCCGGGTTTCATCATTTCAATTTCCTGTAATGTAGGCGGGGCAATTTTTATGATGATATCGGCCTCGTAAACTTTTTTGGTATCAAAAACAATTTGAGCGCCCTGTTCGCTGTAGTCTTTATCTAAAAATTTAGCCGCTTTGCCGGCATTGCTTTCCAGTATAACCTCATGGCCATTATTAACCAGCAACGCTACCGATAAAGGGGTTAAAGCAATCCGGTTTTCCTGAAAGGATGTTTCTTTAGGGATGCCTATATAAAGCTTGTTCTTTTTATTCTTTACTTCAAGCATTGACTCCTGCGGTTGCATCATTGCCTGCTTTGCAATGTCCGAAAAGCCGGTATATTTCCCTGAGCTCATAAACGTTTTTTTCTGGATGATGAAGATAAGAAAAAAACCGCTTTAAAAACTAAAATTTATCTAAAGTTATCTGCCGCAAATTGTTCTCCATCACCTTAATGGCAACCTTTACATAATTATCAGGAAGTATACCCGGTATTTTTTCGGGCCATTCAATAAAACAGTAGTTGCCCGAGTAAAAATATTCGTCGCAGCCAATATCTAAAGCCTCGTTTTGGTTTTTAAGCCGATAAAAATCAAAGTGGTATATTTTACTATCCCGGCCTTCATATTCATTCACTATAGCAAAGGTTGGGCTGGTAATGTTATCATTGCTGCCCAAAACATCGCATAACGATTTTATCAGCGTAGTTTTTCCGGCGCCCATATCGCCATAAAAAAGAAAAATGCGGGAGGTGTCTGCATAATCAATTATTTGTTGGGCAATTGGAGGGAGGCTTAATAAAGAGTTGGCAGTTAGAATCATTTTAAAAAATTCAGTCTCTTATTCCATATTCTGGAATTTGAATTTATACCGTTAACTGCCTTGATACTTCGTCCCAATTTAACATCATATCGGGATTTCGCCGTGCTTCTTTAATTCTTTCAGCAACAATGTTTTGATGTTCAAGAGGAATCATACTATTCTCATCCCAAATAAATTCGTTTAGTTTTAACTTATCTTTTGGGCTAAGTTGCTTAACTGCGTCGACTATTTGCTGAAAATTTAGATGAATATTAATTTTTGCCGCATCCATATCGCTATTGTTTGATATATCAAAAATACAAAAAAAACCTATTTCAATAGCTATTATTTAGGCCCGTAGGTAGCTATCGGAATGATCACCTCTTCTAACGAAATACCCCCATGCTGAAAAGTTTCATTATAAAAGTTAACAAAATGATTGTAGTTGTTGGGGTACACAAAATAGGTGTCCTCTTTTGCAAATACAAAACTCGAACTTATATGCAGCTTGGGCAGCATCGCATCGTGCGGGTTTCGTACATGAAACACATCCTTAGCATTAAAATTTAAGTTACGGCCTTGTTTATAACGCAGGTTGGTATTGGTATTGCGGTCGCCTACTATTTTGCTTGGTTTTTTAACCCGTATGGTACCATGATCAGTTGTAATAACAACCCTTACCTGTTTTTGCGCCAAAAACTTAAGCAGGTCAAATAACGGCGAATGTTCAAACCATGATAGGGTTAATGATCGGTATGCCGCGTCATCGCTGGCCAGTTCACGTATCATCTGCATATCTGTACGGGCATGCGACAGCATATCCACAAAGTTATACACCACCACGTTCAGGTCATTCTTCATCAGGTTACTAACCGAATCATTAAGCGCGCGCCCCTCATCTACATTCAATATTTTATGATAAGAGTGTTTACAATCCTTACGCACCAAACGCTTTATCTGGTCTGAAAGGAAATTAGATTCAAATAAGTTTTTACCCCCCTCATCTTCGTCATTTTGCCACATTTCCGGATAACGCTTCTCCATCTCTAACGGCATCAATCCCGAAAAAATGGCATTACGCGCGTATTGTGTGGCTGTGGGTAATATACTGTAATAAGCATCTTCTTCTTCCAGCCTGAAATATTCGGATATGATTGGGTTAATAATTTTAAACTGATCGTACCTTAAATTATCTATCAATATAAAAAACAACGGGCCTTTTCCTTCCAGTTTAGGGAAAACCTTCTTTTTAAACAGTTGTGTAGAATTTGTTGGCGCAGTATCAGGGTTCTTTAACCAATCTAAATAGTTTCGCTCCACAAACTTGCAAAATTGAGTGTTGGCTTCGGCTTTTTGCAAGGTTAAAATCTCGTGCATACCGGCATCCTCCAATTGCTGTAGTTCCAACTCCCAGTATATTAACTTTTTATAAACATCAATCCATTCCTGGTGGTCAAGGTTATCATTAAGGGTAATGCCCAGCGTACGGAAGTCCTGCTGATAGGCCATGGTAGTTTTAGCCGTTACCAGGCGCTTATTTTCGGTAAGTTTTTTTATGGTGAGTAATATTTGCTTGGGGTGTACCGGCTTTATCAAAAAATCGTCAATTTTTGAGCCTATGGCATCTTCCATCAAATATTCTTCCTCATTTTTGGTTATCAGCACAATAGGCACATCGGTGTTAATTGCCTTAATTTGTGCCATTGTTTCAATGCCGGTAAGCCCGGGCATATTTTCGTCTAAAAAAATAAGGTCGAAGTGGTTATTCTTAAATGTTTCTACCGCGTCATTGCCATTAGTTACCGTGGTAACTTTGTAGCCTTTATCATTTAAAAAAAGTATGTGTGGTCTTAACAGGTCTATCTCATCATCAGCCCAAAGTATCGTTGTATCCTGCATAGTAGTATTTATTATAGTAACCCGTATAACCCTCAAAGCAACGGTTTTGTTGTAATATTAAAAATAATTAACAAAAATTAACAAATATAATACACGCTACAGGTTTATTTAACACTTTTGCATAACATCCTAATAAATATTGAACAAGAAGAAAATTATAAACGACCCCGTTTACGGATTTATCAGCATACCTACTGAGTTGGTATTTGACCTGATTGAACACCCGTATTTTCAACGTTTAAGGTATATCAAACAGTTAGGCATGACGCACCTGGTATATCCGGGGGCCCTGCATACGCGTTTTCACCATGCGTTGGGTGCTATGCATTTGATGAAAATGTCTGTAGAGGTATTGCGCAGCAAGGGGCAAACTATTACGCCCGAAGAGGAAGAGGCCGTAGCCATTGCCATTTTACTGCATGATATTGGCCACGGCCCGTTTTCGCACGCGTTGGAGCATACTATTGTTGAAGGCATATCCCACGAAGATATATCCATGTTATTGATGGATAAGCTTAATAAACAGTTTAACGGGCGGTTAACTATGGCTATCAGCATCTTTAACGGCACATACACCAAGGGTTTTTTACATGAAATGGTATCCAGCCAACTGGATATGGACCGCCTTGACTATTTGAACCGCGACAGCTTTTTTACCGGTGTATCTGAAGGGGTTATCAGCTCAGATCGTATCATCAAAATGCTTAATGTTAAAGATGACCATATCACCATTGAGGAGAAAGGTATATACTCGATTGAGAAGTTTTTAATTGCCCGCAGGCTGATGTACTGGCAGGTTTATTTTCATAAAACGGTAATAGCTGCCGAGATGCTGCTGGTTAAAATATTAACACGCGCGCGAGAACTGGCTTTAGCCGGGCAAAAGTTGTTTGCCACCCCGGCGCTTGATCATTTTCTGCAAAAAACCATTAGCCGCGAAGTTTTTATTAATGAGGACCATCATATAGAAACTTTTGCCGCGTTGGATGATACCGATATCATATCGGCAGTAAAAGTATGGGCGCATAGCGACGACAAGGTATTAGCAAAACTTTGTACTGATTTTATAACCCGCAAGCTTTACCATGTTGATATAACCAATGAGCCGGCTGATGAAAATGCCATAGCCACCTTAACCGAAAGGGCCATGAAAAACTATGGCATTACAGCCCATGAAGCGCAATATTTTGTATTTAAGGACATTATACTAAACCATGCCTATAAAATAGGCGATGGTTTTATACGCATACTAATGAAAGATGGAAGCATAAAAGACATTACTGCGGCCAGCGATAATTCAAACCTGGAAGCTTTGGCAAAAATTGTAAAAAAATATGTGCTATGTTACAGCAAGGATTTAACCATCTAACCGTTAAAGCTTAAATACGTATAACTATAACGTACAACATATAATATTAACTTTTAAATTTGGCGATGCAATTTACTGCACAGGAAATAGCCTTTATACTAAATGGAACTGTTGAAGGTAACGCCCTTGCAGTAGTTAATCAATTGGCAAAAATTGAGGAGGGAACAGAAGGTTCATTATCATTTTTGGCCAACCCTAAATATGAGCAATACCTGTATACTACTAATGCTTCGGTAGTAATTGTTAATAACAACCTGGTACTTGCCGAACCCGTAAAGACTACCTTAATAAGGGTTGATAATGCATACAGCGCTTTCTCGGTGCTTTTAGAAAAATATAATACTATTAAGCTTAACAAAACAGGCATTGAACAGCCTTGCTTTATACACCCATCGGCACAGTTGGGCGAGAATGTTTACATAGGTGCCTTTGCTTATATTGGACCCGATGTAAAAGTAGGTAACAACAGCAAAATTTACCCGAACACCTATATTGCCGATAATGTAACCATCGGTAATAATACCACCTTATTTTCGGGGGTAAAGGTTTATTTTGATTGTGTGCTGGGTAATAATGTTATTATCCACTCGGGCGCTATTATAGGCAGCGATGGTTTTGGCTTTGCACCCAATGCCGATGGCACCTATACCAAAGTGAGCCAAATAGGTAATGTTATTTTGGAAGACGATGTAGAAGTCGGCTCAAACACCACTATTGATCGTGCCACCATGGGTTCCACCATCATCCGTAAAGGTGTAAAGCTGGATAACCTGGTACAAATTGCACACAATGTAGAGATCAACTCTAATACGGTTATAGCCGCACAATCAGGCATATCAGGCAGTACCAAAATTGGCGAAAACGTGGTTATAGGCGGACAAGTGGGTTTAGTTGGACATATTACTATTGCTAAAGGGTCGCAGTTCCAGGCACAATCAGGCGTGGGCCGCAATATTACTGAAGAAGGTAAAAAATGGGCAGGCTCGCCCGCTTTTGGTTATGCTGATAATATGCGGTCGCAAGTTGTTTTCCAACGCTTGCCTACGCTTGAAAAACGAATTGCTGAATTAGAAAAATTAATTGCGGAGCTGACAAAGGTTAATACGTAGTCGGCCAGATGAATGATAATATTATATGAATATTAAACAACGTACTATTAAAGCGCCTGTTTCAGTATCAGGTGCCGGTTTACACACAGGCGAGAAGGTAACCATGACTTTTAACCCGGCTCCCGAAAATCATGGTTATAAATTCAGAAGAGTAGACATAGAGGGACAGCCAATAATTGATGCCGACGTAGACAACGTAACCGATACTTCAAGAGGCACCACTATTTCGCAAAACGGAGCAAGCGTAAGTACTATTGAACACGTGTTGGCCGCATTAGTTGGTTTGGAGATAGACAACGTATTGATTGATATGGATGGCCCCGAAACGCCCATAATGGACGGCAGCTCGATACAATTTATTGATGCCCTGCAGGAAATTGGCCTGATTGATCAGGAAGCCGACCGCGAATATTACCATATACCCTATAATATACACTATACTGAGCCTGAGCGTAAGGTTGAAATGGTAGCCATGCCTTTGGATGATTACCGTTTTACCTGCATGGTTGATTACAACTCGCAGGTATTGGGCAGTCAGCACGCCAGTATATCAAGCATAACCGAATTTAAAAAAGAGATTGCTTCCTGCCGTACATTTTGCTTTTTACACGAACTGGAAATGCTGTTAAAGCACGACCTGATAAAAGGCGGCGACCTTAACAATGCCATTGTTGTTGTTGACAAAGATGTAGATGACGAAGAACTGGCACATTTAGCCAAACTATTTAACCGCAAAGACATCAAAGTAGCACCGCAAGGCATATTAAACAATATTGAACTTAGGCACCAAAACGAGCCGGCGCGGCATAAACTGCTCGACATGATAGGCGACCTCGCTTTAGTAGGCGTACCATTACGTGGCCATATTATGGCTGCACGCCCCGGCCACGCTGCAAACGTAGCCTTTGCTAAAAAAATAAAAACCTTAATTAAAAAGGAAAGGAGTCGCAAACACTTTAAGGTGTACGATCCAAATATGACGCCGGTTTACGATACCGTGCAGATAATGAATATATTGCCGCACCGCCAGCCCATGTTAATGATTGATAAAATTTTAGAATTATCAAAAAGCCATGTGGTAGGACTAAAAAATGTAACCATGAATGAAGATGTTTTTATGGGGCATTTTCCGGGCACACCGTTGTTTCCGGGCGTGTTACAGATTGAGGCGATGGCACAAACAGGTGGTATATTGGTATTAAATACGGTGCCCGATCCTGAAAATTATATTACCTTGTTTTTAAAAATAGAGAACGCCAGGTTTAAAGATAAAGTTGTACCCGGCGACACCTTAATATTTCATTGCAACCTGTTGGCACCTATACGTCGCGGCATAGCGCAAATGAAAGGAATTGGAATGGTGGGCGAACGCGTGGTTGTGGAAGCTGAGTTGATGGCCCAAATTGTAAGAAAACAAAAATCCCCTGAAGCATGATCCAGCCATTAGCATATATACACCCTCAGGCTAAAATAGCCGATAACGTAGTAATTGAGCCGTTTGTAACTATACATAAAGATGTTGAGATTGGCGAAGGCACCTGGATAGGCTCAAACTCGGTAATAATGGACGGTGCCCGTATTGGCAAAAACTGCCGCATTTTTCCGGGCGCTGTAGTATCAGCACCACCGCAGGATTTGAAATACAAAGGCGAGCCCAGCACTGTGACTATTGGCGACAATACGGTTATCCGCGAATGCGTAACCCTTAATCGCGGCACCGCTTTAGATAAAAACACGACCACCATAGGCAGCAACTGCCTGTTAATGGCCTACGTACACGTAGCGCATGATTGTGTTATTGGCGATAATGTAATTATAGCCAACTCTGTACAATTGGCCGGCCATATTAATGTGTATGATTTTGCTTTCATTGGCGGTGGCTCATTAGTACACCAGTTTGTTGAAATTGGCGCGCATAGCATGATATCAGGCGGATCATTGGTTCGTAAAGATGTGCCGCCATATACCAAGGCCGGACGCGAGCCATTGTCCTATATCGGCATTAACTCGGTTGGTTTGCGTCGAAGGGGGTTCTCGGCAGCCAGCATTAACGAGATACAGGAGATATACCGCATTATATTCCTTAAAAAATACAACATGACCAAGGCTTTGGATATTATTGAAGCCGAATTTAACCCTACCATTGAGCGCGACGAGATCATAAATTTTGTACAAAACTCGCAGCGTGGCATTATGAAGGGGTTTGGGAATAGTTAGTATATAGTGCGCAGTTTGCAGTTCACAGTTTGCATGTGACATCTGCCAACTGCAAACAGCCAACTGCAAACTAAAATGAAGATCAACCTCCAAAACATTGGCCGCCGGTTTAACAGGGACTGGATATTTAAGGGCGTTGATTATACTTTTACCCAGGGCGAAAGCTACGCTATATTGGGCCCCAATGGTTCGGGTAAATCAACTTTATTACAAGTATTAAACGGTAGTTTAACGCCGTCATCCGGTGATATCAACTTTTTTTTAGGTGATAGTTTGATTGATATTGAACAGGTTTTTAATCATTTGAGTTTAGCCGCCCCCTATCTGGAACTTATAGAAGAGTTTACCCTAACTGAGATAATCGATTTCCATTTTAAATTTAAAAAATACCTTCCCGGCCTTGATAATGCTTCGGTAATTGATTTGCTGGGAATGCAGAGCAGTAAAAATAAGATGATCCGGTATTTCTCATCCGGCATGAAGCAACGGCTTAAGCTGGCACTGGCATTTTGCTCAGATACCCCCATGCTAATGCTGGACGAGCCGACATCTAACTTAGATACACAGGGGGTTGAATGGTATTTAAGCCTGGTGCAGCAATATGCACAAAACCGTCTAACTATAATATGCTCCAACCAACAGCATGAGTATGATTTTTGCCGGCACCAATTAAATATAGCCGAGTATAAGAAATAAGCCAACTAACTTATTACACAACCATTGCTAACTTTTTATGATAAAAAGTGTAAGACGCAAATAGTAATACAAGTGCTAAAACAATAAATATCAAATTACTTGGAGGGTTGCCCAACGCTATATTTGAATAGAGCGCACCAATAATGTCAAATGCTATGCCCGCATAAGCCCATTCCTTTAAACTTGGGTACCGGGGTGCAAGAATTACCGCGAACCCAAGTAATTTGGCTATGCCCAAAAAAGATACCAGATATTTAGGATACCCAAGTCCGGTAACAATTTTTACAGCCTCTGGTGTAGCTATCGCATCTAATACCGACCCAATACCAACAGCAGCTAATAATAGTCCTGTAAAAGTCCAGTAATAAACATTGATCTTTTTCATTTTGGCCTATTTTAAATCAAAGTTTATCATCCACTGTATACCAAATTTATCACGGCACATGCCGCAATATGCGCCCCAAAATGTTTTATTTAGCGGCATTTCTATCTTTCCGTTTTCGACCAGCTTATTAAAATAGCGGTCAGTTTCTTCTTCACTCTCTGTATTAACACAGATATAAAAATTATTCCCCGCGTTTAACGACATACCCATTGATTCAAGCGTATCAGTAGCCAGCAGTGTATTATGTTTTCCCATTGGTATTGACGCATGCATAATCATGCTTTGCTCATGCTTTGCCATTTTTTCATGGCCCGGACTATCATTAAAGCGTTGAAAAGCTGTGAATTCAACACCAAATACGTTTTTGTAGAAATTCATGGCATCTTCAGTATTGCCCATGAAGTTTAGGTAGGGATTAATGCTTATCATATTCTCTTTTTTAATATTTAAGCAAATGTATCAGCAATATTTCTTTTTAACGCTGTGCTAATACGGCAATGTTAGGTAGGGTATTGCGACATTTTTGTAACTTTAAATATGATCAATGTTTCCATATTAACGCTAAAGAATGCTGTTTTGGCTTCTATCGCTGACGCGGCTTATGTATTTAACACGGTTAATGAAATCTTGGAGAAATCAGGAAGGCCTTCATTGTTCAAAGTAACTCTTGTTGGCCTGGATAAACAGTTAGACCTTAATTACGGCCTCTTTTCAATTAAACCCAATTTACTGATAGAGGAAGTGCAACAAACGGATATAATAATTATTCCGTCCATGTCTGGAGATGCGCTAGCCGCTACTTATCTTAATAAAGACTACGCACCCTGGATAATTGATCTTTATAAAAAAGGCGTTGAAATTGCCAGCCTTTGCACCGGCGCATTTTTGCTGGCTTACACAGGACTATTAAAAAACAGGGAATGCACCACACATTGGGCATATGCGAATGAGTTCAGGTACTATTACCCCGATATAACTATGGTTGATGAAAAAGTAATTACCCATCAGCAAGGTTTATATTCAAGCGGGGGTAATAATGCCTATTGGAACTTACTTTTATATCTTGTTGAGAAATATACCAGCCGTGAAATAGCGGTGCACACTGCTAAATTTTTTGTTATTGATCTTGACCGGCGCAACCAATCGGCCTTTATTATTTTTAATGGTCAAAAAAATCATGATGATAAAATTATACTTAAGGCACAGGAATATATAGAAAATAACTACAACGGTAAACTAACCATTGCTCAAATAGCAGACACCTTTAACATGAGCCGACGGACATTTGAACGCAGGTTTAAAAAGGCCACACGTAATACCGTTGTTGCCTATACCCAGCTGGTAAAAATGGAAGCCGCAAAGAAACAATTGGAAGCGGGTAAGAAATCTATTAACGATGTTATGTATAGCGTAGGTTATACTGATGTAAAAACCTTTAGAGATGTTTTTAAAAAAGTAACCGGCTTAACGCCTAATGACTATAGAAATAAGTACAATGTGCCAACTCCACTATAGGTTTTCATAATGTATATTGCGTCGTTAATAAATCAGCATGTTACTCCTTGTTTATAGCTCAGCCATAACCGTTTTAGGCGTCTTATCAATTATCTATGTGCTAATTGGCTTAAACAAAATAAAAAAGCTAAAAAATCAACCCTTTGTTTCTAATCAGCCTGCTGTAGCTATTATAGTGGCGGTACGAAATGAGGAGGAGGATGTAGAAAAAGCCCTGCAAAGTCTCTGTAATATCAACTATAACAACTACCGCCTTATTGTAGTAAATGATAGGTCGACAGATGGCACGGGTGAGATATTAAAACGCTTTAAACATCCGCATTTGCAGGTTATTACGCTTACAGAACTGCCTGATGGTTGGCTGGGTAAAAATAACGCCTTGTATCAGGGTTATAAAAACAGTACCGAAGAGTGGATGCTGTTTACCGATGCAGATATTGAATACCATCCGGATGCTATTAGCAGGGCTTTTGGATATGTAGAAAAGCATCAACTTGATCATTTAAGTATCATACCATTTACCCGCTCGCGGTCGGTATTATTAAATAGTGTATTGGCAACATTCCGCATTATGTTATTGCTGTTTACCCGCCCCTGGGATGCCCGCAAGCCAAACAGAAGCGGGTCAATAGGTGTGGGGGCGTTTAACTTGGTAAGGCGTACGGCTTATGAGCAGGCAGGCACTCATGTAAAAATTAAGCTTAGGCCAGATGATGATCTTATATTGGGCCAAAATATAAAGCGCGCCGGACTGCGACAAGATGTGCTTGCCGGCGAAGGTTATATTTGGCTGGAGTGGTATAAAAATGTTGGTCAGTTTATAAACGGTTTAATGAAAAACACTTTTGCCGTACGGAACTATAATGTTATATGGACAATGGCTGATGTTTTGGCAACGTTGTTTGGCATAGCGCTTCCAATTCCTATCATGCTTATTTTTGGCGATACCGGTATCAGGCTCATGGCCGGCGCGTTATTGGCCATGCAAATGGCTTACGCAATAACCACTCCGCCTAATAAATGGTGGTACGCCTTAATGACACCCTTCGCCGGGTTGCTAATGGCCTATATAATGGTACGCTCTGCCTATATAACCCTTAAACAAGGTGGTATTTATTGGCGCGATACATTTTATCCGTTAGCTATGTTAAAGGATAAATAGTTGGGGTTAAAACCATAATTGCAAACTTGTTTCTTTGCGGGCAAGTGCCTAAGTTTGCGCCTCAAACAAATATTATGGCTAAAGCATCCGACATCAGAAATGGAAGTATCCTGCGCTTTAACGGTGAGTTGGTACAGGTAGAAGAGTTTATACACCGCACGCCCGGCAACCTGCGCGCATTTTACCAGGCCCGTATGCGTAACGTAAAAAGCGGGAAAATAGTGGAGTATCGTTTTCGCACAGATGAAGAGGTTGATATTGCCCGCGTAGAAACCAGCAATTATCAGTATCTATATGAAGATGGCGATTCGTTGGTTATTATGGATAATGAAACCTTCGATCAGCATAATGTACCTAAAACCTTGTTTGGCCCTGCGGTTAAGTTTTTGAAAGAAGGGATGAATCTGATTGTTGCTTTTGAAAGTGACGAACCTATTACCGGCCAAATACCGACATCGGCAGAGTTGGAAATAACTTATACCGAGCCTGCTGTAAAAGGCGATACCTCAACCGGTGCGATGAAAAAAGCTACCGTTGAAACCGGAGCCGAAATCAATGTGCCTTTGTTTATCAACATTGGCGATAAAGTAAAGGTTGATACGGCTACAGGTAGCTATGTAGAACGTGTAAAATCGTAGTGCAAACATTTTGACATACCAGAAGCCTCCGCACAGGGGGCGTTTTTTGTTTGTATATATTACGCTATATTTGAATATGCAACAAGTAAAGCAATATCAGGAACTTATTTTGCCCGTATTAAAAAGATATTTTGTTAGGCATGCTGCTATATTTGGGTCGGTTGCTAAAGGGAGTGCTAACGCCAATAGTGATTTAGATATTTTAATTGAACCCTCAAAAGATTTCACACTTTTTAAATTGCTTAATCTGGAAGAAGAAATTTCAGCTTTGTTAAAATGTAAAGTTGATCTGGTTGAATATAGTGCTTTAAAACCCTCTATTAAACAAGAAGTGTTGCAAACAGCAATAACTATTTTATGAGTAGATCTGATAAAATATACATACAAGATATATCAGAATCTATAACAATAATTATATCCTATATTGGCGATAAAAGCGAACATGACTTTATAAATGACTTAATGTTACAAGATGCAGTAACAAGAAGATTTGAAATAATTGGCGAAGCCGCTTCTAAAATATCCCAACAATTTAAAGATCAACATCCAAATCTACCGTGGAGCCTGATGAAAGGTATGAGAAATAAACTGATCCACGAATATTTTGGAGTATCAGCCACAACCTTATATTCAACTATCCAAATTGACATCCCAATATTATCAGCGCAATTAAAAGAAATCTTTTAATTTATCGGCCTCATCACTCTACCCCACCGCACTTTGTTAAATAGTGAAGCTGTCGAGTCGGTACTAAACCATGTAATCATCGCTTTACCAACAATATGATCTTCGGGTACATAACCCCAAAAACGCGAATCCAACGAGTCGTGCCGGTTATCGCCCATCATCCAGTAATAATCCATTTTAAAGGTATAGCTATCCGCTTTTTTTCCGTTGATCAGGATATCTTTGCCATTAACGGTTACTTTATTGTTTTCATAAACTTCAATAGCCTTGCGGTATAGGGTAAGCGTAGAATCATTAAGGGCAACGGTCCACCCTTTTTTAGGCAGTTTTATAGGGCCAAAATTATCAAGGTTCCATTTAAACTTGTCGCTATGCGGAAAAATTGCCGGATCATAAACGCCTGCCGGGGCAATAGCCGGGGTGATGCTCTTTATGTTCGAGTAGCTTTTCAAAGTAGCCAAATGCTCCGCCGGTATGGTCATTTCATAAGTATTAGCAGCACTTTGCTGCATAATGGTGATATTAAAATCATGCAAAACTTGCGGGTTTATATCTGTACCATTGGTTATTACCGTATAGGATGTTTGTGCCTTGGGTGCGTTAGCCGCGGCAACACCGTTAATATATACCTGCGCGTTTTTAATGGTAAGTATATCGCCGGGAGTAGCCTGGCAGCGCTTTATCAGCGTGGTGCGTTCGTCAACCGGCAGGTTAAGGTCGGCTTCCTCAGGTTTGTTAAATACCACAATGTCCTGCTTTTTAACCGTCCCCAATCCCGGTAGTCTGAAATAAGGTAATTGCAAGCCTCCCCAATAAGTTTTAACGCCATAAGCCACGGGCTCGGTAAATGGGAAAGCTATGGGTGTCATGGCCATACGCGGACCATAGCTTATTTTGCTTACAAATAAATAATCGCCGGCAAGCTGCGTACCTTCCATTGATCCGGAGGGTATGGCGTAAGCCGAAAACAGCAGGCCACGTATCAGGGTCGATGCTACCGCCGCAAATACTATAGCATCTACCCACTCGCGGGTTTTTGATTTGGGTGCTTTGCTTTTAGTTGTATCTTTTTTAAATATATTCCAGTTCATAATTGTAGTGTTGATTATGAATTAGATATTGAGATTAGTGAGAATGTTACAGGTGAAAATAACTTAACGCGAGAGATTAGAATTAGTATACCTGACATGACCCGTAGGGTCTACCTATTTGTAGCACCTGATTAAAATAATTTATTATGCCCCGTTAGGGGCTACCCTCGCGAATTTGGGTAGCCCCTAACGGGGCAATTATTTAACGGGACAACTTATTCTACAAAGAGGTAGACCCTACGGGTCATTGTTTTTTATATATCGAACTCGCGCTAAAATTGGATGATTATTTATAATTTTTTAAAAAAGTATTTTTTATCAAATTTTAAATCAACCTTTTTCCATTTTTTATTTATTAGTTCACTTCTACTAAAAGGATATAAATAATTCCCACGAATGGCATATTGTATTTTGAAATAGTCTATTTTTCCGTGATCCTCAGAATGAGAATCATCTTTTGTTATTATTGTTATTGTGTTTTTTGAATACGAATATGAACTATGACAGGTATAATTATCTTCACAACTATATTCATTCACTAAGTTGTCATTTTTAAATTTTAAAGTATCAAAACAGCCTTCGGCAACTTTACAAGTCCAAGTTGTGTTTTCTATAGGATTCTTAGAAATTAAAATTCCGAACAATAATATTAATAGCGTCTTCATTAGTAAGCCGTTTAAAACTCCAACTCCAGCAAAACCGGGCAATGGTCGGAGTGTTTGGCTTCGGGTAATATGGCCGCGCGTTTAATTTTATCTTCCAGTTCCTTACTGGCCATGGCATAGTCAATGCGCCAGCCCAGGTTTTTGGCGCGGGCATTAAAACGGAAACTCCACCAGGTGTAATTATGCGGTTCATGATTTAAATGACGGAAAGTATCTACAAAGCCCGACTCAATAAAGTTTTCCATCCATTCCCTTTCTTCGGGTAAAAACCCGGACGAATTGGCATTTGATTTTGGGTTATGAATATCAATAGGGCGATGGCAAATATTATAATCGCCGCATATCACCAATTTGGGGTGTTCAACCTTTAGCAGCGTTAAGTACTTACCAAACTCATCTAAAAACCTGAACTTAAATGCCTGCCGTTCATCACCGCTTGAGCCTGACGGGAAATAAA
>NZ_JBDTJZ010000090.1:0-8066 GCF_039935595.1 Mucilaginibacter sp. | reverse complement strand
GAAAAGCTTTTTTTGTCGCCATAACCGCCGCTGCTAAAACTGCTTTTCTCGTCGCCGGATGGGCGGCCGGTATAAGGTTTATTGCGCGGAGTAAAGCTTTTTTTATCGCCGGATGATGCTCCGCCCGAAAAACTGCTGCGGCTCTCTTTATCACCATACGGTTTCCTGTCTGACGTTGGGCCAGAACGCTTGTCGCCAGATGGCGCGCTATCGTATCTTTTTTTAGGAGCCGGACGGTCTGAATTATTATCTGATTTTCCGCGGGAAGAAGAGAAGGATTTTTTTGAATTATCACCACCCTTTTGTGCCCTGTTTGATGATCTGCCAGCCTGGCCGTCGCGGTTGTTATCTGGTCGTTTAAATACCATATTTTTTTGTTTTGCGCTTTCGCAGCGTGAGGGGCAAATGTACGCTTTTTTGCCGGTTATTGTTGGGTTTTTTCAAGTTTTTTACCCGGTTCAAAAACCGCCTTTACGCTACTTTAAACCCTGATTTTCAAACTATTTTTAAATAATCAAAACACTAAGGCCATGTTAAGTGTTTGACAGTCTGACTAATATAACGTACCTTTGTTTAACATTTTACCTAATGTATATTTAATGGAGATAAAAAAAATGATCAAAAAACACTTAATTACGTGCTCCGTAATCCTGGTGCTGGCCATCATTTTTAAGCTTAACATTTGCAGTACAGAAACAACAAAAACAACAGTAAAAAACACTACAAATACACATCATGTATCACGGTATATTTATGCCGTTAATGATGCTGCAAATGAGTATAGCTTCGCTGATGAGGCCATCCCGCAAAATGATGAGAAAGTGAATCGGAAGATGCGGGTAATTATGAAAAAGCACGACTATCACAACATCCAATCCAATATTTTGCAACTTAAGGCTGATAGATGGTTCCCCATCATTGAGCCTATATTAAAGCAATTTGGCATCCCTAATGACTTTAAATACCTGCCGCTTGTCGAGTCGGGCTTAAAAGAAGGGACTTCGCCCAAAGGGGCCGCCGGGTTATGGCAGTTTATGCCGGGTACCGCGCGTACTTACGGTTTAAAGGTTGGTAAGGGTAAAGATGAACGGATGAACATACGTAAATCAACCATTGCCGCGTGTAAGTATATTAAAGAGCTGCATGACGAGTTTCACAACTGGACATTAACGGCCGCGGCCTATAACAATGGGTCCATCAAACTGGCTAAAGCTATGCGGGCGCAAAAGAAAGTTAATTACTTCCGTATGCACCTTAACAGCGAAACAGGCAACTATGTGTATAACCTCATAGCGATGAAAGAAATTATTGACAGGCCCGGCAAGTACGGCTATCCGCCGGTTTACGCTTACGAACCATTGTCGCAAATGCTGGCCTATAATTAGCAAAAAAATTTACGGAGCACTTACAGTCCGGCTTGCCTAAATGGCAGGGCCGGACTTTTTTTTGCATATATTTGCAGATTATTAATGAGTGAATTATTGAATTATTGAATTAGTGATTTCCTATCGCGATTTAAACCATTTCATTAATTTTTATGTTATTCATTCAACTATTTCAACCACAGGATTACTGATCAGTAAATTATTTATATTGAACACCCTGTTCAATCGCTAATTCACTAATTCAATAATTCGCTAATTAAAAATATGAATAACAAACCCCTTGATCTGGGCGAGCAGAGTGAAGTTGAAGTTTACGGAGCCCGGGTACATAACTTAAAAAATATTGATGTTTCTTTTCCGCGTAATAAGCTGGTTGTTATAACCGGGCTGAGTGGCAGTGGTAAATCGTCGTTAGCATTTGATACTATTTATGCCGAGGGGCAGCGTCGTTATATGGAAACATTTTCGGCCTACTCGCGCCAGTTTATGGGCGGCGTGGAGCGCCCGGATGTTGACAAGGTTTCGGGTTTGAGCCCGGTTATTGCCATCGAGCAAAAAACCACCAGCAAAAATCCACGGTCAACCGTTGGCACTATTACCGAGATATATGATTTTATGCGTTTGCTTTTTGCACGTACCGGCGAGGCTTACTCGTACGTAAGTGGCGAAAAAATGGAGCGCATGAGCGAGGACCAAATACTAAAGACCATTTTTGAGCGCTTTGACGGGCAACCGGTAAATATACTGGCACCCGTGGTAAAAGCACGCAAGGGCCATTACCGCGAACTGTTTGAGCAGATACGCAAGCAAGGCTACCTAAAGGTGTATGTTGATGGCTCCATTATGGATGTTGAGCCCAAAATGCAGGTTGACCGTTACAAGATACATGATATTGATATTGTGGTTGACCGTTTGATGGTTAGCGATAAGGATAGCAAACGTTTATACACTTCTATACAGGCCGCGTTAAAAATTGCCAAAGGCATCATCCGCATAGCGGATAAGGATAACAATGTAGCTTATTTCAGCAAATACTTGATGGATCCGGTTTCGGGCATATCGTATGACGAGCCACAGCCTAACACGTTCTCGTTCAACTCGCCTTATGGCGCTTGCGAAAAGTGCAATGGTCTGGGCTATATTTTTGAAATAGACGAGGCATCGGTTATACCGAATCCTAAACTAAGCATACTAAATGGTGGGCTTGCGCCTTTAGGCGAGTACCGAGAAACCTGGATGTTCCAGGTATTGAAAGCATTGGCTAAAAAGTACGAGTTCTCGTTGTCTGTCCCTATTGAAAAGTTGGACAAAGAGCATTTAGATATTATACTGAATGGCAGTAATGAAATGCTAACCGTAGCGGTTGAGTATAATAAATGGAACGTACAAAGCTACCAGATAAGTTTTGACGGCATTATCCGTATGCTGGAAGAGCAGCAGGAACGCCGTGGCGAAGAAGGCATGGACGATATGGAAAACTATCGTGTGCTGCGTACCTGCCCGGTTTGTGAGGGTGCAAGACTGAAAAAGGAATCATTACACTTTAAGGTTGATAACAAAAATATTTTTGAGTTGGCCTGCATGGATATTAACGAGCTGCAATGCTGGTTTGATAATTTGGAGGACAGGCTTACTGAACGCCAAAACGTTATAGCCAAAGAGATATTAAAAGAGATACGCGCACGTATTGTTTTTTTGCTGGATGTGGGGTTGAGTTACTTAACGCTTGACCGTACAGCCAAAACCCTGTCGGGTGGCGAAGCGCAGCGCATACGGCTGGCTACCCAAATAGGCTCGCAATTAATGAACGTAATGTACATTTTAGATGAGCCCAGTATTGGCCTGCACCAACGCGACAACGAACGCCTGATAAACGCCTTAAAAAACCTGCGCGATCTGGGTAACACTGTACTGGTAGTTGAGCATGATAAGGACATGATACTGGAGGCCGACTATGTAATTGATATGGGCCCGGCTGCAGGTGTACATGGCGGCGAGGTGGTAGCCGAAGGTACACCTGCCGAATTAATGACCAGGCATACCCTTACCACATCCTACATCAATGGTGAGCGCGAAATTACTATCCCTAAAACACGCAGGGAAGGTAACGGCAAAACATTGAGCCTTAAAAAAGCTACCGGGCATAATTTAAAAAATGTATCGATCGAGTTTCCGTTGGGTAAGTTGATAGGCATTACCGGGGTATCCGGCAGTGGCAAGTCAAGTTTAGTTACCGAAACTTTATACCCTATACTTAACCATCATTTTTTCCGTGCTAAAAAACAACCCCTGCCTTATGGCAAAATTGAAGGGCTGGAAAATATTGATAAGGTAATAGAGATAGATCAAACGCCTATAGGTCGTACACCACGATCAAACCCGGCCACGTATACCGGGGTGTTTTCGGATATCCGCAACCTGTATGTGGCCCTGCCCGAATCAAGAATACGGGGCTATAAACCCGGCCGTTTCTCGTTCAACGTAAAAGGCGGCCGTTGCGAAACCTGCAAAGGCGCGGGTTTACGGGTTATTGAAATGAACTTTTTGCCGGATGTACAAGTGCCCTGCGAAGAATGCGGCGGCAGGCGTTATAACCGCGAAACTTTAGAGGTGCGCTATAAAGGCAAATCAATAAACGATGTGCTGGATATGAGCATTGAGGATGCGGTGCCATTTTTTGAGCATATACCATCTATCTACCGCAAAATAAAAACATTGTTTGATGTGGGTTTGGGCTATATCCGTTTGGGGCAGGCATCAACCACCCTGTCAGGTGGCGAAGCGCAGCGGGTTAAATTGGCCACTGAGTTATCTAAAAAAGATACCGGCAACACTTTTTATATACTGGACGAGCCAACAACCGGCCTTCATTTTGAAGATATTAATGTATTGCTGGGCGTATTATATCAATTGGTTGATAAAGGCAATACCGTACTGGTAATTGAGCATAACCTTGATGTAATAAAAGTAGTTGACCATGTGATAGATCTAGGCCCCGAAGGTGGATCAGGCGGTGGGAATATTCTTTTTGCTGGTACTCCCGAAGGGTTGTGTAAGGTTAAAAACAGCTTTACCGGGCAGTTTTTAAAAAAAGAGATGGGACTGTAAAAACAAAGATCTGTTTTTATTGTACGTATAGCTTATAATAATCATAACGAAACTTTCCTGTTTGCATGTTACAGCATACATGGTCTTTTTTGTAACATTGCATAAAAATTCTGCTAATTGACAGCTGCCACAAAAAAAACACTTTCTATTCTTTTTAAAGCCGCGTTGCTGGTTTTAGCTTTCACGTTCATATATCATCAGTATTTAGAAAAAGGGAGCAGCCTCAAGCAGTTTGAAGAAATTGTGAGCAATCTTAACCACACCCATGTAATTATTATTATGGCGGTTGTGGTTATGTTAATGCTGCTTAACTGGCTAACTGAATGCTTAAAATGGCAATATGTTACACGCAAACTGCTGCCTATATCATTATGGGAAGCTGTTGAAGGCGTTTTTTGTGGATTAAGCCTGGCCATATTCACACCCAACCGCATCGGCGAATATGGCGGCCGTGTAATGTTTTTACCTCCCCGTAAACGTATTCATGGTGTTTTTGCTATGGCAGTTGGTTCATTTGGCCAAAATGTAATTACCAATATATTGGGGTCGGCAGCTTCTCTCTGGTTTGTTTTTACGTTTGAACATTTTACATTTTTGCCACTTTTTATCTTATCCATATCAACCCTTGTGTTTATAAGTGTTTTCCTGGTGTTGTATTTTAATATTAAATGGCTGGTTTGGCTGCTTAATAAAATATCGTTCCTAAAAAAATATCACCGTTTTTTTGATGTTATGGGCAGGTATAAGTTTAATGAATTGGTTAAGATCATGTGCTTTAGCCTTACCCGTTTTTTTATATTTTCTTTCCAATATTACCTCGTAATACACTTGCTTATACCGGCCATACCTTTTTTTGATGTTATACTGCTGGTTTTTATTGTTCTCTTTATTCAGTCTGCCCTGCCCTCGCTCGATCTGATTGATGTAGCTGTGCGCAGCACAGTAGCCGCCACTGTTTTTGCCTATATCACTGATCAGCAAATTGCGGTAATTGCGGCTTTTAGCTCTATATGGCTTATTAATTTAATTATTCCCGCTATTTTAGGCTCGGCATTCATTTTTAAACTCAACTTCTTTGGTGGAAATTTATAGTATAATATGTTTATCGCTCACCGGGCTATACCTGGCGGTAATAGTTTATCTTATAGTAGGATGGATAAAATTAAAGCGCCCCACTATTAAAACAGCCAACTTTACTACAAAAGTAACCGTAATAATTGCTGCTCGCAATGAAGCAGAGCGTATTCACTATACCATTGAGGATATACTGGCGCAGGATTATCCGAAACATTTAACCGAAGTTATTATAGTTGATGACCACTCAACCGACCTTACTGCCGAAATTATAAGCAGCTACGCTCATCGTGGTATAAAATTACTGGAGTTAAACGAGGCGAGGCCGCTAAACTCGTATAAAAAGAAGGCAATAGCCCGGGCCATAGGTATTTCAACAGGAGATTTAATGGTAGCCACTGATGCTGATTGCCGCATGGGTAAGCAATGGTTATCATCAATAGTGGGTTATTATGAAGCCGAACAACCGGTTATGATATCATCACCTGTCTGTTTTTTTGAGGATCGCACAGTCTTCGAAAAAATGCAGTCGCTTGAATTTTCATTTTTAATAGGCATTGGCGGTGCTTTTATTGGGCATAACAAGGCATCAACCTGCAATGGTGCAAACCTGGCCTACCGCAAAGATGTTTTTTACGAGGTAGGGGGATTTACCGGTATTGATGATCTGGCATCGGGCGATGATGAATTACTACTGCAAAAAGTCGCGCTTAAATACCCCGGCAAAATTGGTTTTTTAAAATTAAGGGAAGCCATAGTTTATACCCACGCTAAACATAATTTAAAAGAGTTTTTACAGCAACGCAGGCGCTGGGCATCAAAATCAACAAAGTATAAGGACAAAAAAATAGTGGCGTTGGCTGTTGGTATGTGGCTTTTTAATATATCACTTATATTAAATGTATTGCTGGGTGTATTTTACAACCATTATTTCTTAAAATTATTTTTATGCCAATTTGTATTAAAAACAGCGTTTGAAGTAGGCTTTTTGCTCCCGGTAACTTTATTTTTTAAACGGACAGGCTTGCTTTTATTACTGTCCATCCTATCGCCGTTACACAGTATTTACCTGACTTATATTGGCTTTATAGGTAATACTAAAAAATATATCTGGAAGGGGCGTTTGGTTAAATAATTGCCATAATAACCGCTTTAGCGATGTACGTATTGATACTTGTTTGCAAAAAGGCGATATTTAGCCAAAAGCAAACCGCTGTTAATTGGCTGATATTACTACCTCAAAACGTACCTGGAACATATTTAAGCGCAATAAGCTGGCTGTTGCTGCAACCGTATTTATTGTATTTGCCATTATTGTTGCGTTGCTGGGCTATTTAATAATGCCCGATGATACGCCACAAGCCAATAACATGGCTATACAACTAAGCATTAAAAAGCCGGGCTCCAGGTACACTATGCTTAATATACGTAAGCCCGAACACGTTGATACCGTTAATATATTTACTAAAATGCTTTTTGGGCAGCCGTCTTTTTTTCGTGAGGTGCCTATTACGGGGTATCACTTTTTAAAAGATACTATTTATGCAGATGAATATATTGGGGATGAGGATATCCCCGAGCACAAGGCCTATAATATTTTTGAGGTAGCTACCGGAATAAAACCCCTTTACCTGGGCACAACAGTAAGGTTAAATGGTTTAATGCTGTCAAACAATCAGGCTACTTATACCCGGTTTAAAAACCAGATCGTCTCAGATCAAATTAAGCATAAAATTTTTTTATTAGGATCGGATATTTACGGACGCGATATGCTGAGCCGGCTCATATTAGGCGCGCGTATATCATTGGCGGTGGGGTTAATGGCCGTTATAATAAGTTTGTTGCTGGGTGTAACCATTGGCGCAATTGCAGGTTATTTTGGCGGATGGATAGATGCTGCCCTTAGCTGGGTAATGAATATTTTATGGGCGCTACCCGCCCTTTTACTGGTTATTGCCATATCATTTGCGTTAGGTAAAGGGTTATGGCAAATATTTATAGCCGTGGGCCTGTCTATGTGGGTTGAAGTTGGCAGGCTGGTACGCGGACAGGTTATGGCCTTAAAGCAGGCCGAATATATTGAAGCTGCCCGCTCATTGGGTTTTACTAACAAGCGTATTATCATTCGGCATATCCTCCCTAATATTGTAGGCCCCATATTGGTGCTGGCCTCATCAAATTTTGCATCGGCTATATTGTTAGAGGCCGGGTTAAGTTTTTTAGGATTTGGCGCGCAGCCCCCCATGCCTACCTGGGGCAGCATGATAAAGGAGCATTATGGGTATATTATCATGAATTCGGCTTATCTGGCTATTATGCCCGGTTTGGCAATAATGTTAATGGTATATGCTTTTAACCTGATAACTATCGGACTAAGAGACGCCTTTGATATAAAATCGCAAACTACCCGCATTTAAAATATATTTTTTCTATTTTAGGCACTTCCGTTAAAGCTACATGCAAAGTTTAGATCCTACCTCTGACGAAGACGAATTAATC
>NZ_JBDTJZ010000089.1:0-6058 GCF_039935595.1 Mucilaginibacter sp. | reverse complement strand
ATCAAAATGGTTAAAACATGAAAACGCTACCTAACCATTTGATATTATTTGATGCAGAATGCCCCATATGCACCTTTTATGCTAAAACGGTTACCTCTGCCGGTATTATTGAAAAAAGCGGCGAAATTGCTTATCAAGACATAACAGCAGAAACCTGCCCCATGGTTGACCGCCAGCGGGCGGTTAACGAGTTGGCTATTGTTAACCAAACTACCGGCGAAGTAAGTTATGGCATTAACAGCCTGTTTAAAATATTGGCGGTTGCAATGCCATGGCTTAAACCCTTACTTACGTTTAAGCCGTTTATATGGGTAATGAGTAAAGTTTACGCCCTTTTTTCCTATAATCGCCGATTGATTATTCCGACAGCTCAAGCCACACAAAAATATGCGTTGCAGCCTACGTTCCGGTTAAGCTACCGGTTGCTCTATCTGGTACTTGCGTGGGCCATTACTGCCTATATACTTACCGCTTATGTGCATTTGATGAAAGGCATTTTACCACAGGGTGATCGGTTTAGGGAATACCTAATATGCGGCGGACAAATATTTTTTCAGGGCGCTATAGTAGTCATCATCGCCAAAAACAAAACTTTTGATTACCTGGGCAATATGATGACGGTTTCTTTGGGCGGCGCTTTGCTATTAATCCCGGGCTTGATTGCCGGCGTATTTTTCAATATAGCCCCCATCGTATATGTACTGTATTTTATGGGCGTGGCCGGATTGATGCTTTTTGAACACATCAGGCGGGTGGGTTTATTGAACTTGTGGTGGGGCCTATCCGTCACCTGGTTAATTTATCTTGTATTAGTTTTATTGGTAATCTTGAAGTAGATTTTTAGCTGCAAGCTGAAACAGTTACATATTCCATTGTCATTTCGAAACGCAGTGAGAAATCTTATACGTTTTACCTATCGTGTAGAGATTGCCACGCTACGCTCGCAATGACGTTTGGGGCCTTTACTCTTCCTGCGGTTTTGGACCGGATGGCTTAAACTTAGGTTTAAAGCCCAGTTTTGGCGTGGTGGGCGCAGGTGTTTCTTCTTCCTTTTTTTCTTCTTCGGGCGGCGCTGCTTCGGCAGGCTTGGTAACTCCGGCTTTAAACCTTGGGGTAAAACCAATTTTGGGTTTATCCTCCGCAGGTGCGGCTTCTTCTTTCTTTTCTACCGCAGGTGCAGGCTCGGCAGGTTTGGGCATATTGGCTGCTTTAAAACGCGGTGTAAAGCCGGGTTTAGGTGCAACAGGAGTTGCCTCTTTAATTTCTTCTGCAGGTTTGGTAACATTAGCCTTAAACTTAGGCACGAAACCCAATTTTGGGGCGACTGTAGGTACTGATGATTCGTTCAAGGTATCTGTTACCGTTTGCTCGGCCAGTTGGTTTTCAATTTTGGGCTTTTCGGTTTTTATTTCGGCAGCTAAATGATAAATCTTGCGCAAATTATTGAACCAGTATTTTTTGGTATGGTCGAAGCTTTTTTCGCCCATTTGATCAAAGTGCTTTTTAAATTCAAAAAACAGTCCGGGCTCCCCTTTTTCAAAGGCAGCAAGGTCAATTCTTTTCTTTTTAAAAAACTCTTCGAATGTCATTTGTTATGTAGATATGAGATGTGAGATATGAGAATTGAGACAAACGGTCTCTAACCTATATCCACACCTGCTAAAAAAAATCTCAAATCTCACGTCTAATATCTCAAATCTAAATAGAGATATCTATATCCAGTTTATTCCAGTGTATGCCATTACCTTTTTGCTCCCAGTCCTCGCGCTCATCATCAGTAGCGTTTTGCAATTTAGGGAACCACTCCAGCGGGAAAACCTGTTGTTTGCCCCCTTCTTTCTCCACAACAAGCAAACCATTGCTAAAGGTTACCTTAACTTTTTTTTCCTCCCTGCGCGATGTGAATAGTGCCATAATTATTGTCTGAACTATGATTTATAGGATTAAAGGATTACTTGATTACTAATCACTATTCTCCACTCACTAATCACTACCCTACTCCGCCATATTATGATAAACCGCCTGCACATCATCGTCCTCTTCCAACCTATCTATCAGCTTTAGTACATCAACAGCCTGCTCCTCGGTTACTTCGTGGAACGATTGCGGCACCCGTTCCAACTTGGCCGATTTAGGCTCAATACCCAAACCTTCCAACGCTTTCTGCATCTTGCCAAAATCTTCAAACGCGGTGTGCAGTACAGCTATGTCGTTCCCTTCTTCATCAGCCTCCACAAATAGTTCTTCTAACCCGGCATCGATCAACTCAAACTCCAGTTCTTCCAGGTCGCGGTCGCCCGGATCAAAAGTAAAAACCGATTTACGGGTAAATATAAAATCTAACGACCCGGTTTTACCTAACGAGCCGTTGTATTTGGTAAAATAGCTGCGTACATTGGCAACCGTACGATTGGTGTTATCCGTAGCGGTTTCTACCAGTACGGCAACGCCATGCGCGGCATAACCTTCGTACACCAGTTCCTCGTAATCTTTTTCGTCGCGACTGGTAGCTCTCTTGATTGCAGCTTCTACCCTATCCTTAGGCATATTTACTGCCTTTGAGTTTTGTATAGCTGTACGCAGGCGCGAGTTGGTATTAGGATCGCCGCCACCGGCTTTTACCGCCATTACTATCTCTTTCCCTAAACGGGTAAACTGTACGGCCATTTTGGCCCAGCGCTTAAATTTTCTTTCTTTACGGAATTCAAATGCTCTTCCCATTGTCTTTTAGTTCATTGTTTGTGGTTCATAGTTGATGGCTGACCATCCCTATAAAACACGAATTGCGAATATAGTATGTTTCTTTTAAATGCTTTTCAGGTTTTTGCCGGTAGTTAAGGCAATTGAAGTGAAATCATTAATTTTTTATTCAGATCATCTATTTCAAATGTAGTGAGTCGACCTAAAATTCCTTGTATTAAAGAAATACTTAACGTTGATATTTTGCCTGTTCGTATTAATGAAGATTTTTTAAGTCCGTTTGCAAAAGTTGGTTCTATCAATAAATCAGTTGGGTCTTGCCAAAACAGCTTTGTGGTGATAAAACAAGTGGTTACATCATCGTCATCTTCTGCTAAAATAACTGCCGGGCGCAGTTTTGTACCGCTTAAATCAGTAAACGGAAAAGTAATTAAAACAATATCACCTTTTGGCATAAGGTTCCTTTATGTCATTTTCAGTATAAAGGTCTTCCTCATCATTCAAAAAATCAAATGACTCTCCCGAGGCCAGGCTTGTCAAATCTTTACTTAACTGCAACTCCTCGTAACGATGTATCAAAGAATCAGCAAAATCAGATATTTCAACAGCTTTTTCAGGAGGAAGTTGATTAATAACGCTTACAGTATGTTTTATAATAGCCTGCTTTGTCATACTCAAATATACTAAAAAATAGTTTTCTTAAATGCTTTTCAGGTTTTTCAACATATCGCTTACCATAGCAGGCAAATCATACTGCGGTTTCCAGCCCCAGTCGTTTTGCGCGCAGGTATCGGCTATGGATCTTGGCCAGCTATCGGCTATGGCCTGGCGCGGGTCGTTTTGGGCGTAGGTTATTTCAAAACCGGGCACTTGCTTTTTAATTTCGGCAGCCAGTTGCGCGGGGGTAAAACTGATGCCCGCCAGATTATAGGATGAGCGTATCTTCACCTGCTCCGCGGGGGCATCCATTAATTGCAGGGTGGCGTGTATGACATCGTCCATATACATCATGGGCAGGGCGGTATCGGCAGAAAGAAAACTTTCATATTTGCCATTTTCCAATGCCTCGTGAAATATATTAACCGCGTAATCGGTAGTGCCGCCGCCGGGTGCCGACCGCCAGCCTATCAGGCCGGGGTAACGCAGGCTGCGCACATCAACGCCGTATTTGGTATGGTAATATTCGCACCAGCGTTCGCCGGCCAGCTTGCTAAAACCATAAACGGTGTTGGGGTCCATCACACAATACTGCGGGGTATTTTCGCGGGGCGAATTTGGCCCGAATGCCGCTATGGAGCTTGGCCAAAATACTTTAACAGGTTTATAGGCCCGGGCAAAATCCAATACATGTATCAAACCGGTCATGTTCAGGTCCCACGCTTTTTTGGGGAATTGTTCGCCGGTGGCGGATAGCATGGCGGCTAACAAATAAACTTGCGTAGGATGATATTTCTCGAAGATATAATGCAGCTCGGTATCCTGCATCACATTAACATGCTCAAACGGGCCATCCGATTGCGGGAAAGCTGAATTATGAATATCCGCGGCAACCACGTTTTCGCTGCCGTATTTCATCCGCAATGCTCTTACCAGCTCTGTTCCTATTTGCCCGTTGGCGCCAATTACTAATATCTTTTCGCTCATGTTATTATCTCTAACAATAAATATAAGGTTTTGATTGATCACTATAAATGTTTGGAGATTTTCAAGAAACGTTATTATTCCCTCCCTGGGGAGGGGTGCGGTTGTCTGTGAAGTTGCAGGGAGGGGTTTAGCCGATTTGCGGCATTGTGAAACCCCTCCCTACACCCTCCCGGGGGAGGGAATCGCACAACCCACACCTTTTTATGATCTTCCGAAAGCCTGTGATGACAACTCCATAACGGTGCTAATTATTAATGTTTTTAATTGCCAAATATTGAGTTATTTTTGATTACCCAGTTATAACCATTATGAACCTGCTAACCAAAGTATTATTGCCTGCTTTTATATTTGTCGTGCCATATCTGGCCACCGCGCAAACCCCTGCCACCAAACCCACCGAAGCTGTACCCGATTGGGCGCAACCCGGAACAGCTACGCACAAACAAGTAGCACCGCCGTCCGACTATCATAAGCCTACGCGCACTACGTACAAGCCCATAGGCATTTTTACCGCGCAATCTGATATCGGCTCGCCCCTCATAGAGGGCAGCGCTACTTACGATGCCGCAACAAAAGCTTATACCATACACTCTGCCGGGTATAACATCTGGTATATGCGGGATGAGTTCCGCTACTTATGGAAGAAAGTATCGGGCGATGTTTCGATGGCCGCCAATATTACCTATACTGATGTAGATGGGTATGAGGACCGTAAAGCCGTTTTAGTTATCCGCCAAAGTTTGGATGATGATGCCAAAGAGGCCGTTGTGGCCCTGCATGGCGCGGGTATGTTCCATTTGGCATGGCGACCAGAAAAAAGTGTAAAGGTTGTGGATATGGAATACCGCGTAGGCAGCCGTGGCGCGCTACCCGGCGGCAAAAATGGCGACGATCTGGTTACCGCGCACCCCAAACGCATTGGTATTGAAAAACGTGGCGATAGCTTCGCCCTGTTTGTGAGCATGAATGGCGAACCCATGCACCAGTTTGGCGAACCTATCAAGCTAAAAATTAAAGCGCCTTTTTATGCAGGTATAGGTTTTTGCTCGCACGTGCCTGATAAAGCGGATAAGGCCATATTATCAGATGTGGTTTTTGTTAATAAGGCGGGGATGGTGAGGTAAACCATATAGCTGCACATATCTACAGTTAATCCCCTAACAAAAATGAAACTAGCATTAAAATATGAATTAGAGAAATCCACGCTTCTTAGCAAGGAAGAGGTCGTAGAAAGAATTTACGAAACAATAGCAAATACAAAATTTGTTGTCAGTAATGAAGAGCCCGATAAAATAAGTTTTGAACAAGATTATACACGCGTTTATTTAAGAGGGGACAAGGCTTTAGATATTGAATTGGGAGTTTTTTCTATCAATGTTGTTGGAGAACAAACTATAGTAGTTTTGTCTTATTATGTATCATTTTTATCCGGTATTATTATAATTTCATTTTTGGCGGTATTGAGTTTCTTCGTACCAGAAGCTTGGTTTGTAACTATAGTGATGATTATTTTAGTTTTTATGAGTATACCAAGGGCTAAAGCAACTTGTAAAAAAATGTTGGACGAGATAGTTAAAAATGAAGATTCCGATTTCTATGATCTATGCAACTAATTTGCAATAATTTTTTTCGTATTTCCTATTTTGGTTGACGCAAGCAAAAACGCGCAGGATGAGTTTGTTTCTGACTGCGTTGATTACGCTCATTTTGTTCT
>NZ_JBDTJZ010000088.1:0-17903 GCF_039935595.1 Mucilaginibacter sp. | reverse complement strand
ACCCCCATTTAAATTTTATTTGCCGCTCCAAAAAGCCGGTAATGCCTTTAAAAGGTATAAAACTAAAGCTGGTATGTACTTTTAAAACAGCGGCAAGCAGCAATAAGCTAACCAATGCCAATGATATAAACGCTATCAGCTTAACCAGTTTAGCGCGGTTTAAAATAACGACAATAATACCTACAACGGCCATCAGCAAAATAACCATACCGTAAGGTCTGTTCAGGTCATACACGTCCCAGTTAAACAAATGGAAAGGGCGCAGCAGCGGGCAATAAGTTGCCGCCATTAATATAACAAAGCCAACAAATGATATTAACGATGGTAGCCTCATGGTACTTTATTTACTTATTTCCATTTTATCGGCAAAGTGGGCGCAGTAATCGCGCAGGTCCTCTACGATATTGGTTTCGCCGGTGGCGCGTAAAAAGGTATCGCCCATGGTTTGCAGGGTTTCGTAAAAATGACGTTTCATTTCATCAACCTGCATATCTTTTGTCCAAAGGCCAATGTGCATGGTGTTTTTATAGTTGGGGTCCCACATAGATAGCATCATTGATTTTACAACCTGCTTATCCTTGTTTTCGGTATCGGTTGCCTCCCAAAGTATGTTTTCGGGGATGTTATTATCGTCAAGCTGTATGGTTAGCTTTATTTCAGAAGTTTTCATTAAAAATTATTTAACAAGTAAAAATATTATTGCGGTCAAAGTTATAAAGCTTAGCTCAATGATCCACAAAGTTTTGGTCACGGGAAAGAAATTTCGTAGCATAATATCTAAAAAAGCCACCACAAACGCGAATAATACGAATATTAAACTGATGGCCGTGCCCAGGTGGGCGTATTGGCTGCCGGTTACGCTGGCCCCGTTTATCCAGATGTAAACCGCCAGTATTAAAAACAGCGCGCTGCAAATGTTTAAAGGTGTTATTCTGAATTTCATTTATATCATTCTTTACTATCCTGTCATCTCGAACGTAGTGAGATATCTATACACTGCTACGTAGAATATGTATAGATCTCTCACTACGTTCGAGATGACATTGGTTTTATTTCTATCTCTTTTTAAACTTCCGCCCCGGCCTTTTGGTACCCGGCACGTGGCCGCCCGTACGTTTGGCCTTTTCGGCTTCAAATTTCCTATGCTGGCTTAATGTTTTCTTCTCATGGAACGCGCCCTTAAACTCCGGGTCATCGCGACGCTTTTGCATATCTATCTCTTTAGCCTGATCCTGTTTTTCTTCGTAAGGAGTGGCTTCAATAAACACATCGGCAGGAATTGCCTCAACCGGTATAGTTTGCCGTATCAGCTTTTGTATTTTGTTGAGGTAATATTCTTCGGATGGCGCACAAAACGTTATAGCCTCGCCCGATTGCAGTGCACGGCCCGTACGACCAATACGGTGTACATAATCTTCAATAACCACCGGCACATCAAAGTTTATTACGTGGCTAACATCGCTTACATCAATACCGCGCGAGGCCACATCTGTTGCCACCAGTATTTTAACTTCGTCGTTTTTAAAAGCATTCATGGAGTTTATGCGGGTATTTTGTCCTTTGTTGGCATGCAATACCTTAACCCCGCCCTCGCCAAACTTGCGCAGCAAAAATTTATACACATCCTCGGCTGCGTTACGGGTTTTGCAGAATACAATTAGCTTAGTTATCTCGCCCTCATTATCCAACAGCTTTTTCAGCAGGTTGATCTTGGTTTTTACGTTGGGCACATGAAACACCTTTTGGTTAACCGTTTGTGCGGGTGTAGCCTGTGGCGTAACCTCAATTACTGTAGGGAACTCCAGAAAGTTATTGGATAGTTCATGTATCCTATCAGACATGGTAGCAGAAAACAGCAGATTTTGCCGTTTAACCGGCACTACTTCAAGTATGCGGTTTATTTGGGGCATAAAGCCCATATCCATCATTTTATCGGCTTCATCCAGCACCAATACCTGCAAGGTTTTGGTAACTATATGTCCCGCCAGGTAAATATCCATAAAGCGGCCGGGGGTGGCTACAATAATATCAACCCCTTTATTAATATTTTCTATCTGTGTTTTAGGGCCGAGGCCTCCGTAAAGCGTTACCACGCGCAGATCGGTGTATTTGGCGTAAACCCTTACATTTTCTTCAATCTGCATGGCCAGCTCGCGCGTTGGGGCTATGATGAGTGCCCGGGCATGGTCGCCCTGCGCATATTTAAGTTTCATGATGATAGGCAGTACATAAGCAGCGGTTTTACCCGTGCCTGTTTGCGCTATACCCATTACATCCTGCCCGTTCAATATCGGCGGCATAGCTTTTTGCTGCACAGGCGTTGGCTCGGTATAACCGGCATCGGCAATTGCGTTTAAAACCTGCCGGTTAAATTTAAAATCTTCAAAGCTTGCACCCATGCGGCAAAGATAGGGTTTTTGTTGAGGTGAAGGGAGAAAGGTTAAAGGCGAAAGCTATTCCTCTCCTTTATGCGGATTACTTGAAACTAAAAAGTATTTGTTATTCTGGATTTCAAAGCCCTTAACTCCTTTTTTGTTTATCCATTTTATAAGGAAGGCAATTGGCTCAACTACTTTTTGTTTTATTTCAACAACTTTATCGCCATCTAATACCAATTCTTCTTGTTGAAAACCTGCACTACCGCCGACCAAATCTCCACCAACCCTTTCTCTTCTTGCTTTTACTACTAATAGTAATGTATCCGCTTTCAATTTATAGCTTCCGGTTGCCGAAATTATACGACCTCTGTCATCGTATTGATTGAATATATATTTAAAAGTTCCATCTTTAAAAAATCGATAATTTGCAAGCCAGGCATCTGCTAATTGTGATGTATTAACTTGCCAAACGCCAACCAATTTTAATTTTTGATTTTGGGCTAAAGTCCATTGAGAGCATCCGATTAATACCAGCAAAATCAATAATATCCTTTTCATTTGATCAAAGTTTAATCTAATATCGTTTAATTGGTTCAAACAAAACAAACCGTTTCATTTATATTTGTCTCATGTCAAGCATCCTCATCAAATCCGCAACCATCGTAAATGAAAACCAACAATTTATAGCTGATGTTTTAGTAAAAGATGGGCTGATAGCTAAAATTGCCCCACAAATTGATGTTAAAGCCGATAAGGAGATCAATGCTGAAGGCTTACACCTGTTCCCCGGTGCTATTGACGACCAGGTGCATTTTCGTGAGCCGGGGTTAACGCATAAGGCCAGTATTTATACCGAATCGCGCGCGGCGGTGGCTGGTGGTATTACTTCCTTTATGGAAATGCCCAATACCGTGCCCAATACCTTAACGCAGGAATTATTAGAACAAAAATATGAGATAGCATCGCGTAACTCACTGGCTAACTATTCGTTTTTCATGGGTGCATCTAATGATAATTTAGATGAGGTTTTGAAGACAGACATCCAAAACGTTTGCGGCATTAAGGTTTTTATGGGTTCATCAACCGGGAATATGCTGGTAGATAATCGTGATACGCTGGAGAAACTTTTTGCTAATTCGCCCATGCTGATTGCTACCCATTGCGAGGATGAAGCCACCATACAAAGTAACCTGGCACATTTTAAACAATTATTGGGCGATAACATCCCGGTTAAACTGCACCCCAAAATACGCAGCGAAGAGGCTTGTTACCTATCGTCATCTATGGCGGTTGAGTTAGCAAAAAAACATAACACCCGCCTACACATTCTGCATATATCAACCGAAAAAGAAACACACCTTTTTGATAATACCACTCCGCTTAAAGACAAGCGAATTACCGCCGAAGCCTGCATACACCACTTATGGTTCACCGATGCGGATTATGAAACTAAGGGTAACCTTATAAAATGGAACCCAGCCGTAAAAACTGCTGCGGATAGAGATGGCATTTTAAAGGCAGTATTAGATGACCGTATTGATGTAATAGCCACCGACCATGCGCCGCATACCATCGAAGAGAAAGCGCAGCCTTATTTACAGGCACCATCCGGCGGACCGTTAGTACAACATGCCATGCCAGCCATGCTGGAGCTTTACCATCAGGGCAAAATAACGCTGGAACAAATTGCCGAAAAGATGGCGCATAATGTGGCTACCTGTTTCCAAATTGAGAAGCGTGGCTTTATCCGCGAGGGCTATTGGGCCGACCTGGTACTTGTTGATTTGAATAAACCCAACACTGTAACCAAAGACAATATTTTATACAAATGCGGCTGGAGTCCGTTTGAGGGAACGACATTCAAGTCGTCGATAATGCACACCATCGTATCGGGTAATTTAGCGTGGAGTAATGGAAGTATAACTTCTGATAAGTTAGGTAAACGACTTAATTTTAATAGATTATAGTTTATTAAAATTGGGAGTATGACATTTTGTCTATGCCTTTTTAAGTGCTTTTTTTAGAATTAGGAGCGTTGTCATCCTGAGTTTATCGAAGGATATGTGCGTAAGGCCTTGCCCGCCGTGGTTCGACGGGGCTCACCATGACAACGCACTTTTTTATACCTTCCCACCCTCTATCATTTCTTTCATTTTACCAAAAACAGCCTGCCAGTTTTGCTCTGAATGCTGTTTGGCTTCTTCGCTTTTTATTCCATCTTGCGTAAGTTCAAAGGTAGTTACGCCATTTTTTTCCTGCAGGTCATAACTTACATTCTGATAGTTTTCGGGTTTATCCTCCGTGCCGCCCATGCTGCTCCAATAGCTGTACTTTACGTATTGGCCCAGAATGATATCTATTATAGTTCCTTTATCCTGGTAAGTTTTGCCTTGCCACTCTCCTGTCCAGGTTATGGGGCTACCTTTTTTCCAGTCGGACTGCACATTGGTACCAAAAAAGTATTGTTTTACAATAGCAGGATCAGTTAACGCCTGCCAAACTTTTTGAGCGGGTGCGTTAATGGTAATGGTTGTTTTTAATGTGAGGTTTTCCATCGCTTTAATGTTATTGTGAATGATTAAACAGTTAATTATCAATTCTGTTTATCAAAACAACTAAAGCTGAGTGACAACCCTATGTCAACAATGATAATTTAACAGACAACAATATTTAAAAATTATTTATTGTATTATATTAAGTCTTTAAAATATAAAAACTACATATTTGAATTAGTTGCAGATAATAATTGATTTACTGACTAAGCTGTGATTTTTTAAACTACGTTAACGCTACACATGAGTACTCCACTAATAATTAAAGACCCGCTATTGTTATTAAGAGCACGTAAGGATGATAGGTATTTAGCAAAAGATGTAAAAGCGCCTAAGCTGGTGGGACATGCTAAATGGTCGGATTACATCTATAAAATTGGCAACAAAGCCGGCATGAGAATACTTGAGGTCGGTAGCCGGGAAGTAACGGCGAGCTCCACTGCCCGTGAAAAATTTTCAGAAGCTGAGTATGTAGGATTTGATTATTATCCGGGTCATAATGTTGATGTTGTTGGCGATGCACATAAGCTTTCTTCATACTTTAAAGAGGATGAGCAGTTTGATATAATTTATTCGAGTGCTTGTTTTGAGCATTTTGCTATGCCCTGGCTTGTTTCAACAGAAATTGCAAAATTGCTTAAGGTAGGAGGTTATGTATTTGTTGAAACCCATTTTTCATATTCGGCGCATGAACGGCCCTGGAATTTTTTCCAGTTTAGTGACATGGCACTTAAAGCTCTTTTTTCGCCGGCGCTTGGATTTGAATGTATTGATGTCGGTATGTCGAACCCAATAGTGGGTAGATTTTCGGCTCTGGCCGACAAGTATTTAAGATACAGACGAGTAACAGGATTATACTGCCATAGCGAATTTTTAGGAAAAAAAATAAAAGATGTAAAAGATTTTGATTGGGCCAAGGTAAACCTGGATGAGGTTGTGGACGGTACAAAATATCCCGAACCGGAATAACATACAGCGCTATGTCAGCATAAAATAGCCGGAAGAAATTTTAAAATCAGATTATAGCGTTAATTCGTCTGTTTTGATAGTTGAAATTCAAAAGGCAGCAGGTCGCCAACGCGGGATGAACCCATATAACCCTTCCATTCTAAGTTATCGCCATAAAATCCATTACGATCTATAACAGTGCCAATATTGCCATCGGCTTGATGCATAAATGCAGTGTTTGTGTTATTATACAAAATATAAATATCATTCCCTTCTGCTTTATCATCATTTATAGCGGTATCCTTTTTCAGCATAATAAATTTTTGCCCTTCGGCAACTTCTACAATACTATTATATGAAAGCTGGTTACGGGTATCAAGCAAATATGCTTTACTGTAATCAGTAATACCTTTTTGCGTTTTATATATTGAAAATTTATTTTTATCGAGTTCATCTGCCCATAAAGAACGTATAAAATGTAGTCTTGACCCCAAATAAGCATCGTTTCTTGCTTTAATTATCTTTTTAATTTTAGCGCGGCGAAGCCCCAAAGTATCTTCAGTAAAAAAATAACTCCCTTTATAGTCTGTTTGAAACGGCTTGTACCTAAAATCAGATAAAAAGTAGGTGATCTTATAACCCAGTCTTTTGTTAGAGATCGATAACGGCTTGTCGGCATCGGCAATTAACAGGTTAGTCTTTTTATAATACCTGAAATAAATTTCATCAGGATTATTAATTATACAATCGTTACTCTCCCCACCTATAAACTCTTTCAAAAATATTTTCATCGCTTTTGCCCGGCTTATCTCGTCAGAACCGATTGTTACTTCTTTTAATTCTATTATCTTAGGTTTTAAGGCGATGTTTAAATTTTTATCCGCATAGTTATTGATCGTTTGCGATTGATAACCCACGTAACTCACAACAAGTGGATTGTCTGATTTTAAAACATTGTTTAAAATAAAATTTCCCAGACTATCAGAGGTAGTTCCCTTAACTGTGCCACTTAAATAAACATTCACATTTCCAAGCGGAGTTCCTGTTTCAGCATCAGTTACCCTCCCCTTTATTACCTGTGCGCATAATAACGTTGGGATGAAGAATAACATTATCAACAGTACCTTAAATGCCATCGCGGAAACACCAGATGAAACTTTTTTTATAACAGTTTCGGCTATCTCTTTAACCCTGTCCTTTAAACTTTCGGGTTCAATTATATCGGCCTGGTCGCCAAACATAATATACCAGCGGGCAAAGCCTTCTAATGATCCGCATAAAAAGGTCATTTCAATGCGCCCGTCAATTTCCTTTTCGGCTACAAACCCGCTATAATATTTCTGCCCGTCCAAATGACTGTAAACGGCCTTATCAACAACTATCACTACGGTTTCTAATAACTTCTCTTTAGCGGTTTGGGCTATATATTGTTTTAATGTAGGGTGCTCTGCTTCAAAATATTGATCAGTAATGGTTAAAGTTTTAATACGGTCTATCCTAAAATCGCGGTAATCATCCCGCAGTCGGCAATAAGCTATCAAATGCCAATGGCTTGACAGGTAGAAAATACCCACCGGCTCAATATCCCTTGTGGTATTTTCCTGACTATGCCCGGCAAAGTATTTAATACGTAAAACGCTTTTTTGTACAATGGCATTTAAAATAGTTTGTATATGATTATTGGTTGACGCGTTTTGCTGTATGGGCGTTTTTAACACCGCAATACGGTTATCCATACCTTCCAGCAGGTCCTTCTCGGTTGTTTTAAGTATAGCCCGCACCTTGTACATGGCCGATTGATAGTTAGTAAGCGTATTGGCATCTGTTAACTTCTCCACAAATTTTTCGGCGGTTAAAAATGCTATGGCTTCCTCGCGGGTAAACATTACCGGCGGCAGGCGATAGCCATCCATAATGGAGTAACCTACCCCGGCCTCGCCTATCAGCGGTATTCCTGCCTCTTCAAGTGTCCTGATATCTCTATAAACCGTGCGTAAGCTAATATTAAAACGTTCGGCAATATCACTTGCCTTAACCACTCTGCGCGATTGCAATTGAATTAAAATAGCCGAAATACGATCAATACGGTTCATTGCTCTAAATTAGTGATTTATTGAATTAGTGAATTATTGAATTGTGCATCTAAATCAATAATTCATTAATTTATAATTCAATCATTAAAATATACTAACAGGTAATACAATTTCAATTTGATTTGGTCCACGCCCACCGAACAAGTCGCGGTCAAGTAAACGGCTATATCTTAGGCCGATAGTAATACTTTGCTGATTAAATACTTTAGTATCAAAATACACTTCGGCCCCGGTTGATCTGAAATCGGCTTTAAAGTTAGTCCCATTACTATAAAAATCATTGGCGTGGGTATAATCATAAAACAAATTTCCCCTTATCCGTAAAAAATAAACGGCATTGGCCACACCTGCATCTGGATACAGGATAGGGAAATGATAGTTTACACCGATCTTATTTAATTGATACAAATTTTCGGCGGTATAACCCCGTGCAAAAGGAAAATTGTTAGCGAAATCAATAACACTACCCTTCGCCTTTTGCTGATAAGCCGCATTTATAACCAGGTTATGGTTAGCAAACAGCCCCGGTAAGTAAAAAGTACCAGAGGCTAAAAACTGACTGGCGTTTAACCCATCAATAGCCGATTTATAATTGATACTGAGCGTTTGCCCTAACCGGGGATAAATATTTTGTTTAGCTTGTTGAATATGCGTACTGAAAATAATATAGTTATTTAAATAGGTATAGTTTTTATCTTTAAAAGCAGCACGGTAAGCCTGCTGAAATGCAGTTTGATTATAATGTATATCGCTGCCAAAGGTTAAACCTGTTAGCTGCCTGCCCCTGCTTAAGTTTAAAGGCAATTGCAGACCACCATGCAAATCGCTTTCGTTCCAGTAAACATGGCTGCCATTATATAGCCCCCGCCTGTCAAAAGTATAATTATACCCCGCCGTTATATAGGGGAACAAGGCCCCATACACCGCATCAAAACCAAATTGTTTGTAACCCTCATCGCGGTTATAGTTAAATGATAGCTGCGACTGAAAGGTATTCAATACGTTTTGGCCTACCAATGCAAGCGTGTAGTTAGGGTCATCCAAATAAGGTATCAGGCTATGAAAATTAAAAAGGTGGTAAGCTTTGTTGTATGGGGTAACCGGTAATGGCTGATTGGCCACAGTTGCTAACAGGTTGCTCGCCGAATCTGTTTTAAAGGTCGATATTTTAAAATCAGGTAAGCCACCGGGCAGATCAGTAGCTATTTCGCTCCATTCAGCAGAATTGTTTGCGGTTTGCCGTACTTGATACCCGTACGCGGTTTGCTCAACCCAGGACAGCTTATTTGAAGCCACAGCAGGCTGATATTGATTACCTGTAATATTATTAAACTGATAAAGCTTATCGGTGCTGATATCCAGCCTAAAAAGGCGGTCATATATTCCGCTTGTGGCCGTAAAATAAACCATATCGCCCTGTACGGTTAGGAAAGCAATAGGCTGATAAGAAAATGGCAGCAAGTATTTGGCTCCCCCCGTTTTGACATCTATCAAAGCCAGCGACATTTTACCCTGCAAGTTACGCACAGCGACTATTATTTTACCATCGCCATAAAACTTGGGATAGGTGTAAAACAATCCATCTTTATTGGGCACAACAGTCGATAATTTACCACTCACGGCATTCAGCAAATGCAGTTCGCTCTTACCGTTTGCGACTACCTCTACCGCCACAATGGTTGTACCATCGGCACTAAAAGCCGGCGAAAAGTATTTGGTGTGCCGGGTTAATTGACGCTCTTTACCTGTTTGTATATCAAGAATTTTCAACTCACTATAATCACGGTAGTGCCAGCGGATATCGGGCCTGTAGGCGGCATATACTATTTTGCCATTGTTATAATTAAAATAATTATCTAACGATACCGACCTTACAGCGATATCCTTTTCCTTACCCCTTTCATTAACCACAAAAACCGGGCAATGATTATAAGTTGTTTTCATATAAACCAGGGTATTATCGTTTATATAAACCGGATATTCCTGGTCTGCGATGAAATGTGTATCTGGTGTTACTTTTATTTGTTTATCCGTGTTAAATTGCTGCTTAAAGTAGCTTAATCCATTTGTTCTGAATTGCTTATAGTCCTCACCTGAATACTTTTTAATGGCTTTTTGAAACGGATAAAACAAGCCATTATAGGCTGCGGCATCCTGCGTTACATTCTTCCAAAATTGATTTCCATACTTTTCGCGCCCATAGGCAACCAGCATATAGCCGGTTGGGTACCAGTTGGGCGTATAATCTTTATATGAGCCATTACGCAGCTTCATCCAGCTATAATCTTTGCCGGCTGCCCACAATGCACGATAGCCGTTTAAAAAATCAGGCAACCTGCCTCTACCCTGTTGGCTAACTAAAGTTTCATTAAAAACAGCATCACCTTCAAAAAACCAGTCGGGTATGGCGGCGCTGTTGGCTATGGCCCGCCCACCCTCGCCAAAAACAACACCTAATGCTTTTGATAGGCCTACGTTAAAATTATTGTACTGCTGCACATGCCTAAACTCGTGTATGGCCAGTTGGTCGGGCCAGGGCAGGCTGCCCAGTTCCATATTATTTTGTTCGGGTGTAAGGTAAAATTCGCTCCTGAACGGTGCAAGGCTAACATAGCCATTAGCTATAGTGGTTTGGTTTTGCAGTACAATGCTTATCTGCTTTTGCTTATTGCCTATAGATGATTTAATTGCAGGATTCATACGGTTTATAATATCCGCAACGCGCAATCCTGTGCTATCCATCCCCGCAGGGAAAATAACTTTGGCCGCCGGTATGTTAACCTGCTTCCATTTTATGGATGGTGGGTTGCCGCCAAATTGCTGCGCCTTAACTATAGCGGCAGCAACTAACAGGCATAATAACAAACCGTATTTTCTCATTTATTGGTAGATAGCAGTGTAAATATATTGATTAAGTGGTAAAGCAATTTATATCAAAATCAATAATTAGATATTCAAAAGACATACCATTTGCTAAAACTCGCTACATTTGCCCGTTGTTATAAAAAACATGGCTAAAGTATCTATTAACCTGGCAACAGGCTCTATACAAAAGGAAGAAATTATTGTAGGTATTGACCTGGGTACCACCAACTCGTTAGTGGCATTTATCAACCCGGATAAAAATCCACAGGTAATAAATGACACCGGTAAAGGGGTATTAGTACCTTCTATTGTTCATTTTGGCGAAGCCGGAGACATAACGGTTGGTAACGAAGCCCGCGATCTGCTGATAACCGACCCGCATAATACCATATTTTCGGTAAAACGATTATTGGGCCGCTCATACAAAGACATTGAGAACTATAAAGACTTTTTTAGCTATAAAGTTATTGATGATGATAGCGAAAGCCTGGTGAAAATAAAGGTGGGCGAAAAGTTTTATACGCCTATTGAACTTTCGGGCCTGATATTAAAAGAATTAAAGGCACGTGCCGAACATGCTTTAAAAACCCCGGTTAACCGCGCGGTGATAACCGTTCCGGCGTATTTTAATGACTCGCAGCGCCAGGCCACCCGCGATGCCGGTAAATTGGCCGGGCTGGATGTGTTGCGCATTGTTAACGAACCTACCGCCGCAAGTTTAGCTTATGGCATAGGTTTAAATCCCGAAGAAACGAAAACTATTGCGGTTTATGATTTGGGCGGTGGTACGTTTGATGTATCTATCCTGCAAATACAGAATGGTATTTTCGAGGTGCTATCAACAAATGGCGATACCTTTTTAGGGGGCGATGATTTTGACCGCGCTATTGTAGATTACTGGATAGAAAAAAATCAGCTTAACAAAGCCGATGTTGTAGCCAACCATGAACTGGGTCAGCAATTACGCTTAAAAGCCGAGGAAGCTAAGAAAGCATTTAGTCACCAAAGCTTGTTTAATGAAAAGATTGGTGATATATGGTGCACGCTTGACCGCGACACCTTTGAGCAACTGATATTACCCAAAGTACAACAAACCATAAAAGCCTGCGAAAATGCTTTAAACGATGCCAAACTAACCATTGAGCAGATTGACGAAGTGGTAATGGTAGGCGGATCAACACGTACCGCATTAGTTAAAAAAATGGTAGCCGAATTTTTTGGTCGCCCGGTGCATGATGAGGTTAACCCGGATGAAGTGGTTGCCTTAGGCGCGGCTATTCAAGCCGATATTTTGGCCGGTAACCGTAAAGATATTTTATTACTGGATGTTACCCCCCTATCCCTGGGTATTGAAACCATGGGTGGGTTGATGGATGTGATCATCCCGCGTAACTCTAAAGTTCCTACTAAAGCAGGCAGACAATATACCACCTCGATAGACGGACAGATAAATATGAAAATAGCCGTTTACCAGGGCGAACGCGACCTGATTAAAGAAAACCGTAAACTGGCCGAGTTTGATTTGAAAGGCATACCATCTATGCCGGCGGGTTTCCCTAAAGTGGATATTAATTTTTTGCTTAACGCCGATGGTATATTGAAGATACAGGCGGTGGAACTGCGATCAGGTGTAAAACAAGAGGTGGAAGTTAAACCTACCTATGGCATTACCGACGACCAGGTAGAACAAATGTTAATGGATAGCATCACCCACGCTAAAGATGACGTGGCGCAACGTATGCTGATAGAGGCACGTACCGAAGGTGAACAAATGGTTTATACAGTAGAGCGTTTTATTGAAAAGAACGGCAACCATTTATCTGCTGACGAGATAGATCATACCCGCAGGTTTGTTGAAGAATTAAGAGCAGCTTTATCTACCGGCGATAAGGACCTGATACACAAAAAAATTGACGAGGTAAATGAGTTTACCCGCCCTTTTGCAGAAAGATTGATGGACACGGCTATAAGCCATGCCATGAAGGGGAAGAGTATTGAATAGGCAATAGTGATTGGTGAGTAGTGATTAGTTTAATTCTCACCTACATAAATTAAGACTTACGAAGTTTTAAAAACTTCGTAAGTCTCAAAAAAAGGTATTACAAATTATCTATTATTTCCTGCTCCTTCAACGCGATGATATTGTTTTTATCACTAAAGCTATCGGTTTGATTAGCAAAGTCTTCTAATATGCTTGCTATCGTATCTAAATTATCTGTTACCCGTTGATGCATATCCGGCAGGTCTTTATCTAACCTTTTATTACCCAGTTCCATATTATCAACCTCAATTTTAGCTAATTTGGTTATAATGGCTTGCTGGCTGTTTTTCAGATCTTCTAATTCATGGACTATCTTTTCCATCAAATCAAACTTTTTTAACTTATCCATAATTGTATCTTCTAATTAAAATATACAATAAGAACGTTAAATACTTGATTTTGTTTGGTTTTGAAGATTGGTTATTACCGGGTCATTAACCTTGCCACATACTTGCCTATAATATCAAACTCCAGGTTTACTACCGAGCCTACTTTTACATTATGCAGATTGGTATGTTCAAAAGTATAAGGTATAATAGCTACCGAAAAGCTGCTGGCTTGCGAGTTTACCACAGTTAAGCTAATGCCGTTAATGCAGATAGATCCTTTTTCTACCGTAACATTGCCGGTGGCGGCATCATATTCAAAGGTGTATTCCCAGCTTCCGTCCAGCTCTTTAAATTGGGTGCATATGGCGGTTTGGTCAACATGGCCTTGTACAATGTGGCCGTCAAGTCGGGCATTCATTTGCATACAACGTTCCAAATTTACAGGCTCATTGAGTTTTAAATAACCCAGGCTGGTTTTACTTAATGTTTCTTCAATAGCGGTAACCGTATGCTGACCATCGGCAACAGCCACAACAGTAAGGCAAACGCCGTTATGTGCCACAGACTGATCTATCTTCAACTCATTTGAAACAGCTGATTGTACCGTAATATGCAGGTTTCCCTGATCTTGTTGTAAATCAACAACCTTACCTAATGTTTCTATAATTCCTGTAAACATTTGCCCCCCAGCCCCCTAAAGGGGGAGTTTTTTTATGATGTAAAACTAAATATATTAATTTAGGTTTATCTCATGGTTCTATCATAAAGTATTATGCCTAAACAAAGCGCTGGAATTTTATTGTATCGTAAGGTTGAAGGTCAACTGCAAGTTTTTTTGGTGCATCCCGGCGGGCCATTTTTTAAAAACAAGGATGATGGTGCATGGTCTATCCCCAAAGGAGAGTTTTTAGATGATGAAAACGGGCTTGTTGCCGCTAAGCGTGAATTCGAGGAAGAAACAGGACAGCGTATCGACGGTGACTTTAAGCAACTATCGCCCATAAAAATAAAAAGCGGCAAACTCATACGTGCCTGGGCAATTGAAGGCGACATTGATCATACCACTATAACCAGCAATTTATTTGAAATGGAGTGGCCGCCACACTCAGGAAAAATGGTCAGCTTTGCCGAGGTTGATCGTGCGGCATGGTTTGATACCGCAACTGCCAAACTCAAAATCAATGCCGGGCAGGTAAATTTGATCGCAGAATTGGAAACAATAATAACGTAGAGACGCAAAATATTGTGTCTCTACTGGTCTTTTCGGTTTTTAACCCAGTTTGACTCCTGAGTAATTAAGGCAACTTCTTGTTGGCCGTTTAACAATTGCTGCATAATTAAGGCGGCAATTAAAGCCTCATCTTCATTAGCCTTTTGCAATACTGCTGGTGTAAAGTATTCCTGCACAAAATGGGTATCAAACTTACCCGATGTAAACACGTCATGCTGCATAACAAATTTACCAAATCCTAAGGTGGTAGTTATCCCGGTGATCTGGTATTCGTCAATGGAACGCACCATACGTTCAATAGCCTCGTTTCGGTCTTTGCCAAAAACTATTAGCTTGGCTATCATCGGGTCGTAGTAAATAGGTATTTCCATTCCCTGTTCAAACCCGTCATCCACGCGCACACCGGGACCTTTTGGGGTTATATAAGTTTGCAGGGTACCAATATCCGGTAAAAAATTATTGGCCGGATCTTCGGCGTATACCCGCAATTCAATAGCATGACCGTCTATCACCAGGTCATCCTGTTTAAAGCTGATGGTTTCTCCCCTTGCAATTTTTATCTGTTCCTTCACCAGGTCAATACCGGTTATCAGTTCGGTGACCGGATGCTCCACCTGCAGGCGGGTATTCATCTCCAGGAAATAAAAATTAAGTGCCTCGTCCATTATAAACTCCACCGTGCCTGCACCCGTATAGTTTACAGACCGCGCCACATCAACGGCGCATTTGCCCATTTTGGCGCGTATTGCAGGTGTTAGCGTAGCTGATGGTGCTTCTTCAATTACTTTTTGGTGGCGACGCTGTACCGAACAATCGCGCTCAAATAAATGCACAATATTACCATGATTATCGCCTAAAACCTGTATCTCAATATGTTTGGGCGATGCTATATACCGCTCAATAAATACCGACCCATCACCAAAAGCCGATGTGGCTTCTGATACAGCGGTGTGCATTTGCTCTTCAAAATCTGCTGCGGTTTCAACAATACGCATACCCTTACCTCCGCCCCCGGCGGCGGCTTTTATCAATATTGGGAAGCCCACTTCCACGGCGCGTTGCTTTGCTTCGGCAATATCGGTTATAGCTTCTTCGGTACCCGGCACCATGGGTATTTGGTATTTCATGGCAGCGGCTTTAGCCGACAGTTTATTACCCATTATTTCCATAGCCTCGGGCGATGGACCTATCAATATTAATCCGGCTGCTTTAACCTGCCGGGCAAAAACAGCATTCTCGCTTAAAAAACCATAACCCGGGTGTATGGCCCCCGCACCGCTTTGACGACAGGCATCAATAATTTTATCTACTGATAAATAAGATTGATTAGATGGTGACTTGCCGATATGCACCGCCTCGTCAGCGTAACGTACATGTAGGGCATTGCGGTCGGCATCCGAATATACGGCTACGGTTTTAATACCCATTTCTCGCGCCGAGCGCATTATCCGTAAAGCTATCTCGCCACGGTTTGCTACCAGTATTTTATGCATACTCAACAAATGTAACAGATTATAGCTTAAAGCGAAATGGGTTTATGCTACTTCCTTCGCTTTGAAAAAAACAAAAGTTTGCATGGTGTAGCTAAAAACTACCACAATAAAGGTGGTAGCAATTTTACCAATGGTTGGATACCAACCCATATACTCCACAAATAATTTCAGAAAAATGTAATTAAGGCATATGCACATTAAAACAACCAACAAATACCGTTGCAATTGGTGTCGCTTTTTTAAGCCCGATTGTGTAAATACTACGTACCGGTTAAGGTAAAACCCAATAGGCAAAGAAACACTTGAGCCCAGTATAAAAGCGGCTATGGGCGAACTTATAGTTATGAATGACAGAACCACGGGGTTATGGTGTAAAACAAAGTTATAACTTATAAAAAATAAGAAAATGTCTAAAAACGTATTTACGCCACCGCACGCCGCGTACCTAAATACCTGCAATGGGAAAATGCTTTTAAAAAGTGGATAAAAAAAATCTATTACCTTTAAAATAGCGTGCCTTATCTTATTATGTATTTTTTTCATCCACTTTATTATACCTGAACCGTATGTTTTTATTTTAATTAACGCGTTAATAACGTACGATTATAGCATTTATGCGTTAAAAACTTACAATAATCGGCAAAAAAGGCGGCTAACCCCATAAATTAAAAATGCAGATCATATTAACCTAAAAACAAGTTGAAACATATAGGCCTATTATAAGTTACTATCTTTGAGTATATTTATTTACCTTGACAAAGCTGCCATACGCAGAAGTAAAACACCCATTTAATTTAAAAACAAAAACGTTATGAGTAAAGACAAAGGGAGTAAAAACGTAAAAAAAGCACCGGCAACCGATGGCCGGAAATCTACATCAGATTACCAGGCCGGTAAAAAAAGTGTGTCTAAAGATGATGTTACCATCAATAAAAAGAAGTAGATAACAATCAAACCGGAGATTAAGCGTTATGCAGTCTTAATGAAGAAACTGATTGCCCTTTATTTATTCCTTATTCCTGCCGTGGTTTTTGCCCAGGACGCTTCAAACACCATCCCGCAGCAAACTGCTATAAAGGATACTTCGCGCCAAAGAGACCTGATAGACATAGCCAAACGGTTGTTTAAGATAGATACCCAAAACCCCCGGATACCGCGCGATAAAAAGGTTTATTTTTCTTTTTTACCCGTTCCGGGAGCAGAACCCGGCGGAACCGGGCGATCGCTTATTACCAGCACTACCGCCGGTATTTACCTCGGGCCAAAAAGTACCACCAATATATCCAGCGCCAATTTTGCGCCCTATTGGAACCTGAACGAACGCTTTGGCCTGCCGCTACGCTCTAGTATTTGGCTAAAAGATAACACATGGTATATACAGGGCGATATGCGCTTGCTGGTTTATCCGCAATATACCTGGGGATTGGGCGACAGCCATGATTATAACGATAAGACATTAGCCGGCGATAATTATATCCGTTTTTACCAAAGCGCGCTCAAGCGCATTACACCTTACTTTTTTGCCGGCGGCGGTTATAATTTAGATTATCACAGCAATATTAAAAGCGAGGATGCGGGGATCGATCTGCAGCAATTTACCGGCTATGCTTATGGCACATCGGGCAGGTCATTTTCGTCGGGCGTTAACCTTTCATTGCTTTATGATACCCGTAATAATTCCATCAATCCGTTGCCGGGTTCGTACATTAATATTGTTTACCGTGTTAATCCTGCTTTTATGGGCAGCAGCAATACTTGGAACTCCTTATATGTTGACGTAAGAAAATATGTACCGCTAAACCCGGCCAACAAAAACCAGCAAAACACATTGGCGTTCTGGTCGTACCTATGGACGGTGTTTGAAAGCAACGCGCCTTATTTGGACCTGCCCAGTATTGGCTGGGACCCGTATAACCGTTCGGGCGAGGGTTTAGACCAAAGCCGTTACCGCGGGAAATCATTATTTTATGCAG
>NZ_JBDTJZ010000087.1:0-17803 GCF_039935595.1 Mucilaginibacter sp. | reverse complement strand
AGCATTGTCATCTGATGCCGGTGTAAAAACGATTTTTGTAATGGTTTTTGGGGTTTTAAAATCAAACCCTATATAGGTTATAGGACTAACTTCTTTTATAAGTTTTGGATCCATACCTCCGGTAATTTTGCTTGAAAAAACAGTATTCCGATCACCATCGTTTATCTTATCAACTGTATTAGGATACATACCCGGGTGGCCAATTAATTTACCATCCAGCTTTACTTCTTTACCGGTCGCATCAAGGCCATAAACAGCAAGCTCTGAAATATAAGTAACGGGAACATTTTTAAACTGGTAGACTAAGTACCTATATTTCTTTCTTTCCTGCACTTTTACTTCAGTCTGATAGTAGGGTATGTTTTTTATTTTACGAACTGTAATCGTGTCGGATAGATCTGCCTTATTTGCTAATTGAAACCTACCGCCTAAAAAATAGCTAAACCGCTTAAGTACATAACTTCTGCAAGGGAATTTAGCATGTAAAATTACATTCTCTGTTTTAGGTGTCGATTTAATTTCCTTAGTTGTACCGTCGTCCTTTAAAAGAAATGGTGAACCAGGGGCATAGTATTGGCCCTGACTATAATAAACAGGCAGATAAACAATATTTTTACCCATATCTTTAAAGTTGGCAGTGTTGTCTATCACTCGTGCCCAGGCAACTGGCGACCATATATTGTTATCAAAAACACATAAGTAAACATATTTTTGACCGCTGTTTTTGTTTTCTAATTTGAGGGTTACTGAGGCCGTTTTTAAATAAGAACTTGTCACATCCCGGAGGCGATCATTTTTAAAATAATCCGGAATATCATCGCCCGGTGACTTAATTGCCGCTAAACTATTCATTTGCCTGGAAAAACACTCGCGGTAAATTTTGGGAATCGATCTTCCAAAATTTACTTGCGCATAAGCAGGTAAGTTGGGATAGGTTGGTTCATCATAAGATGATGCGGAAAAGATATGCTGTGTCTTGATAAATTCATTTCTATTGGTTATAAATGTTTTGATAGTATCATGGACCGGATCAATTATTTTATAGCAATAATGAGATGAATTATTATTCCCCCAATTGGGTATACCATCAAGAGCTGTGGGAATTCCCAATGACCGTAGAATGGTCACCTTTAAGGCGTTTGTTTGCAAACAATTACCAAATCGGCCTTTTAGCAAATTTGAAAATTTGGTTGTCGACAAATAGGGATAGCGTATACTCATATTTACGTTTTCCGAAAACCAAATATTTACATCCTTTACAATCAGGTCAGCTACTTTAAAACAATCTTGTGAATCATTCGAGTTTTTCAATGAGTCAATCACTCGTTTATATTTAGATAAAAAAAAGCTTCGTGCACCTAACGAGTAGGTATCAATACATCGGTATGGGAGAATATATTCGCAGAAATCATCGAAGGGTATAGACTTAGACCAGGGCATTGTTTGCCATACATAAAACGCATCGTCAATATTTTTCATCAAGAAATCGGCGGTAATTACTTTTTTTTCATCTGTATACTTTGCGACCGGAGAATTAGGTTGCAGCTTTTTAACTTTATTTAAACTATCTATGGCACCGGTTTCTTCAGTGTACGAAATGTTTTTGTTTATACCTCTCGATCTATAAATGCTATCCAACACGTCAAAATAAAACTGATTCTCGGCAACCGAAGTTGAATCCAAAGTTTTTAGGCCATCTATATTTTTAATCAGGAATTTAGCGGCTTTTAACTTTAAGCTATCTATCGGGTCTTTACTATAATGATTTATTACTATAGCAAGCTGGTCATTGTTGCGTTTTATACATGATGTTAAGAAAGAAATTGTTACTAATAATAGTAAGATTGCCTTTTGACTCATTTTAGTTTAGGTTATAGGATGCAAATTAGTTTTACTAAAAATAACTTTATTTTATAATTATAACAATATTGTATTTATAATTTGCTTTCCTTTTACAACAAAAAAACTAAAAATGTAAAATATTGAGCTAATCTTTTGCTACCTCAAAACGTCTTAATTAAAAGTTAGAAGTTAATTAGCATAAAGTATTGACGTTTTTGTATATTTATAATAGTAATATACTTTAAGAATAATTGATTATTTATTATGAAAACACATTTATTAATTTTAATTCTTTTTATTAACGTTAACTGTTTCGGCCAAAAGTTTGATCAACATCAATTCAATTATATTACGCCTCCTTATCAAAGTAACTTATTTGAGAAAGAATTGTCACGTATAAATTCAATTGACTTTGAAGTTTCCACGTCAAATGGGAAACTTCAAATCAACGCCTTGCACAGATTGGGATTTAAAAGATTCGTTTTGAATTCTGGCGTGATGACCTGGCTCTATTTAGCAGTGCATGGAGGTGGGTTATTTTACCAATCTTTTAATGCCTCTCAAGAACAGATTATTGTTAATGGAAATATTATAAAGAAGGGCTATGGCCTACAAGATTTTCGATTTTTATTAAAAGAAACAGATAGTCTCTTTATGTCGATAAAAGGCCCTGATTTTACTTTACTTAATGGTAGCATTCCCGATTTGCGCTCTGATTCCGACAGCTATATATTTTTTCAAAATAATGAAATAAAATATAATGCCATATTATATAGACTTACTGCTAAAAAAGACACTTTCAGTATTTCGAAGCTATTACAGCTTGATGATACGTCTATTTTTGCAATTCAAATACAGGGGGAACAAATCTATATAGCTACGAAAAAGAATTTTTATATTGTAAATAAGCTATCAGGAAAAATCGAACAAGAAATTGATAATATATTTTGGGGTCAATCCTATCCCAACTCGTTTGCAATTCTAAATAAAAACGAAGTATATGTAGGTATGCGTTCGGCATATGCCAAAATAAACCCACAATTAAAACAGATAGAATTTTATTTTTATCAATATTAAGACACAAGTATACATACTGAGAAAAAGTCATCGATTTATTCCAAAAAACAAACCCAGATTTGAATTTATATCAAATCTGGGATGGAAAATTATTAGATACATATGTTTTATTGGATACGTGAACTCTAATTGCTGAATTTTATATTTTTAATTATGTGGTCAGCAATTTTAGATGCCTTATTTATATCTGACGTGTTATATTGTATCATCGCGCTAAAAATCTTCGAATTAGAAGCATCATTAGCGAAAACACTATAATACCCGACGCCTCCCGTTTGGTGATCCATTGTAAAAATGATATTACCATCTACCGATTTCAATTGAGATTTGTAAGTCGGATCATTTCTAAACATATTGTCAAACGATCGCTTTATTGTCGCGAAATGCCCTTCTTTGATTATGTGCTCTTGCGAATTCAAAATTACTATTACGTCCCCAATTCTGTATATATTTTTAGCGTTTGCACCGGAAACAATCTGATCCGCTAATCTATTATTTCTGAATTTGTTTGCTACGTGTCTTCTTCCCTCATTCTTATCGATTTTTTCGATGCCATCCGGTAATGAAACACTGCCGCCACGAAAGTCTACTTTTTGCCCAAACGACAAAAGGCTATAGGTGATAATAATTAGAGTTATTAATGTCTTTTTCATTGCTTATAAATTAGTTGTAATTTCAAAATTGTTAGTAACACGGAAGTTGCCCAATCACCTCACCATACGCAGGATCAATATAAGTTTGCAAAGGCATGAAACCGCCGTTTTGAGCATTCCACGGTTTATAAAACATATTTATTGTAGATCCAAATATCTTCATTACTCCATAAGCAGCGGCATCAAAATTAGTTGCGGATGGTGCATTAAGTAAAAATGCCTGAGCATATGTTCGCCAATCTGCCTCTAATAAGGCTGCGCTGCCCTGATATGTATTTCGCAAAGTAGATACATAGTTAGACCAATCAGCGATCGTACATAAATATGTTCCGTCCGGTGTTACCCATTTCATAAAAGTATTAGATTCAAAATATGATTTATCCGAATCTGACGCATTGAACAACGGCGAATCGCTTCTATAAACTTGGGTATAGGGTCTTATCACATCCTGCATATCGGGACCATCAGTTGGATGACTATGGGTCCAGCCAACGGTATAGCCGTTGACATCGTCCCAAAAGGTGGGGCCATCCCACGTCAATTGCGGAGGATTAAATGAATTTTGGTCTGGTCCTTGTGTGGGGGATGTATTTATAATTGTTCCGTCAGCTAACGTGTGCACACGAACATCAGTACCCCATTCATGATTTGGGTCAGAAGCTATATAGTTTAATATGGTGTTATCTTGAGCAGCTACTATTGAGTTAATATCTAAAGCATTAATTGATGGTAACTGGTTACAGGGATCACCCAGTAGAAGTAAAGGGTGAGTTGTACTGGCACAACTTACTGTGTTTTTACCAATCGCCAAACTACATCCGCCGGGACCGCCGCTACCACCGAGAGTGCTGCCATTAACGCCGCCGGCTTCGTTATTATCTCCCGATCCTCCATCGCATCCGTATTCGTAAAAGGGTATATAACCAACGATGCCGTAATTTCCATACTGATCATAGCCATATACGTCATAACATAGATACCAGCAATTCGGGTTAATATCCATCATAGTGGTAGGTGCCCCTAAAGTACTTTTAGCATTTTTTGCAAACTTGGAACTGTTAAAGGTTTTGGCTGTTATCGATTTAACAACCACCTGTAAACCACTTTGCTTTACCCCATGGACATAAACATCGCTTGATAGTCTGTTGTAGTTTACATCATAATTAATAGCAACTCCCGTAAAATCACCCACGTTTCCTTTCGCGTAGCTTTCTATCAAATTCTCTTTCCTATTGTCAATTGAATCTTTGGAAGAAAACATTTCAATAATTTTACCATCCGTTATTTGGCCATTTGATTCGGTAAAAACAAACTTTCTTATTACACCTCTCCCGAATTGAGCGTCAACTGGAACTTCAGGACCCGAAACAACGATTTGAGATTTACCGTTGTCAAGAATTTGTAGTTTCGCTTCCTTCCAAGTCGGGGGCAATACATATTTTTTCTTTTCGTTGCTAAATGTATTTGAAACCTGAGTTTGCGCACTATGCCAGTTTTCAGCAGCCTGCAGCAGGTTGTCAGGAACGATTGTTGTTCCTGCAACCCCGTCATCAAGTTTTTTGGCACACGAATAAATTAATAGTGAGATGCATGCAATGAGCATGAACCCGCTAATGAGTATTAGTTTTTTCTTCATGTAATAAGGTATTGGTTTATAATTAAACTAAAGATATAATTCACTTTTTACATTTCCAAAATAAATTTATTAATATTTGTTAATTATTAATAAACTTTATTTAAACCCTTAAAATAAAGCCCTCTAATTTCGTCAATCATTTCGCTGCTCATCGGTGAAACTATTTTTGGTTGAAAATTCATAACCTCTTTAGCGGCATTTTCCCATTTTATTTTTTGGTAGGTATCATGGTAAAATATTGCCAGTCTGTACTTTGGAGTTACTAAGCCGGGTAAAGCATAATATATAAACTTTAAGTTTGTTTCAGCATTACCATATTGCTTTTGATATTCATATAGGCCACCCAGCGAAAAATAAAGTACTTTGTTAGAGGTAAAAGCCTTTGCTTTTTCGAATTCAACAGTCGCCCGTTTATATTGCCCTATATGTAATAGGTAATCGCATCTCCGCAATGCATACCATTCTTCTGTATTAACTATTAGGTTATAGCGCGCAAGCTTATTCATTGCATTATTTCCATATCCATTATGTGCGATATTATTTCCTAGATAATAAGCATTTCCCAATGCCACGCTATAAATAAGAAAGAAAACACCCATTAAGAGATAAAGTGGTATATGAAAACTACTTTTCTTATTATAACTATTTGTATCGGGTTGTGTACGATGATAGTTGCCAGATATTGCCCCTATTAAACAAAAAAAGGTTATCAAAATGGGTAGCATAACCAACGGGTAGGAAAACAACCCGCTTACTAAAATTATTACAGCTGATGAGATTGTCCCGATAATAGCGGCATTAGCATAAGCTGATCTTGAGAAAGCAACATTATTAACTACCTGCCTGGCAGCTTTAAACATATTGAACAATACCATACCAAACAAAATCAGCCCTACTACACCCTGTTCTACGGCAATTTGCAGCAGATCGTTAAAAGTATAGTAAACCGTATCAGCCAGGCGGCCCTCCGTAATCATTCTGTCCGGATGTACTTTAAAATAAGCCGATTGATATTCAATAATACGAGCAGAAAACTTTTCCTGGCCTATGCCGTTGAAAGGATGGTCTTTAATAATGTTTAAGGATAGCTTCCACACTAACAGCCTGCCATCAGCCGATTGTTTTTTTAAATGGTATAAATAATAGGCCGTAATTGAGCCGATGAGTATTAATAGGCTAATACTTATTATTTTAATACTTGTGCGCTTTAGGTATAGCGCAACATTTTTTAACCAATTAAACCTTATAGCCAAAACCAGCAACGTACCAGCCGTTAAACCCAGCCATGCCGAACGTGAAAAAGTGATTGCCACAATAGGCAATGCAATAATAAACAGGCATAAACTTGTAAGTTTAATTATTTTATTGGTACTGTATAAGGAGGCGGTTAAACAATATATAAGTATGGCCGAAAAGAAAATAATAAAGGGTGATGGATTAAAAAACACACCCGTAAACCTGAAGTTGGAGTTATAGGAAGGCAAATACTCAAACCATTGCAGTACAGCTATAGCAATTTGCGAGAACACCAATGCTATCATTAAAATGAGAAAGAAACGATATGGAAATTGCTTATTTATAAATAACTTTTTAGCAAAGAAATAAACAACAATCAGTCCGGCATCTTCCATGTTTTTTCGTGCTAAAAGCTGCCCGTCATGAAAGACATTATTGGCAATGAGATATAACAGGAATACGGTTACAGCAATATCCAGGTTATTTAATTTTAAGGGGATATTACTTTTTATATTAATTGTCGCTATATAAATTAATGCCAGGCCGCAAATAAATAAAAACCATACGCTTTTGGCATTAACTATCCCGTTAATCAGCGCGTCATTAGTTATACAGCAGGTGCATAATAAAGCTGCTAAAAGTGCTAAACCTATATATTTAATAGTTGTTTCCAAATGGTATTATTTTACAACAATCATTTTCAATGTTCGCTCAACCGCATCAAAATGCAGCCTGTATATATATATCCCGGCCTGCAAGTTGCCCGCATCCATATTTACAGAATAGCTGCCGCCCAGCAAATTTCCGGTCATTAGTGTTTTAATTTTTCTGCCTTGTATGTCAAACAGATCCAGCGTGGTTAGCCCCTGGCTGGGTATGCTGAATTGTATCCGTGTAGTGTTTTGCACCGGGTTTGGGTAGTTTTGCTTGAGTAATACATCCGCGGCAGGTACGTCATCCGGTGCCAGCTTTAAATATTTATCCTGGGCGGCCTGTGCCGATTTTTCCAAATCGTTAAGATCATCACCCGCTAAAAAAGCAAAGGCCACCTTTACGGAAGCATTTGTCGGAATGATATACGGCCCATAGCCTGATACAAATGATACATCGTAACCTTTATTATTATCCCCTAAACTTAATGATTTAACACCGCTGGAAAGGGCCTGGTATTTTTGGCTGATATTAAAACCTGTGTACAAAAGATTATCAGGTATCGCGCTCGACAACGGATAATATAATGGCGCTGCTGTGTTGGTCAATAATTTCACCCCTACATATTTGGTACTGCCCGATTTTCCAGATACATACGCCAGCTTATTAAACGGGTCATATTTTGTGATGTCTTGGCCGTTGGCATCCACATCCCAGTCGGTAAACATGCCTATGAATAAATTCCGCAAGTCGGTTGTGCCTTTATTAAATACTTCGTATTCTACAATGCTATACTTATCGTCAGGTGTGTTGGCATAGGCAACTTGCCGGTGCTTTATATACAATCCTAATGATTTAGGGTTACCCGAATCATCAAACTCCGATGCGCCTTCAAAATCGGCAGTTGTATTGGTTAGGCGCTTTGCGCGTACTCTTTTAACAAAGTGTTCGTCGGTATTGTTGCCGTTGCGCGCATTGTTTGATACTGCTATGGGCGAGTTGCCTATCATAAGGGAAGCTTCGTACATGTAATTCTGATTTTTGTACAAAAAGCCCAATCCGTTAGTCGCATCAGCATTGTTGTAGCCGACACGACCTGTACTGGTTAGGGTTGTACCGATATTATTTACGGTGACATTAATATAATCCAATCCAACAGGAATGGTAAATCCCTCGCCATCATTATACGCATTGCCATTCGCATTATAATTTAAGCGTATTTGCGCCAAGGAGTTATCGGGCGCAGACGGTAAAACCAGCACCTTAAAGGGACCCACCTGGGTTTGGGTTTGCAAAGTGCCGATATTGCCCACATTTATTGATGAGGTTAACACTTTAACGAATGCACTTGAAGAGGTCAAAGTCACATTCAGCCCGTTTGCCGGATCTAAAAAGTTTTTCAGATCCACATAAAATATAATGGTATCACCCTGTGCAGAACCACTGCTGCTGATGGTTAGCTTCTGGTTGCGTATTGATGGCGAGGATTGTGTTAATGCATTAAAAACATTAAGACGGCCTTTCCCGAGCATCCCTGCGAAGCCTGGGTTTTTATCATCAATATAATCAGCTGTAACGCGTACCTTCTCACCCACCTGCTGCATGGTTAATGCAGGGAAATAGGCTTTTACCAATGCCGCAGCGCTTGATACTAGCGGTGCAGACATGGACGTGCCGCTAAGGGTACCGTAGGTATTGGGATATAGGGTGCTATAAATATTTGTACCGGGCGCGGATATACCGACCTGATTGCCATAGTTCGAGGAACTTGCTACGACATCGTTTCCCTCAACGTTAGCGACTGCCAAAACGCCGTTATACGCAGCAGGATATTCAACATCGGTATTGCCGCTATTGCCAGCCGCGGCAACCACTAAACAATTTTTACTTATGGCGTAGTCAATGATATCCTGTCCGAACTGACCGCCTGTAGTTGAACCCCACGAACAGTTTATAATTTGGGCCCCGTGATCAGCGGCATATTTAATACCTTCATATCCTAGCGAAATCAAATTGGGATTGTCATCAGCCGCTGCTTTTACAATCAGTAGTTTGGCATTAAAGGCTATGCTTGCAATGCCTGTATTATTGTCGGAAACAGCAGATGCCAAGCCACTTAAATGCACACCATGACTGCCACTTAAGCTTTTAACACCGGGGTCATTATCTCCTTGCGGATTACTTGTTGAAGCCCCGGCTAAATCCCAGCCTCTATAGTTATCAATATAGCCGTCATGGTCATCATCAACGCCATTTATAGGGTCTGCTGTGTTTATATAAATATTGTTTGCTAAATCCGGATGAGTCAGATCTGATCCATTATCTACTATTGCGATGACTACGCTGGATGAATTTTTAATTATATCCCATGCCTGTGGTGCTTTAACCTGGTTCAAATAGGATTGGCCGCCATTTATATATGAAGGGTCATTGGGCGAGTAGAAAGTGTGATTAATATAACTTGGCTCTGCATATACAACGCTCTGATCTTGCAGCAGTTCATTAATTACATCTTCAATTTTAGTTGAGCCTGAATATTTTATTTCATAAATAGTACTTAGGTCAGGTGCGACTGTTTGATTAATTGATGAACCAGCATTAGTTTGCGTAATAGGATTTGCAGACAGTTGGGTAGCGTTAGTTGCCGACGGGAATTTGTTTGAAACGGCTATAACGTTAGCCGACTTAAGCGAAAATTTTGGATTAGCCGCTAAAGAGTTCGAACCTTGACTATTAATTGGTGCAATGGCCGCTTTATATTTAACGATAATAGTATTGGGCAGGTAATCTGTAGTTTTGATATTAGCGGGTAACTTGAATATGCGGTGGTTACCCTTAATTAATGGCGTTTGAGAAAATCCGCTGATCCAGGATGTAATTAAAAAGAAAATGAGAAATCTTTTCATAATAAGGTTTAACCAAAACTATAAAAATATCTCAAATTAAAAGGGTCTTTTAGTTAAATTCCATATCTTGCTTAATTCAAAACCATCGCAAAGGAACTCTTGTAGTAACTTTTCTTGAAAATATGGGAAAAACGCGCCGACATTGACCCCGGTAAATCCTTTAAATCCTTTTTATATAAAGTCGCCGAGAACTTGGTCTACGCCTACTTCCGCAAATTAGCCAAAGACCAGCGCCTCCTCGCCAAACTCACCGCTGCCTACGTCGACGCCGACACCAGCGCTGCAGACAAGCTGGAAGCCCGCGAGCACCATGACCTGCTCCGCCAGGCCATAGACAGCCTGTCCCCGCAGCGCAAACGCATCTACGTCTTATGCAAACTCGAAGGCAAATCCTATGAAGAAGCCAGCCAGGAACTCGGCCTGTCCACCGCCACCATCCGCAACCAGATCGTCAAAGCCAATAAAGCGCTAAGAAGTTATTTATACAGGAACCAGGAACTGACCGTGCTGGTGCTGACGGAGGAACTCTTACGGCATTTACGATAGGCCCTTTAAAAGGCTCTCCAACAAAGTGGTTACAGCTGCCACATTACTACCTATTTCAATCACCATATTCCGGATAAACGCGCTTTGCTCTTTTAATGCCAACTGCTTCATAATAATTCCTTTTAACCGTTGGTGCAAAACCGCATTGTCAGCAGCGATATTTTTGATCTCCCTGCCAATAACCGTGGCCGCGACCACGCCCAGATCGCCATCTTCAGCCGCAAACAGATCCGCGTGCCCTTCATAGATCATGGCCGCCTCAAGCTCAAAATAGTGGGTCATGATATTGATAATGTCCCCGGCATCCTTCAAGCGGATCTCCGGCCGGTCGTCATAGGCGATCAACTTCAGCAAAACAATAGCCGGTAAAGTCGCAATTTTAAAACGATGCCCGGTCTTTAACCTAACTTCCTCCGTTCCCGTATGGTAAACCTCCAAAAAGCCATTCCCTTCCTCATCAATTTCGAGCGCACCAAACGGCAGCATATCTATTTCAACGCCCGCAGGGGACCGCATGATAAAAGCATTTCCTTTTGTTCCGTTAAAGCCTTTATGTTCAATTAAGTAGGTACGCACCAATTCATAGTCTTCTTTATTACTGATCAAAACGGCGAAGTCGAGGTCCCTGGTTGTCCGAAAATTCTTATTTCCCCGTTCATACCAAACGTTACGGGCCAGTGCCCCGATCAGGTAAAAGTCTATTTGTCTGGCCAGGAATGCTTCTTCCAGCGAATCAAACACTTCCTTTAACTCGCCTTCTCTAATATCACTCCAATTCATCTTTCAGGTATTTGTTGTAAATCAGCTCCGCGGTTTCGATACACCTCGGATCATCGGTAATCACCAGGTCCGCATAAACCAAGAGCGGCGGCGCGAAAATTTCCCCATCCATTTCGTTATCCTTCCAGAATTTCTCAAAAACCCGAATATTCCCATCTTCAGCCGGAATTAATTTCCATTTAGGGACTAAGGCTGCTCGCTTTTCTTCGGTGTATATGGTCAGGATGGCGGGATTTAGATAATTGGTGAGCAAATCCGCCGCAGGTTCTCCGCCCCATATCGTTTCGCCTGGCTTAACCGGCAAAGCCTTCCAATCTGTAAACGTATGGTCATTCCAAAACCGGAAGCTGCCTAGCCGCAGGGCCGGTTTTAAAGTTTCGCGATAACCGGCTATCCAGCGATCCAGCAGGACTTTCTTATTTTGCAGCCGTACTTCTTTTTCATTGACCGGTAAAATGAAGCCCGCCTCCTTTAAACCTTGAATGATATTATTGATATTACCTAAGGCGACCTGCGTGGCTTTGGCTAAATTCCGGTACGGCCAATTTATCCGGTCCGGGTACAGGAGCAAATAAAATACGGTCTTTAACCCCGTTTTGGTAAAGGCCCTGTTGGTAACCGGCTTTTCTGCGGTGGTATGCTTATGCCCGTCCAACCATACGAACCGTTTCGGCGTATGGAGATAAATATTTCCGGCCCCATCAAGGTACCCGATTTTGTTTTCGCGCAGAATTTCTTTGAGGGTTGGGGAAATCCTGTCGGCAACAACCATAAAAGGCGGGTACTTTTTAGCCATTTCCATGAGTTGCGGCAGCTGGTGATGACGTAACTCTTGCTTAACCTCAATATATACATGCAGGTTTTTGTTATCTAAAAGCAAGTCCATCTCTCCATCAATTCCCGCATTGGCGGGCATCCAGCAACCCGTTAAACCGGTTTTCTGATTTAACTGGAGTAAGGCGTTGTTAACTATTTGCGTTTCGTTCATTTTTTTAACTTGTTCACGTTACGTGAACATTCAAATATAGTGAACAATATTAAAAAAAAGAAAAAAAACCACCAACGAATAGACTTAAAACCTCTTTGCGGCATAATAGGATAAAAACAACCACGTGATCGAACTTTTTATCAAATACCTGCAGGACCGCTGTACACCAGAAGAGTTGCGTCTCTTGTTCAATTATTTTGACCAGCCCGAAAATGAGACCGTGCTCCGCAATCTTATCCGGGCCGAACTGGAATTTGAGCATCAGGGGGAGATCGTAGATTCCCGGGAAAGCCGGGCACTGCAAAAAGTCAAAGAAAATATACTGCAACAGATCAGACAGCCGAAAAAACCAACCCACCACTGGCTTCGCATCGCGGCGGTGTGGTTGGTCCTGCTATCACCCCTGGCCTACTTCTATTTTACAACCAAGGTACCACCCGTTACCTATAGGGTCGCCCGCACTGCCATCGGCGAGCGTCGCCTGCTCACGCTCACCGACGGGACGCAGATATGGCTGAGCCCTTCCAGTACCCTCCAATACCCGGATCAGTTAAATGGTAAATTTCGCGAGGTCAAACTGGAGGGCGAAGCCTTTTTCGAAGTGGCTAAAGACAAGGCCCATCCCTTTATCATCCATAGCGGCCGCATGGACACCCGGGTGGTTGGCACCTCCTTTACCATCCAGGCCCGACCGGATCAATCCGTCGCTGAAGTAACTGTTGTTACCGGTATCGTGCGGGTCTCCACGCCCGGCCACCAGGTCCTGCTACGTCCTGACCAGCAAAGCCGCTGGGATCGGAAATCCGGTCTGCTTACGCCGTCGTCTTATCCTACCGCCCGGCAAATGTTGAAACGAAAAGACGGTATCCTGACCTATGACGGCGCGCCAGTTCGCGAAGTGTTGGCTGACCTTGCCCGCTACTACCGCCGGCCGGTTATTCTCGGGAGCGCTTCCCGGAATTGTTTATGCTATGGCGAATTTGATACCAACCGGCCCGTGGCCATCGTGCTCGCCCAACTCGCGGCTGCCGTTGGCGCCCGGGTCCTCGACCGGGGCGATCACTACCTGCTGAAAGGAGGCTGTGCCGAATGAGTCAATAAATAAAAAATAACCCCTGTTTTAACCCGGTTGCTTCGGCGGCCCTGGATAACTATTGCCTAAAAATTAACCCTTTAATCCCTTGCTCTTATGCCCCCAAAATTACCCTATTACCGAATGCTGCTGATCCTGCTGCTCCTGAGCTGCCTTTGCTTTCCGGCCCGTGCCGGCGACCTCGACCAGCGCGTCACCATCCGTTTTCGCAACATCAGCCTGAAGACCGCGCTGGACCGGATCGCCGCGGCGGCCAAGGTCGTGATCATTTACAGCGATAGCGGACCTATGGCCGCAACGGTCAGCCTGGAGGTCAACAACCAGCCGCTCCGGGAAGTTCTGCACGAGCTGCTGGCGCCCTACCCGCTGACCTACCAGGTGATCGACGGGAAGATCGTGATTGGCACTTCACCCGCGCCGGTCCGGCCCGCCAGCCCCATCAGGGGCAAAGTCACCGATACCGCGGGTATGCCACTGGCCGGCGCGACGGTCCGCGTGAAAGGACAGGCTATCAAAGTCACCTGCGCGGCCGACGGGACCTTCAGCCTCCCGGCATTGTCCCCAGGCACGGTGCTGCAGATCACCTACGTCTCCTACCTGAGCCGCGAGATCACGCTACGCGATGACCGCGACCTGGTCATCGTCCTCCGAGAGGATGCAGCCAAACTCAGCGAGGTCCGTATCGTTTCCAACGGTTACCAGTCCCAGCCCGCCGAACGGGTGACCGGGAGCTTCACCCAGCCCATCAAAGCCGCCTTTGACGCCCGCGTGAGCACCGATGTGCTCTCCCGCCTTAACGGAATTACCAGCGGGCTTGTTTTTAATGCCAATACAACCACCGCTAAAAATGGAACAGATATCAATATTAGGGGCCGGAGCACTATTTTTGCCAATGACCAGCCCCTGATCGTGGTCGATAATTTCCCCTACAGTGGCGCGATCACCAATATCAACCCCAATGATGTGGAAACGGTCACCGTTTTGAAAGACGCGGCTGCTGCCAGTATCTGGGGCGTGCGCGCCGGTAACGGCGTGATCGTCATTACCACCAAAAAAGGCACGCTCAACCGGCCTTTACAAGTAAATTTTAACGCTAACCTGACCGTCTCTGACCGTCCAGACCTCAGCTATAACCCGAACCAACTGGATGCAGGTGCCTATATCAGCATCGAACAATTCCTGTTTGGCAAAGGCTTTTATAATGCCAACCTAGCCAATACCACCACTTATCCCGTGACCTCGCCGGTGGTTGACCTGCTGGCCGCCAATCGCGCCGGTACGCTATCCAGCACCGACCTGGAAACGCAGCTCCAGACCCTGCGCAGCGTTAATGTTAATGACCAGTTGCAACAATACTTTTACCGGAGAGCCGTTAACCAGCAATATGCCTTTAGCCTTTCCGGCGGCACGGCCAAAGCGAGTTACTATTTCTCCGCCGGAGATGACCGGACACAGGCCAGCACGCGGGCCAACGGCGGGGAACGGATCACCCTCAATTCCCAAAACACCTTCGCGATTACCCCGCAACTGGAATTCAACGCCGGACTCAACGTCGTGCAAACCACCAACCAGTCCGATAATATATTGACCCAGGTCCGCAGCAAGCTGTTCCCCTATAGCCGCCTGGCAGACGACCAGGGTAACCCGCTGGCCATTCCTTATGCCTATAACCAGGCCTACGTGCAAAGCGCGCCGGCTAAAGGTTTCCTCGACTGGTCCTACGTCCCTCTGAACGAATTGGGCGCGACCGGTAATGTGACCAAACTGACCGACCTGCGGTTAAGCACTAGCCTGAAATATACGTTGTTTCCCGGCCTGAACGCCCAGGTCAGCTACCAGTACCAGGGCACCAATAGCCAGGGCCGTCTCTACCAGAGCCAGCAGACCTATTATACGCGGAACTATATCAATACCTTTTCCACGCTGACCGCCGGCAAGGTCAGCGGTTATAACGTTCCCTTAGGCGGTATACTGAACCTCAACAACGGCCAAACCACCGCCAATAATATCCGGGGCGCACTAAACTTTGACCGGAGCTGGGGAGAACACCGGGTGACCGCGCTGGCGGGTTATGAATTGTCCCAAACCAACGGGGACACTAACCAATCGGTGCTCTATGGCTATAATGACCAGCTGGCGACGTTTACGACGATCAACCCCAAAACGGCCTTCCCCACTAATCCTACAGGGTCTACCACCATTGCCAGCGGCCTGGGCATCGCTTCCACGCTGGTCCGTCTGCGGTCGTCCTTTGCCAACGCCGCTTACACCTATCGCGGACGGTATACGCTGTCTGGCAGCGCGCGGGTGGACGGCACCAACTACTTCGGCGTAGCCACCAACCAAAAAAGCGTGCCCCTCTGGTCCGCCGGCGCTAAATGGATCATCGACCAGGAGCCCTTCTACCAACTGGACTGGCTGCCCCGGCTGGCCCTGCGCGCCAGTTATGGTTATAACGGCAACCTCATCCAGTCCGTGACCGGGGTGACCACGTTTTTATACCTCAACGGCGCGCAATACACCAATTTGAACTACGCGCAGGTTTCCAACCTGGGTAACCCGGACCTGCGCTGGGAAAAAACGGCGATCACCAACCTGGCCGTCGATTTCGCGACCAAAGATGACCGCCTGACCGGCAGCCTGGAATATTATCTTAAAAAGGAAACCGACCTGCTGGGTTTCAAAACCTTCCCCGAAAACAGCGGCATCACCAGTCTGCAGGGCAATTATGCCGACATGTCCGGACATGGCTTTGACCTGTCGCTGACCAGCCATAACCTGAACGGCGCCCTCCAATGGTCAACGACCCTGCTCATCAGCCATGCGACCGACCGGGTTACCCGTTATGCTATCCAGCCGTTGGCTACCCAGCTTACCGCATCGAGCGGCGTGTTGACCGGCGCTACGCCGAATATCGGTAAACCCGTCTATGGCATTTATGCCTACCGCTGGGGCGGACTGGACCCGGCCACCGGCAATCCAATCGGCTTTCTGAATGGCCAGCCCAGCCAGAACTACGCGACCATCACGACCAATACACCGGTAAGCGACCTGGTCTATATCGGACCCGCCCGCCCGGTCTATTTCGGCGGTTTATATAATCGCTTTCAATACCGGGGATTCAGCCTGGGTATACAGCTCAGCTATAAACTGGGTTATTATTTCATGGCGCCGGCGCTTAGCTATACCGGGCTCACCTCCAGCGGGGCGTTTTTAAAAGTAAACCGCGACTTCAACCGGCGCTGGCAAAATCCCGGCGATGAACAACATACCCATGTACCCTCGCTGATCTACCCGACGGTATCGGCGCGGGAACAGTTCTACCAGTATTCCTCTATCAATATGTTGAACGCGGGGCAGATCCGGCTGCAGGATATCAGCCTGAGCTATGATATCCCCCGGACCAAACTACAAGTCTACCTCTACGCCAATAATATCGGGATACTCTGGCGGGCCAATAAGCAAGGGTTGGACCCCGATGCCGTGCCGGGCCCCGGGGATAATACGACAATGCCGGTACCGCGCTCCTGGGCGCTTGGCCTGAAGGCTAATTTTTAACCCTAAAAGCAATACGATGAAAATCAGAAACCTCCTTATAATTACCCTGTTGCTGGCTACCGGCTGCAGGAAGGACTGGCTGGATGCCAAACCCAATAAGGCCCTGGTCATCCCGCAAACCCTCGCGGATTACCAGGCCCTGCTCGATAATCCCAGTATGAACACCAACCAGCCCAGTATGAGCATGGTCGGCGACGGCGATTATGGGATCACCGATGCCAATTACACCGCCCTGGGCTACCCGCCCGAAAAAGGCGCTTATACCTGGGCGGCCACGGAAGATTTTTATGGCGGCCAGGCCAATTATGAATGGATATCGGCCTATGCCCGGATTTTGCAGACCAATATTGTACTTGACGGGTTGTCCGGGCAAAACAATAACGTTACGGCGTCAGCCCTTTTTTTCCGGAGCTATAATTATTATGAACTGGCACAACAATACTGCAAAGCTTATGATGCGGCCACCGCCGGCTCGGACCTGGGTTTGCCGCTCCGGTTATCGGCCAATGTCAACCTGAATGTCAGCCGCTCCACCCTGCAGGCCACCTATGAGCAGCTGACCGGTGACGTATTAAAAGCCTTACCACTGCTGCCGGTCAAGCCGCTCTTTCCGACACGACCATCCAAACCCGCGGCTTATGGCTTACTGGCCCGGATCTATCTTTCACAGGAAAATTACGGTCAGGCGTTACTGTACGCCGACTCTTGTTTGCAACTGCAAAACGGGTTGATGGATTTTAATACCTTGTCCCTGACCGCCGCCACACCGATCGCCTATTTTAACCAGGAAGTGATCTTCCACAGCCAACTCACCAGCTATCAGTCCGGGAACCCGCC
>NZ_JBDTJZ010000086.1:0-22070 GCF_039935595.1 Mucilaginibacter sp. | reverse complement strand
CGCGGCTTTGACCACTAGTTTTCAAGCGGTAGCTACACAGACCCCCGCAGCGACAAGCTACCTTACAAACCCACAGGTAAAAACAGGCTCAACTTATAATGCGGCATCACACGAGTTTGAACCTCCTCCCCAATCGCAAGTATTAGTAAACGACCTGATTCCTCAGGCAATAGGCTTTACTGGCGGCACCAATGCGCATACTAATATGATGCCTTATTTGGCTATGCATTATTGCATTGCGTTTGACGGCACCTTCGCTCCGCGCCCTTAATAAGTACTTAGTATTGTTATAATAAATATTCACATCACACTTAAATCTTAATAAAATGGATGCATACGTAGGAGAAATAGCAATTTTTTCTTTTAACACTATCCCCAGCGGCTGGATGCAATGCAACGGCCAACAAATAAATATTAACACAAACCAGGCTTTATACGCACTTATAGGATACACCTACGGTGGCGACCAAAAAACCTATTTTAATTTACCAAATCTGCAAGGTACGTCAATGTTGGGCATAGGCGCAGGCAACGGCCTCAATATCCAATACGGTAATAAAGGAGGGGTTGCCCAATATACTTTACTTACACCCGAAATGCCGTTACACAACCATGGAATAGCCGGGGTAAATGATCTTGCTGCAGCTGGCATAGGCGGCGGTGCCAATTTTTTAGCGCAGCTTAGCTTACCGCCAGTACAAGGCACCGGCAATTATGCAGGCAATTTATACACTTCTTCGCCAACACCGGTTGTTGCAATGGACCCGGGAAATATTGGTATTTCGGGGGCAAATGCGGCTCACGAAAATCGCATGCCTTATACGGCACTGAATGTATGTATTTGTGTACAGGGGTATTTCCCGCCAAGAAATTAACTTATTTTTAAATCTTTATCATAAACAAATCATAAAATGGATTACTTTTTAGGACAGATTAAAATATTTGGGGGTAATTATGCCCCGCAAGACTGGCATGTATGCGATGGTTCTACGGTATCAGTGCAAACTTACCAGGAATTGTTTGCGCTCATTGGTACCACTTATGGAGGCGATGGCGTAAACACTTTTGGCTTACCCGACCTTCGTGGCCGTATAGTTGTTGGCATGCAAGCCTCTCAAGCAGATTATGCATTAGGCAAAAAAGGTGGTTTAGAGTCAGTTACACTTACAGAGGCTAACCTGCCGCAACATACCCATACCTTAAGTGCAAACACCAACAATGCCACCGCTTCGGCCTTAACCGGAAATATACTGGCCGCACCAGTGGACCCTAAAGGCTCGGGTAGAGAAGTGCTAACCTACATACCTAAAAGTGCGCCGGGCTTTAAATTAAAGCCATTAAATAGAGAAACTATCTCGAACACCGGCGGTAGTCAGGCTCATGAAAACCGTATGCCATATTTAACACTTAATTATATTATCTGTTTAACTGGCGGTCTCTTCCCAACGCCAAACTAATTTTATGGCGCAAATTATGCAAATAAAATAGTGGTAGGGATTATCAGCAATACCGAATGTTGCCTGCCCCTGCTTCAAATTTTGGCACAAAATAAAGTACCGGTATCTGTTTTTACAGATGCCGGTTCGCTTTGGCAAGAAGGTGCGGGTATTATAGCTCAATTTTGCGGTCAGGCACGTATCCCATGCCAATCTGCAGAAGCCGGTTCGCTATATTTTTGGATGGAACAAGCCAAAATAGATATGGCTTTTTTTATGGGATTTGCGCATTTAATTGATACAACACTATTGCCTGTTAAACTGCGCAGCAAAGTGTATAACATTCATTTTGGGCCCTTACCTGCCTACCGTGGCCCCAGCCCGGTATTTTGGCAGTTAAAAAATGGAGAGAGCCAGCTTACAGCCACCATACATCACGTAGCCGATAAATTTGATACCGGTGCGTTGGTATGGTCTAAATCTGTTAAACGCGAGGCGCATATAAGTTTCGGGCTGGCAAATATGGTATTAGGGCAGGTAGTGGTTGAGGGGGTAGGGCAAGTTATCAATGGGTTATTACAAAACAAACCCTTGCCCCAGTTACCCCAGCAAGGTAAGGCGGGTTACTATAAGCGCCCCGAATTGAAAGATGTAACCATAAACTGGCATACTATGGATGCGGCGCAAATATGTAACCTAATACTGGCGTGCAACCCATGGAATAAAGGGGCCATAACGTATATTAACAGCAAGGACATCAAAATTATTGATGGAACAGCCACAAACATGGCGCACAATGCGCAACCGGGCACGGTTATTTATAACGATAATAAACTATATATAGCCTGTATAAATAATAAGGCCGTAGAGATAATAATGCTGGTTATTGATGGAACCTTTGTACCTGCCAGGGATGCACAGATTTGGGGCATACAAAGTGGCCAGCTTTTAATATAGGTTACTTGTTTAATAAAAAAAGACATTTATTAAACAAGTATTACAATAAAATATTTATTAAATTTGATTAACCTAGCAATAGTATGATGAAAAAAGAACTGGTACATCCAGAAAATGAGCAAGAGCTTGTTAATAATACATTAAAAAAAAAATGGAAAACGCCAGAATTGGTGATTATTGAAAATGATATAGAAGGAGGACTTTCTAATACACACGAAGCATTCAGCGGAATACAATCGTAATTTCCCATTATATTGATTATAAGCCTCTTGACGTAAAAAATTTCAATAAAATTGTTTAGTATTATTTGTGTAGTCTCATTTACATGAGCGTAATATTTGGCCGGGTAAACTTTGAACAAATACTGGTAACCGATGCTGATGCATGCATAATGAGCAAAACGCTTGATCATTGGCAGGCTGATGATAGGGGCGTTTGGTTGCACAATAATATTGCACTGGGGCATTTAATGTTATATAATACCCCTTCATCGCTCCATGAAAAACAACCGTATTACCACAATGAAGCGGGCTTAACCATCACTGCTGATGCCCGTCTTGATAACCGGGAAGAACTTTTTAAAAAGCTGCAACTACCCCGGCAGCACGAACTTACTTTACCCGACAGTACGCTTATCCTAAAAACTTACCAACAATATGGCGAAAGCTGCGTAAAGCATCTTGTTGGCGATTTTGCATTTGCTATTTGGGATGAAAGAGAACAAAAAATGTTTTGCGCCCGCGACCACATGGGTGTTAAACCTTTTTTTTATTGTATGGATAATAACTTTTTTGCTTTCGCGTCCGAAACCAAAGGCTTGTTATGCCTGCCTGACGTGAATAAAAGTATTGATGAACAATATGTTTACAACCATTTAATACCAAGGTTTGATCAGAATTTGGAGGATACCCTATATAAAAAAATAAAGCGGCTTGCCCCTGCCCATTCGTTAACTATTTACGCTTCCTCAAAACGCAGCAAACTTAATAGTTACTGGCAGCTTGACACCAGTATTGAAACCATTCAGCAAAACAAAGAAAACTACTACGAGGGCCTGGCATGGCACTTTGACGAAGCGGTGCGATGCAGAACCATAACATCCTACCCAATAGGTGCCGAACTAAGCGGCGGGCTCGATTCGAGCGCTATATGTGGCGCAGCACAGTATTTTTTGCAACAAAACAACCAAAACCTTACCACTTTCTCCAACGTTTTGCCAACGGGAATAACGGATGAATGGCTGTTTAAAAGCGACGAAAGCCCCTATATAAAAGATGTGCTGGCCCATAATAACATTAGCGATGCAGTATACCTAACAGATAGGATGTTTAACAACACACTTGAAGAGGCCAGCTTTGCATTGAAAATAAATGATGGCATTGATAGCGTTGCGCCAGCCTGGCAATTACCCTCACGCAAAGCAGCTTTTGACAGGAATATCCGTACCTTACTTTCAGGCTTTCCGGGAGATCAAATGGTGACGAGCCAAAACAAACACTATTTTCTCGACTATTTATTCCAGGGCAGGTATGTTAAATACTTCCTGGCAAAACAAAAACATACGCCGCACTTTAACAAAATACGTGCATTGTTACCGCAGGATATCGCGTCTGTTTTATTAAAGATAAAAGATAGTTTAGGTTATTATGACAAGAATATAAAAACCGCATTATCATTATATAACATACCCGATAAAAACCTGCAGGCTATTTTAAAAAAGCAACGCTATAACGCGGGGTACAGGCAAGTGCAGGCCGGGTACCGGGAAGGGCAAAGAAGCATTATAATGAAACCATTTGTACCCAACCGGATGGAGACAGAATCAAGATATGGCCTTCACTTTCGGTTAGAAATGCGTTTCCCCATGGCCGATATACGTTTGCTGCAATATTACTCGGCTATGCCTAACTTTGTAAAATACGAAGGGCCAATAGGGCGTTATGCCTATCGCCTGGCGGTAAAAAAATACCTGCCACAAAGCATTTTTAACAGGGATGATAAATCAGGCTCAATAGCCCCATTTATGTCTATACCGGCTAAAGACAAGTATGAATCTATACGATTGCTTTTAAACAGTCTGCCTGATACGGTTAACCTAATAAAAAAGGATGAAATATTGCGCCGGTTAAAAAGAGAAGAAGATAACCCTGAGTATCATCCGATAACATTTTACGAGTTAATGAACGCGCGTTTGCCTACTATAGAATTTCTGCAATGGCTGCAAACCAACCCGGTGTGGTGATTAACCTATTATTTTTATATTTATGGGTATGATAAGCTACGCCAAAATTAATTTACAGGTTAATATCACGGCAATACAACAACAAGTTGCTGTATTGGCTTCGACCGGTTGGAAAGCGCACATAAACCAGCACGATTACGAAGGCGAATGGAAGGTATTGCCCCTGCGCTCGCCGGGTGGCGAGGCTGACAATATTGTTCCCGATTTAATGGGCAAGCATACCACTTACTTAGATACTCCATTGATGCAGCAATGCCCGGCCATTAAACAATTACTGGATAGTTTGCATTGCGAGGTGATGTCGGCAAGGTTGCTCAACCTTAAAAAGGGCGCCGTTATAAAACAACACAGGGATGTGGAGTTGGCTTTTGAAAAAGGCGAAGCACGCCTGCATTTCCCGATATTTACCAATCACGGGGTAGAATTTTATGTGGATGACGAACGCGTAATTATGCTTGAAGGCGAATGCTGGTACATAAACGCCAATTTAAAGCACCGCGTAACCAACAACGGACCTACCGACCGGATACATTTGGTAGTTGACTGCAAGGTAAACGCCTGGCTGGAAAAACTATTTGAACAAGCCGACAAAAAAATGGCCCCACCCATAAGGGGTATGGAAGATTGGCATTTAGTAATAAAACATTTAAAGGAACGCGGCACTGATACTGACCTTGCCCTTGCAGATGATATGGAAGTTAAATTAAACAAAGCGCTGGCAGGCAGCTAAGCCGCCAATAAATTTCCCTTTTGAAGATAATGGCCTACCAAAAGACAAACGAATTTATAGTGAGGATTCCCTCCCTGGGGAGGGGTGCGGCTGACCGGGAATTGGCAGGGAGGGGTTTTGCTGCTCTGCAACGTTGCAGAACCCCTCCCTCCACCCTCCCAGGGGAGGGAATCGCACGTGACCCGGCTTTTTCAAATTTAACCACCATAAAGGTTATGCCAAATGGATAACGCAGCTTCCAATCACACCTTGCAAAAATGGATACCCAGCAAGCTTTTTTTTGAAGATGGCAACGCGTTATGCCAATGGCTTTATACCGGCGATATCCGGTTTACCCATCCTTTTTTTGCCGAGACTATTGGGGCTTGCAAGCAGCATATTTACAAGTTTAACCCTACGTACCGCAAATCGGTTAGTGATATATCATTAATACCCATCTGGGCAGAAGGATTAAATACGGTAAAGCCATCTGCATTTATATTTCATGTATCAAGGTGCGGTTCAACTTTGGCAACGCAGTTATTGGGGATAAACGAGCGGCATATTACTTTATCAGAGGTCCCATTTTTTGATGAATTGCTTAGAAACCAGGCTGAAACCGACTTAAGCGTAACTGAGTTTAATGATATATTTAAAGCCGCTTTAAACTTTTACGGTCAGCAACGAACCGGAAGCGAAACCAAACTATTTATTAAAACCGATAGCTGGCATGTACTTTTTTATAAACAATTAAGAGAGTTGTATCCCGATGTGCCATTCATACTTCTATACCGCGACCCGGACGAGGTAATGCGTTCGCAGCAAAAGATAAGGGGTACACAAGCAGTACCCGGATTAATAAACCCTGCACTTTTTGGTTTTGATGCAGCGGTTATTAGGCAACTTAGCCTTGATGAATACATGGCAAAGGTACTGGAGCGGTATTACACCTGTTTTTTAGACATTATAAAAACTGATGATAATGCACACCTGGTAAATTATTGCGAGGGCCCAATTGAGATCGTTAAAAAAATAGCCGCCATAAGCCAAACGGTATTGGATGAAGATGATATGGCTTTAATAAACCAACGGGCCGGGTTTCATTCAAAACACCCCGGGCAAATTTTTGCGGAAGAAAAAAATAAAACCCCAATTCTCGAATATCTTTACCAAGCAGCCCAACTTTATGCCGCTTTAGAGGAGGAGAGAAAAAGACTTACCTGATAAATCAAAAACCTATTAGCTTATGTTTACCGCATCTTCCACCCATTCGTATTCAAAGCCGGGTTTATCGCTAATTTGATACGTAAGTTTTACCTGCTTGCCAATACAATCATCCGCATCAAATAAACGGAGGGGCATAGTAAGGCTGGTGGTATAGGTACCCAGTTTTTCGTTGCCAAAAGTAGTTATAGTTGTTAATAAACTTAACTGCCTAAATCGGCCTATTTCTTCAGGTATTTTTATAGTAACAGGCTTATGCTTTGCACAATTGTATCTGCCAATGGTATAAATATTGCCCAGATTTATGCGCTCCGGTTCGGTATCCGGTGTTAAATAGCGGTCGGTTTCCAGACGTGGGCTTAGTAATTGGGCGCTCACAGTTATTTCCTGCGGTATAAATAAACCTTTATCGGGTAGCTGGGGTACCAGGTTTAACATGATGGCTACCTGTGGCTCTTTGCGTAAAGCATTTAGCATAGTTTCTGATATCATTAAATGCATCACTTCACCTTCCGGAACATAATAGGTAGTAGCATCGGCCAGTAACCATTCTTCTACATAACCATCCAGTTTTAAATAAGCATAAAGTTTCTGTGCGGCTGCAATTGAATCCTCATTAATATCCAATAAATGAAAAGCAATTTCGTCAATACCAAAAACGCTGGTTAAAGGCGTTAATAAAGTAGCATACGGTCCGCAGCCGGCATATAAAACATGCAACCGTGTATCCGGATAATCTTTTTTTAATTGAATTATCGCCTGGTAAACACCCCGCAAAAAAACAGCGGTACGCTCAAACTCAAGCAGGCAATGCGCCGCCTTTATGGTTGAAACGGCTTTGCCTGATGGCAAATAAATATCCTTATCGGTAATATCGCCTGCCTTTACACCCGTCGACGCGGCAAAAATATCGTGAAGCTGATGTACACCCTTGTAAATTCCTCCGGCATCATCAGGGCAAAAAAGCAGCGTTTGGGTTATTTGGTGCATGGTATTACTCATATATTAAAGGCTTAAGGTTAGTCATTAAACAAACCGTTTATGGAACAGGTTATCACCTCAAACATATTGAATTTGAGCGAATGTGCAAACTAATCGCCTTGTTGTTTAATATTAGCATCGTCTAATTGTCCATGCGCTTGCTACTTCTATCCATGTTATCTGACGGGTACACGCTGCACCTTTGTATAGTCAATGTTGACACATTAAAAATATATACAATGCAACGTTTAAAAGCACTTGATCCTGAAACTACTACCGGAAAATCAAAAGAATTATTCAACGCCGTTCAAGGCAAATTGGGCATGGTGCCTAACATGATGCGTACAATGGGTAACTCACCTGCCGTTTTAAATGGCTATCTTTCGCTAAACAGCGCTTTGGCCGAGGGAAGTCTGGGCGGTAAATTGGGAGAATTGATAGCACTTACTGTTGCCAATGCCAACAGTTGTAATTACTGCAATGCGGCTCATAGTTTTATTGGCGAAAAATTGGTTCACATTCACGCCGACGCAATTTCAGACGCTCGTCAAGGCAGATCAGCAGATAGTAAAATTCAGGCGGCGCTTGACTTTGCAAGGGTGTTGATCAAAAAGAAAGGTCAGGTTGATGATACTGATTTGAACGCTGTTAGAACTGTTGGTTATGACGATGCCGGGATAGCAGAAATAATTGCGCATGTTGGTTTGAATATATTTACAAACTATTTTAATAATACAGCAGGGGTAAGCGTTGACTTTCCTGAGGTTGAGCTGATAAAAACGGCAGCCATCTAAAACTTAACGCTAAAACAGGATGGGTAGATGTGAATTTGCCCGTCCCTTATATTTATTTGATCATGGAACAAAAACCACCACTCCCCCCGTTTACTATGGAAACGGCACTGCAAAAGGTGCAACTGGCCGAAAATGCATGGAACACCAAAGATCCTGAAAAAGTGTGCCTGGCGTACACCATTGATACGGAATGGCGCAACCGTACCGATTTTATTAACGGGCGCGAAGAAGTAAAAGCCTTTTTGAAAAAGAAGTGGGAAAAGGAGCTGGATTATAAACTTAAAAAAGAACTTTGGGGTTTCCGCGAAAACCGGATGGCCGTGAGGTTTGAATATGAGTGGCACAACCAAAGCGGCCAATGGTTTAGGAGTTACGGAAACGAACTTTGGGAATTTGACGAAAACGGATTGATGTGCAAACGCTTTGCCAGTATTAACGATATGGAAATTACTGCTGACGAGCGTACCCTTTTTTAATTATATAAATTTAAACCCCGTGATGGCACAAACTGCTTTTACCCTTGTCGATCCGAATACTCAGGCGCTGGCTTTTAAAATATTTGCTTTTGAGGATGATTCTTATTTTGCCGAGGTAAAAAATCAAAACTATTACAGTATCATTCTGGTAACTGAGGGCAGAGGAAAGCTTTATGCAGATTTTTCGGAATATACATTCGAAGCAAATAATTTGATGTGTTTTTCTGTTTATCAACCCTATAAAATAAAAACAGAAGGCACATTTAAAGGGGTCCTGCTTAATTTTCATCCGGACTTTTTTTGTATCCACAAACACCAGAAAGAGGTAGCCTGTAACGGCATATTATTTAATAATATTTACGAATCGCCCATTGTTCAACTATCATCCAACGACGTTATTGGTTTACTAACACTTATAAACCAGCTTAAAGAGGAGATGCAGCGTACCGCCATTGCCCAATATGAACTGCTTGTTTCTTATCTCAAGATATTTCTTATTAATGCTTCACGGATAAAAATTGATCAAAGAAAGGAGGAGGAATTCCATATAGAAAATGAACCTTTTATACTCCAAACGTTGAAAGATGTAATTGAATTACACTATAAAACTAAACGCAGCGCGGGTGAATATGCCGATATGTTAAACCTTTCTACCAGGGCGTTAAACAAGATCAGTAAAACTCACTTTAACAAAACATTAACTAATTTAATAGCAGAGCGTGTTGTTATTGAAGCAAAACGCGAACTTTACCTTACCGCCAAGCCAATTAAAGCAATTGCCTATGAACTGGGCTTTAACGATGAGTTTTATTTTAGCAGATACTTTAAAAGTAATACCAATGTGTCTCCGCAATTGTATAGAAACACGGTAGGTTTTGCCAGAGGAGAAGCATAGGTAACCCCCTTGAGCCCCGCTCCCGCTTGTTGGAAACTCGCGGTCAAATAAACAAGCTTTCAGCTAAATAAAATGATGACAATATCTTGTCACCTGTACCACGGTGTCCGCGCGTTCGCGAATGCCCAAATTGGTACACTTTGCTAAAATGAAACCGAAAATTGGTATATGTTTCATTGCCTATTAAGGTGGTATCATTCAGGATAATATTAAAAAATAATATTATCCTGAATGATATTTATTAAGTTTGAGGGCCAATTAAAAAGCAATTATCTATCAGCAATTACAATACTCCACATACCATCATGTTTTTAGAAAAAATCCGATCAGGAGAATCGGGAGTGTTAATTTACGGTATCACTCCACCAAAAGCAGAAACTACGGCCGAACGCGTTGCCGAGATAGCGCAAAAAACTATTGAGCGGCTCCATACACTTGATATAGATGCGCTTGTAGTTTATGATGTACAGGATGAATCGGCCCGCACAACAGAAGAAAGGCCTTTTCCTTTTTTAAACGCGCTTGATCCGCTGGAGTTTGCCTCGGGGTATCTTGGCGCATTAAACATCCCTAAAATAATATACCGCCCTGCCGGAAAGTTTTCGGAAGAAGAATTAACAGCCTGGCTGGAAAAACTACATCAAAATAATTTCTATCCTATTTTTGTAGGTGTACCATCGCCTGATTTTCAGGTAAAAACAAGCCTGCCCGAGGCTTATAAAATTTGGAGCAAGCACCGTGATACATCCGTTATTGGTGCAATTACTATACCCGAAAGGCACGCCGTACTTAAAGATGAAGATGTACGTATGTTGGATAAGATGAGTTGCGGCGTATCCTATTTTATATCGCAATGTGTTTTTAATATTGATTATGCAAAACAGGTTATTGAGGACCTGACCCAAACCTGTAGCAAGCAAGCTATTAAATTCCCTACCGTTATTTTTACCCTTACAGCCTGTGGCTCAGAAAAAACCCTGCGTTTTATGGAGTGGCTGGGTATAGATGTGCCCGAAGAATTAAAAGAGGACTTGAAAAAGTCTGCCAATATCCTTGAAAAATCTGTAAATGTATGCCTTAATATCGCGTCAGAACTTACTGCTTATTGCATGGAACGTGCCATACCATTCGGTTTTAATATAGAAAGTGTTGCTATCCGCAAAGAGGAAATTGAAGCATCAATTTTTATGGCGAATGAAATAGGACAGATGCTGAAAGAAAAAGGTATAAGGAAATAGCGACTGCGTAAACAAGTCATTGAGTTAGTAAAATCTTATCTACTATTTAATGACCAAGATCATTAACAAGATCATTAATATAACAAGGTTAATTAACTACATTTGAACAATGAGAGTTTTGGCGATCATTTTGCTGGTTTGTATTGTCTTTCTTTCCGCTTTTGGAGGGGTAATAAAACCTGCGCAAACAAAAATGGCGGCTTGCTGCAAAAAGGAAAAGACCGCGTGTAAACATGCCCCGGCCGAAAAGAAAAAAACGGATAACGCCTGTAATGAACAAGGATGTGCCATGATGTTTCTTTGCGCTCAATGCGGATGCATTGTTAAAGAAGCTGTTGCACTTGCACCAATTCACGCTCAGTTATTACCGAAGCCAGTTGCTCTGCAAATTATTGGCAATATTGCCGCATACCATGCCAACAACTGGAAGCCGCCTCAAACCTGTTAGATAATTATTACAAGTTTAAACTTCAATAAATTATTTAACAATTTTAAAATATTAAAAAATGAAAAATATTATGTTAGGTATGTTGGCTATAACTTTAGCCACTACAACTGTAATTGCAAATGGTATAGTACCTGTAAAAAAAGCTAACGCAAAACAGGCCACCTGCACCAGCTGCCCTCAAGGCCAGCAATGTGCTAAAACCACATGTACTAAAGCTGATTGCTGTAAATAAGCAAAAAGCATTAAACATAAATAAGCCCCGGACATACAGTCCGGGGCTTTGTTTTAGTAAGCTTTTCTTAAACGGTCGGCCAGTTCGTCCGGAAGGGGACTTTGTAGTATGGCATTTGCTGCTTTTTCAATATCATAAGCAAACCGGATAAATTCCACTTTAATATCATCTTCAACAGTCAGCAATACGTACCCACCCCGCGGATCGCTGTCCTTGGGTTTACCTACCGACCCGGTGTTGATCACCTGCTTATCACCCATAACACGATGATAGGGTAAATGCGAATGCCCAACGCAAAGTATATCGGCTTTTGCTTCATTCATTAAATCCAGCACGTAGCTTTCGTCCATATCTTCCAGTATATATTCGTTAATGGTGCGGGTGCTGCCATGGGCCAATACAATATTAAGCGGTTTATCTACCAACTGGTATTCTAACCTTATATGGCGCGGTAGGGTATTTAAATATAAACTATTATCCGGCAATATAAGCTCATACGCATAACCGTTGGTTTTCAGGTCATGGTTTCCGGCAAGTGTAGCAATACCGCGCGCGCGTATTGCCGCAATAATTTCGTTCGGCCAGATGTTGTACCCTACCAGGTCGCCCAAACAGTATATCGCATCGGGTTTGCGGCGATCGATATCTGCCAAAAAAGCTTCAAAAGCCGGTAGATTGGCGTGTACATCAGAAAAAAGCGCGATTGTCATATTTCAGATTTAGCTATCAGGAATTTCCACACCGGTATCGCTAAAATTGCACCTGCAACCGGGGCGGCTATATATAGCCAAAGATGTTCTAAATGCCCCGAAACTATGGCAGGCGCTATAGAACGTGCCGGGTTCATGGATGCCCCGCATATAGGGCCGGCAAACATGGCCTCCAAACCCACCACAGCACCAATAGCCATACCGGCAAATTGGCCCTGCTCTTTACTGCCGTGGGCCACCGTCATAATAACCAGCATTAAAAAGAAAGTTAACAACAGTTCTAACACAAATGATTGCATTTCGGATCCTAACGGCATTGTTGCACCTAATAAAGGCGATGTGGGAAAAAGCAACTTCAACACAAAGCTGGCCAACAAGGCCCCTGCAACCTGAGCAATGATATAAGGCGGTAATGATTTAAGCGGGAAACGTTTGGCTATAACAAAGCCAATGCTTACCGCCGGGTTCATATGCGCCCCGGAAACGTCACCAAGGGCGTAGATCATACTCATTACGATCAGCCCCCAGGTAATGGCAACACCCACATGGGTAACTGCCCCACCCGATTGCTGGTCGGCAATCATAGCACCTGTACCGCAAAACACCATAATAAAAGTGCCGGTCAACTCGGCAATATATTTTTTCATTTCAAATGGGCTTGTACAAAATCAGCGGCGTATACTTTTATCATATCCCTTACGCGTCGAAACTCATCCATCACTTCTTCATCGCTGCCGGTTGCTTTGGCCGGATCCGGAAAGTTTTGGTGAAAACGCTCTACCTTGCCGGGAAAGAATGGGCAAGCCTCATTGGCATTATCACAAACCGTAATTACATAGTCAAACGGAATGTTAATATATTCGTCCACATGGTTGGATGTGTGCTTGCTGATATCGATATGGTCCTCAGCCATAACCTGAATGGCTTTGGGGTTTACACCATGGGTTTCAATGCCCGCACTGTAGATATTAGCTTTGTCGCCTGCAAAATAACGCAGATAGCCTTCGGCTAACTGGCTGCGGCAACTATTGCCGGTACATAGTACCAATACATTTTTCATATAATAATAGTTTGGGCTTTATATTCTAAGTTGATATCCTATTTATAATTTAGCAGCAACCGCCACCCGGGGTGCAGCAGGCTGCCGCCGGAGCTGCCAGGTTTACTAATTGCACTTTAGGCTTTTCTGCAGGTTCGCAACACTCCTCACCTTTGTCGGTTGTGCCACAAGTGCCGCCGCGCGATAGCGCTTTGCATTGTACAAAGTCAGGGCTAAGGTTTACGGTCAATGTATCTCCTTCAGTAACCAATTCAGCAGGAAACATTTGACGGGTATCAAACTGCGAGTTGCCAAACTCTATTTTCACTGTCGCATCCAAATCCAGCGGCAACATTTTTTCTACAACATCAATAATTGATAATGCTTTGCTTACCTTCATACTGCGATCGGTTTGCTTTTCGCCGGGTTCCCATAGCTGCATAATAACTTCTGTCCATTTATTCATCACGCCGCCGCAATCTACTGACGTTATAGGGGCCAGTTTAATTTCGGTGATATGAAAGGAGGTATCCACAAATTTATCTTCATCATACCTAAACTGTAAATGCAGCTCGGGATTTGCTTGTAGTTGGGTTTTAAAATCGCCCCAGGTTAATGTTTCCATAATTATTGTAATATTACGATATATACGTTTAAAAAATTTTAGCAGCAGTTATTTTTCTTCTCGCTGTATGAAGAGAAAAGCACATTTAACTCTAATTGCAGGGCTTTCCATGCTTCGGGTTCAATACAGTAGCAAACGCTTACGCCTTCAATGGTGCCGCGTATTAAGCCGGCATTTTTTAATTCTTTAAGATGTTGTGATATGGTTGCCTGCGCCAAACCAAGCTCCTCTACCAGGTTTCCGCAAATACAGGCATTGGCCTTTATCAGGTGTTGCAATATAGCTATCCGGGCCGGATGCGCTATGGCTTTTAGCTGTACAGACAGCGCGTTCTGCTGCTCGTTAAATATGTCGGTTTTAGTAATGCCCATAATCAATCGCAATATTACGATATAAAATCGTAAAAAGCAAATTCTTTATCTTAACTGCTTTACACTTTGTTTTTTGTTGCCTTTTTAGTATCAATAAGTTGTGTTATATATATTGTTTTATATATTTGTCTAAATTTAATACAATTAAATTTAGACAAACTTGCAATATTCAATATCCCAACTGGAACAATTATCAGGAATTTCTGTCCATAATATCAGGATATGGGAGCGCCGTTACGGCGCATTGCAGCCGTCACGGACATCGGGCAACACCCGGTTTTATGATGACGATCAGCTTAAACGGTTACTGTGCATAGCCGGACTTTATCATGCCGGGCATAAAATATCAACTGCCTGTGGCTTGAGCAAAGAAGATATGGGCATTTTGTTGAAGCAGGAAATTGATCAGACCCTATCGCCCGAACACCGCTACGAATATTTTATATCACAGATCATCAACAATAGCTTAACCTATAATGAGCAAAAGGTAAACGCATTGATCACCACTTCGTTTGAGCAGGCAGGCGTATTGGAAACCTATAAATTTGTGATATACCCCTTATTGGTTAGAATGGGGTTAATGTGGCTAAACGAGTCGCTATGCCCTTCGCAGGAGCACTTCCTGTCGGCTATAATCAGGCAAAAGCTTTTTGTTGCCATAGATGGCTGTAATGTAAACCATGTTACGCCCGGTTCAAACTGGCTGCTTTTTCTTCCCGAAGATGAAGATCATGATATCGGACTTTTACTGGCCAATTACTTATTACGCGCAGCGGGCAACAACGTTACCTATTTGGGGGCAAAGGTTCCATTAGCAGCCCTGGTTAATACAGCAAAAATAACCGGCCCTCAAAATTTGCTTTTTCTTATGACCCGTGCACGTCCTGTTGCCGATGCGCAGGTATATGTTGACAGCCTTTCTGTTCAGTTTCCTGCTGCCGGTATTTATTTGTCGGGCAATAAAAAGGTTCTTAATGGCATAAACTACCCTGACGGGGTAAAATGGCTGGAAACCCTGCATGATTTTGAAAATGTTATAAATCAAACTACCTGAAAGGAAACTCATGAAAGAAAAATTTGACCTCCTATCGGCTGAATGCAGTAAGCTTACCACCAGACGGTACAGCACCAGCTTTTCATTAGGTATTAAACTACTGGACAAAAAACTTCATGCCCCTATATACGCCATATATGGATTTGTGCGACTGGCAGATGAGATTGTTGACAGTTTTCATGGTTACGATAAGCAACAGCTATTGGAGCAGTTTAAAAACGATTGTTTTAATGCCATACAATGCGGTATCAGCCTCAATCCTATCCTTAATGCTTTTCAGCAAACAGTAAATAATTATGGTATTGACCACCAGTTGATATACCAATTCATTAACAGTATGAAGATGGATCTGGATGTGCAAAGCTATGACCAGAAAAGATACCAGGAGTACATTTTTGGTTCGGCAGAAGTGGTTGGCCTGATGTGCCTGTATGTTTTTACCGGTGGTGATCAAAAAAGTTACGATGAATTAAAGCCCGGTGCAATGAAGTTGGGCGCGGTATTTCAAAAAGTTAATTTTCTGCGGGATATTAGTGCAGATTATCTACAGTTAAACAGAACATATTTTCCGGGGATTGACCTGGCTCATTTTACCGAAGCCGACAAAAGGCAGATAGAGCAGGATATTGAGGCCGATTTTGAAGAAGCGCTGCAAGGCATCAGGGCGTTACCCAGATCTTCTCGAAAAGGTGTATTTTTGGCTTACAGGTATTACCGCAAATTGTTCGACAAAATAAAGTTGGCCCGCGCCTGTGCTGTATTTTCAAAACGGTTCAGGATATCTAACGGGCGTAAATTAGTGTTGTTGTTTGATACTTTACTTAAACACCAGCTTAATTGGATTTAAATAAGCGGTAAGGAAAGGCTATGGAAAATGTTATACTGGTTGACGAAGATGATAATGCGCATGGTGTTATGGAGAAATTGCAGGCACATAGGCTTGGTGAACTTCATCGCGCTATCTCCGTATTTGTATTTAATAGTGCCGGCGAATTTTTATTGCAACGCCGTGCAGCCGGTAAATACCATTCAGCGGGAAAATGGAGCAATACCTGCTGTAGCCATCCCCGCCCCGGAGAGGCTAACCTTGATGCCGCATTGCGGCGCTTAAAAGAAGAAATGGGTATACACTGCCACCTTGATCATCAATTTAGCTTTATTTACCGTGCCGAGTTGGAGAATGGGTTGATAGAGCATGAATATGACCACGTTTTTATGGGCATAACTGATATTGAACCCGTACCCGACCCGACCGAAGTTGCCGGATACCACTATATGAATAGCAGTGACCTGGCAGCCGATATAAGCCAAAATCCGGATAGCTATACCGAATGGTTCAAACTATGCTTTGAACGCATAGGGAAACGCTTGTTTACTACCTGATTTTTGTTCCATTTTTTTTATATTGCTTTAACCTTAGCATAAATAAGCAATAATAAAATGGCACATAAAAAAGACGCGTTCAAGTTAACTATTCACATGGCTTCAAGTCTCGACGGGGTAATAGCGAAACCAGACAATAGTATGGCATGGTTTGACACCGTTGATGTTTACGAAAAAGGGGCTACCCTTACCGAAAAGGATATAGCTGAATTCCTAAAATCTATAGATTGTTACGTGATGGGATCGCGAACTTATGAGCATGCTTTAGCGCTTTCCAAAACGCATGGATGGGCATATGGTGATGTGCCGGTAATTGTATTAACCAACCGGACTTTATCCGCCGACGGGAAGAATATTGAATTTTACTCAGGAGATTTGAATGATCTTGTAAATGACCAATTAAAGCCAAACTACAACAATGTTTGGGTAGCCGGTGGCGCGGCTGTTGTTAAAGATATGGTTAGGCTAAAACTTGCGGATGAAATACGACTATCCATCATCCCCATTATTTTAGGAGACGGAAAGTTGTTTTTTGACCATATTGGCAAAGAACAACCCCTGCATTTGAAAAATGTAACCGCTTATAAAAATGGAATTGTGGAGCTACACTACGAAATAAAAAAATAGCTGGTATCCCCTTTTAGCTATTACAAACCATCATAGGCGCGTTGCAGTGTTGCAATATCAACCTTCTGCATCGTCATAAAAGTTTGCATAAGGCGTTCAATCTGTTCGGGGGTGCCTTTCTTCATTGCATCCAGCATAACTGTTGAAGCTACCTGCCATGATAAGCCGTATTTATCTTTGAGCCATCCGCATTGCCCGGCCTCGCCGCCGGCTGTAAGTGCTGCCCAGTAATAATCTATTTCATCCTGTGTTTCGCAAGGGATAAGCAGTGAGACGGCATCGTTAAAACCAAAGCCGTGCGGATGCGCACTGTCCATGGCGGCAAGCCAGGTTTGGTCTACAAAAAAATCAGCGAACATAAGGGTGCCGGCTTTGTCGGGTCCCATATCTTCCGGGCGCGGGGCGGTAGTGCCGCGTTTACCATCTTTAAAAACAGATGTGTAAAAATTGATAGCCTCATCGGCTTTGCCATCCACCGGTTGCGTAAACATTAGCGACGGAACAATGAACGGTCTTTCTTCGCCAGCGGGATTGGTAAGTATGAGCTGCCATGATACGCCATATTTATCGGCCACCCATCCGTAGCGTTTGCTAAATGGATAGCTATCCAGTGGCATCATCACTTTGCCGTTATCTATCAGTTTATTCCATACTTCGTCAATATGCTTTGCGGCGTCAGGATCGCGTGACGGATCAAAATTGAGCATAAAGGAAATCGAAGGATTGATGCCGATGCTGTGCGGCGCGCTTAACCCCAGAAACGATTGGCCGGCTATAGTAAACTCTGCTACCTCACATTCTCCGCCCGGAAATGGAAAATGATTGACATAATTAATGGTCGAGTCCGTCATAAATGATGCATAAAATTCGGCTGCTTGTTTTGCGCTCTTGTCAAACCAGATATGGGGTTTTATAGGTAACATAGGTAATAATTTTTGATATTTATAGATGTTAAACTGCTGGTAAAATCACTTTCAGCAACATCGATTTTATCAAAATTACAGGATTTTTTGCCACTTGTTCGGGGGCATTTCGGACAATTTAAGGGTTATTAATACAACGTTTTACTTACCGGTATCTACTTAAAATCCCACCATACCGTTTTCATCGGCGGGTTGCCTAAAGTATAGGGCTCTCCTATTCGTGGCACGTTTACTGGCATACCCAACTTTGCAGCAGCCGGCAAAAGCTTTTCTATAGGTTCGTTCCAGGGGTGATCTGCTTCAATAAACTTGGCCCAGTGTACAGGTTGTAACAAACGTGCCTGCAAATTAACAGCCGCCTGGGCAGCTTGCCCAAGCAACAAGTGTGTCCACGGCCAATTGGGGCTATATTGTCCGCATTCCAGCAATGCTATATCAAAAGGGCCATATTGCTGGCCTATTTGTTTAAAGTGTGGCCCATAACCACTATCGCCGCTATAAAATAGCTTGTATTGGCCTGCCTGTATCACATACGATGCCCAAAGTGTTTTATTTTCTTTACTGTAAGTACGGTTGCTGCGGTGCTGCGCCGGTGTAGCGGTAATCTGTAGCCCACCCGGCAGGGTTACACATTGCTCCCAATTCATTTCGATGATCTTTTTAGGGTCAAACCCCCAGTATATCAAATCTGAACCGACTCCCATTGGTACTATGGCCATTTTGATCCGGTCCTTCAGTTTTACCAGGGTGCGGTAATCCAGGTGGTCATAGTGGTCATGCGAAATGATCAGCACATCAATTGATGGCATATCCTGGGCATGATAATGCGTGGTGCCTGCAAATGCGGTAACCAATCCGGGCACCGGCCCGGCATGGTTACTAAAAACAGGATCAATAAGTATATTACCCTGCCCGGTTTTGATGAGCACAGACGAGTGCCCAAACCAAACGATGGTAGGTGCAGCAGCAGCCAATGTTTTCAGGTCGGTTTTTACCCATGGCAACTCGTGCGAGGGCCTGATGGTTTGAGGACGACGGTGGAACATCAGGTTATGCCTAACTGTCGAGTCGGCACGTTCAGCTAAATTTTCAAAACTGCCATTTTTGTAATTAGGCAAAGCCTGCAAACGGGTAAGCTCTTCGCCGCGCGGGTTTTCACCTACCGACTTTACCACGCCACAACCAGCCACCGCTGTTAGCAACAACGCAGCTATCCCTATCTCCACACATCTGTATCTCATAACTTTATGTACGAATAACGTTTATGGGAGCGTAATTATTTCATTATGCCGAACATTGCTTTCTGCCGGACAAATACGCTGTGGATTTTACTTATAAGGGAACGATACGCATTAGCGCACTTATCAGGCTACGCAGGTTTAGAACTTATTTAACTATATAAGTACCAACCCAGTTGCTGGCAATAACTCCGGAGTAAGCGTAAGATGAGGTGTTTTTGCTGTCAAAAATATCAGCTTTGATTGATTTGGTACTACCCGGGCAAACAGCTATTTGAATTAGCAGGCCGGGCGCCGGTGTATATTTAAGCATACCTACACCATTTGCGTTAAATAAAAATGGCACAGTAGTAGTACCGATAGTTGCCATAGCGGTGCAGTCTTTACAGGTTACCTGTATCAAAGCGGTTCCTGTAGTTCCGTTATACCAGTAATCAGGATTGGAAGTATCTGTTTCGGTGCTGCTAACGCTTTTTATAGTGTCGGTTTTGGCTGCAACAGCAGCAGTGGTAGTATTAACGCTGCTTTTTGCAGGTGTTGGCACAATATCGGCTTTTAAGCAACCAGTTAATAATAAAGAAGCGAAGATAAAGTAGATTGCTTTCATAGCCGTTACAGTGCCTGCAAAAAGCAATCCAACCGCAATTATAGCTGATTTAAGCAAAAAGCAAAGTATAAAGGCGGGGATTTTCTCCCCACTGTGGGGAATTTTCCCCAATAAATATTGCAAATAAGTTAATGGCTGGAAAAGATGCCTGCCAATCCTTAACTGTATAGCCTATTCCAGCACTATGCCTTACTGCGATATTTGATTATAAAGTAAAGTGCGGCTGCAACAATTAACGACACCAATAAACTTACAATTAAATCTAAATCGTAGCTGGCGGGCCATTTAGCATCAAATACCGGGTTAAATACTGCCTTGTTTGCACCATCTAACCCCCAAATGGCATGCAATAATATATTTGAGGTGATATGAGTGCCGATAGCTGTCCATAACCCTGGTGTTAAGCCGGGTAAAATAAATCAACTAATGACCGTTGTTTTCAACACACCATTTATTGTAAAAGCAAAAGGCCGACTATTTTGCCCTTGTTTTTTTATGGATATCTTTTGTTATGATTAGCTTAATAGCGGGACTATGGTACCTGATGCCTAACCATTTTTGCAGTTTAGATTCGTCAATTTTTTTAATAGGCTTTTTAAAAGTAAGTAGAGCTACCTTAATGGTGTCTGGCAGGAGTTTATCGGCATGATGAATAATAGTTTGATTAATCCCAAAAGATGTGATGGTAGGATAAAGCACTTTTAATTCTTCAAGCACTACAGTATCAACCACCGGTAAGTTTTTTTTGGGGGATAATGTAGCACCCGAATCTGTTTTAGCGGTATGATTAAAAACATCCTCCAAAATGCTTGTTTTTATTTGTGCCAAATCTATATGTTGCTTGGCATTAAGGCCCTGTCGGATGTTTAATTGTACGTGACGCAGTTGATATTTATCAAGATTTTTGGTAATGGTATCTATTGTTGATTTATTCAAATCTGCACCTATCAGTAGCAGATCAATAGCTTTATTTTCACTGCCATATTTAAACGATTTAGAAACTACCTGTGTGTTTTTAAAAACAAATTGTTCGTCAACAAACTTCCTGGCGTTGGTTTCAAAAATACTTCTATCAACAATACGGTACGCTAAAAATATACTCGGCACTATGGTAATGATAACTATAGCGATAATATAATGTTTAACCTTTTTTTCTTGCCCGGCATCTTCCAGATGATGTTTTTTCATTTTAAGGTAACGCGACATTAAAAAAGTCGCGATCGCGATAAAAACACTATTGATAAAATAAAGGTAAAGTGCACCCAATACAAAATACCAATTTCCCATAGCGAGGCCAAATCCAACGGTACAAAGTGGCGGCATTAATGCAGTGGCTATGGCCACACCGGGTATTACGTTTGATTTTTCTTTTCGCGACGCGGCAACCATACCGGCCGCTCCGCCAAAAAAGGCAATAAAAACATCCCATATAGATGGCGATGTGCGAGCTAATAATTCTGACTGCGCATCATGAAGCGGTGTGATTAAAAAATAGATGGTTGATACAATGATGCCTATTATAGTGGCGAACAGCAAATTCTTCAACCCCCGCTTTACCAGATCGAGATCATTAATCCCTACACCTAAGCCAATACCCATTACCGGCCCCATTATTGGCGAAATAAGCATTGCACCGATGATTACAGCGGTTGAATTAACATTCAGGCCTATTGAAGCAATAAATATGGCGAAGATCAACGCAAATAAATTGGCCCCAATAAAATCTACGTTGCTGCTTACAGATTTAACTATAGCAGCCTCATTGTCCTTCCCATCCTGTAGGTTAAACCGGTGTTGCAAAAACTCCTTAATACCTGTTGTTACCTCATCCATTTTTTTGCTGAAGTTTTTTGGCCACTGT
>NZ_JBDTJZ010000085.1:0-13352 GCF_039935595.1 Mucilaginibacter sp. | reverse complement strand
CCGTTTAAAAAGCCAAGGCCAACTACAAACGAAAATCCGGATACTATGCCGCCCATTTCGTGTATCAGCTCGCTTGCTGCAGTAACAGTGCCGCCTGTAGCCAGTAAATCGTCATGTAACAAAATATGCTGGCCCGGCTCAAAAGCATCGGTATGCATTTCAATAACCGCGGTACCATACTCCAACTTATAGGCTTTTTGTTTAATGGTATAAGGCAACTTACCAGCTTTACGCACCGGTATAAAAGGCACACCCAGTTTGGTAGCCAAGGTTAAGCCAAATAAAAAGCCCCGGCTCTCTACCCCTGCTACTACGTCAATACGGGTACCTTTTAGTTTTTCAACAAAAGCATTCACAATGTTTTCGCATAAAACGGGGTCCTTTAATATTGGGGTAATATCCTTAAAAACTATTCCGGGTTTCGGGAAATCCGGTATATCACGTACGGCTGTTTTAATTTGCTGCTCTATCATTTAAAATTTATATACGGCTCAATTTTACGCAAAATATTATCATCAAGTATCACTATGTTATGCAAAGCAGTCATATTTTGATAGTCGCCATGCTCCCTGCGATACTGTATAATAGCATTGGTTTGTTTGTTGGTGAGGTACGGAAAGCGTCTTAAACCTTCAAAATCGACCTGGTTAATTTTTATTTTGTTGATGTATGCCGGGTTAACGCTTATGCCACCTTTTATTTGCGCGAATTTAACGCTGTCAATACCATACACTTCTTTTAACTGCTCTTTATTTAAAAAGCCCCCAAGGCGGGTGCGATATTCAACTATGCGCTGTGCAAATGCCGGACCTATGCCTCTTATGGTTGTCAGTTTAGCCGAATCCGCACCGTTAATTTCAATTACTACACCCGGCTTTACTTTGTTAGCTGCATATACATCAGGTGGAATATTAATATAGGGTTCCAGTCGCTTATAATCGTCAGCGGTTATAGCGTATATTTTCTTTACATCGGTCTTGTCAGCAAAATGTCCACCCTTTGCTTCATAATTTTTTATGGTGCTTATTTGTCTTTCGCTCAACCCTAATTGTTTCCATTGCTCGGCAGGTAGGTTATTGGGGTTAAAAACAAACATTACCGGGTTGGCCAGCTTTTCGTCAGATAGTTTATTGTCAGTATAACTTAATGGTTTGTTAACACTAAGTATAGCAGAAATTTTATCAAAATCTTTGAAATTTGCTGTTTGCTCTTTATGCAACTTTTGATAAGCATAAGGGGCCGCTAAAACAAGGGCTATTAAAACAACAAGCACTACCATTCCGTTCCACTCTTTTTTGGTAACAGACAGGTAATTTTTTACAGCTTTCATTGTTCAGGCTAAATGAACTGTTAAAGTAATAAATTTCGATTTATTCCAATCCATCTACATGAAAATAATAACTACCGAAGAGTTTGCCAAAGCAACCAAGTTAAATAAAGTGCACATGCCTGGCCTGGCCCCGCTGCTAATGGAGTTGATGAAATTAAACCAGGTTAATGAGCTTTTTGCACAGGCACGGCATAAACAAGGCATTGAATTTATTGACGCCATTTTAAAAGGATGTGGCGTAGAAGTGGATTTTGATGAGAATGATCTGAAAAATATTCCCGCCGAAGGCGGCTTTGTGGCTATTGCCAATCATCCGTATGGTGGCATTGAAGGTTTGGTGCTATTGAAGCTATTATGCATGATTAGACCAGACGCGAAGCTGATGGCCAACTTTATCCTTAAAAAAATACCCAATCTCAGCGACTATTTTATTGCTGTAAACCCTTTTGAAAATATTGACGATACCTCAAGCATAAGCGGTTTAATAAACACTTTAAAGCTATTAAACAAGGGTACGCCAATCGGTATATTTCCCGCCGGGGAGGTATCAACTTTTCAAATAGAACAACAACAGGTAACCGACAGACAGTGGCACCCGGTTGTAGGTAAAATAATTGCCAAAGCCAAAGTACCAGTAGTGCCTATATATTTTCATGGCAACAATGGCATATTGTTTAATTTATTAAGTATTATACATCCTACCCTGCGTACAGCTAAACTACCATCAGAGCTTTTTAATAAGCAGGGCCATACCATACGTGTGCGTATTGGTAAACCCATACAACCTAAAAAGTTTGCTGATTACAGCAGTACAAGTCAACTGCTTAATTTTTTACGGACCAAAACCTATGTATTAGGAACAGGTTTGGAAGAAGAAAAAAAACTTTTTGACCCGCGTAATCTATTTAAAATTAAAAAAACGGCGGCTCCCATAGTCGCTGCTATTGAACCTGCTATTTTAGAAAAGGAAATTGAACCTTTGCGGGAAAACTACTGTGTTTGGGTTGAAAAAAATTATGAAGTATTTGTTACGCCAACTACAGCCATCCCAAACATTATACGCGAGATAGGGCGATTACGGGAAATTACTTTCAGAGAAGTTGGCGAAGGCACCAATAAGGCTATTGACCTTGATGAGTATGATATTTACTACAATCATCTGTTTATTTGGGATAACGAAACTAAAATGATTGTTGGCGCTTACCGCATTGGTTTGGGCGATGAAATATTTTACAGCCTGGGTAAAAAGGGCTTTTATGTTGCCGAATTGTTTAAGATCAAATCAGCATTCAACCCCATTTTAATGAAGAGCCTGGAGCTTGGCCGGTCATTCATCCGCAAGGAATACCAGCAAAAGCCCCTGCCCTTATTTTTATTGTGGAAAGGCATACTCAAGTTTTTAACGGACAACCCGCGCTACCGCTATTTAATAGGACCGGTTAGCATTAGCAACTCTTTTTCAAAGTTCTCAAAGTCATTAATTGTTGATTACATTAACCGTAACCATTTTGACCACGAGTTAGCGCAATATGTAAAGCCGCGAAAAAAATTCAGGGTCGATCTTTCAAAAATCGATACTGGTGCGCTACTTGCCGGTGATGATAGCTTTAAAGGAATAGATAACATAATAACCGATATTGAAAAGCACCACATGAAAGTGCCGGTAATGCTGCGTCAATACATCGCGTTAAATGCTAAGATCATCTGCTTTAATATCGACCCTAAGTTTTCCGATTCGCTGGATGGCTTCTTGGTGTTGGACCTGGAGAATATACCGCAGGATATGTTGGAGAAGTTGGGGAAGAATTTTTAGGCTCTCTGTGGCCTGTCATCCTGAGCCTGTCGAAGGATGCGCGCGGGTGGCCTTTGCCCGCATGGTTCGACGGGGCTCCCCATTACAGCCAACCTTTAGTACTTAATATTAACCCGCTTCAAAATCAAACTCAATAACCATAGCGGACTTATCAGCAAAAACTTAAAATCAAAAAACAGCATGGGCTTTTTACCTTCCAGTTTATAGCCTATTAATTGCAATAGGTTAGCAGCTACAAATAATACTATGCAAAGCTGCGGCAATACCATGCCACCCGCTTTTTGCCAGACCTCCAATTGCACTATACCATAGACAAAAGCAAATATTACCAGCAACATAAAATAGGATAATATAGGCGACAATCGTTGGTAATAATAAACACCAAAAGCAATAAGGAACGACCCCCAGTTTAAAAAGCCATTATAGCTACCTAAAAACTTTAAATAGGGAAACGGCAACGACCATACAAAACCAATTATGCTAAAAGTAATAACCGGTATACAGATATAATTAATTATTCTGTTTGCCGGGTTGGTATGGTACTCATTGTATTTATCAAAGTAAATATCAATGGGGCGTTTTTCGGTTTGTTGATTTTTCATAGTATGAAAAAAGCGATGGCTGGTGCCATCGCTTTGCAAATATAGTTTAAGTAAATGATTACTTAGCAAACGCTACCGAACGGGTTTCTCTGATAACGGTAACTTTGATCTGACCCGGATAGGTCATTTCGGTTTGAATACGGTTTGATATATCCGCCGCTAATACTTCCGATTCAGCATCGCTTATTTTTTCGCTCTCTACTACTACACGTAACTCACGACCGGCCTGTATAGCAAATGTTTTTTCAACACCGGGGTATGACATAGCTAACTCTTCCAGGTCCTTTAAACGTTTGATGTAGCTTTCAACCACTTCGCGGCGTGCGCCCGGGCGTGCACCCGATATAGCATCACAAACCTGTATAATAGGCGATAACATCGAGGTCATCTCTATTTCGTCGTGGTGGGCACCAATGGCGTTACACACTTCCGGATGTTCTTTATATTTCTCGGCCAGTTGCATACCCAAAATAGCGTGGGGCAGTTCCGGGTTATCATCTGGTACTTTACCAATATCGTGTAATAAGCCGGCACGTTTGGCCATCTTAACATTCAGGCCCAACTCGGCAGCCATAGTAGCACAAAAGTTAGCAACCTCGCGCGAGTGCTGCAATAACTTTTGTCCGTATGACGAACGGTAACGCATACGGCCTACCATACGTATCAATTCGGGGTGCAGGCCGTTAATACCTAAGTCCATTACAGTACGCTCACCTATTTCCACTATCTCTTCCTCTATCTGCTTTTTGGTTTTGGCTACAATCTCTTCAATACGTGCAGGGTGTATACGTCCGTCAGTTACCAAACGGTGCATAGCCAGGCGGGCAATTTCGCGCCTTACCGGGTCAAAGCCCGACAGGATGATCGCTTCCGGGGTATCATCAACAATAATTTCAATACCGGTTGCTGCTTCCAGCGCGCGGATATTTCTACCCTCACGACCAATGATACGGCCCTTTATCTCATCATTTTCAATGTTGAAAATAGATACGGTATTTTCTATAGCGGCTTCGGTGGCTGTTCTTTGAATAGTTTGAATAACTATTTTTTTAGCTTCTTTAGTTGCTGTAAGCTTGGCTTCGTCCACAATATCTTTTATTTGCACCATGGCTTTTGAACGGGCCTCTTCGCGCAAGTTATCCACCAACTGGTTCTTCGCATCTTCGGCTGATAAGCCTGCTATGCTCTCCAATTGTTGTACGTGCTGATTTTTTATCGCTTCAACCTCCTCTTGCTTCTTAACCGCTAACTCGGTTTGGCGTTCCAGATTTTTGCGCACATTGTCCAGTTCAGTTTCCTTACGGGCAGCATTTTCAATGCGTTGGTTTAATGATTGTTCCTTTTGTTTAAGACCATTTTCACGCTGATTGATGTCGTTATTCTTGCTGTTTATTTCCTGCTCGTGCTCGGCTTTCATTTGTAAAAAGCGTTCTTTAGCTTCCAGCAATTTGTTTTTGCGCAGTATCTCGGCATCGTTTTCCGCGTCTTTAAGTATTTTCTTTACTTTATTTTGTGCCGATGCTTCCTGATCTTTAAATAGCTTCCGTAACAGGAAGCGGCCTACAACTATTCCCGTAGGAACGCCTATAAGCAGTCCGATAATTATGTATAAAATGTTCATTATTTTTAGGTTATATATAAATAAAAAAAACCGCAACTAAATTTTAAGCTCATTATTGAAAAACCTCTCTTTCAGATTTAATGGACACGGGTTATCGTTAAATACTGCGAAGTAACGTGTACCTTTTTGCTTGTCCGCCTGATATTGAAGCGTTAAGTTTTTAATAGTGAACATAAAATTTAACCACGGTTAAATCTTAATTGGCTCTGTTTTGAGCTTAAAGCCGTTGAGCTTAAAGACCAAAGTTTAAAGCTGTTTGCTCTAATCTTTACGCTTTTTGCTTTACGCTTTTAGCTTATTTTAAAGAACGTTATTACTTTGAGAAAAAACCTGACAGTAAATGATCTAACTGATAAACCTTTTCGGCTACTTCCGAATCTTCGACGGTAACCTTCTTCTCTGCTTTTAATGATGATGTTGCGTAATGCAGTACACTCATTGCCAGCAAATCCTGTTTATCCCTTACCGCATAATTTTCCTGGTATTCCTTTATACGGTCATTAATCAATTTAGCTGCCCTGCGTATTATTTCTTCCTCCTCCATGTTCACCTTTAAAGGGTAAACCCTGTCAGCAATATTTATTTTTATTGAGATTTCTCCCATTTGAGCTTGTTCACTTTATGTGTTATTTTTTTAACAACACAATGCACTTATCTATTTCTTGCACAAAGTCGTTAATTTTTTGCTTTATGTCAAGACTTTTTTCATTTGTTTCCGAAAATGACTTCGCCAGTTTCAACGCGTTCAGCTTTTCGTTCATCTCTACGCTCTTATTTTTACTGGCATCCAACGCCGCCATTAACGATTGGTTCTCCAGTTTTAACAGGTCGTTTTCTTCCTGTAAAGCACCGCAAAGCTCAATTAACCGTTCGGTTCTTTCGATTACTTTATTTAATTGCGACGCTAAACTCATAAAGATTGAAGAATAAAGATTAAAGATTAGTTGGCTTTGTAGTTTGACTTCTTAAATACTTGATATATCCGTTTAACATTCGAAGACACTCTTCGCAATCGTCTTTAAATTTATCAAAAATTTCTTCATTTATATACCTTTCATCCAAAGCAATAACTAAATGGTCCATTGTTTCAATTAATGACCCTCGCGCTGTTACAAGAAACCTGGCAGAATCTATGTGATTAAATCTGCCATGCCCTTCCGCAATATTATTACCAATAGAACGTGATGATCGAATTATTTGATCAGTTAATCTATATTTTTCTTCTGCTGGAAATGATTTTACAAGTTCAGAAATATCAGACCTTATTGATCTCGACTTTTTCCAAACCTCCATATCCGTGAATGATTTCATCAAAATTAACTAATCTTTAATCTTCATTCTTTAATCTTTACTTTCTTATTTCTGCACCGGCCTCTTTACCCAAGTTATAGATAAGCTTTTGCATAATGCCATCAATGGCTTTATCGGTCAATGTTTTTTCAGTATCCTGCAAAATAAAACTTAACGCGTACGATTTTTTACCCGCGGGTAATTTATCGCCCTGATACACATCAAACACATCAACTTCTTTTAACAACTTGCGTTCGGTGCGTTGTGCTATTTGTTTTAATTGATTAAATGATATTTCTTTATCGATCAACATCGACAGATCCCGCCTTACCGCCGGAAATTTGGATACTTCCTGGTAAACAATCTTATTCTTTTTGGTGATGGCCAGTATCTGGTCAAAACTAAAATCGGCATAAAAAACTTCCTTATCTACATCGGCTTTTTTCAAAGCTGCCGGGGCCACCTTGCCAAATTTAACCAGCGTTTTATTATTGCGGTTGTAGTTCAGGCCATAAGCCATTTTTTTGCAGGTGCAATCTTCAATTACTATATCAGTAATGTTTAGCTTTTGCAGGATGCCGTCAACAATGGCTTTTAAATTATAAAACGATGCCGACTGCGCCTTTTGGTTCCATTGGGCGGTAACGGATGCGCCGCTCATAAATATGGCAAAGCGCTGGCTCTCGATATATTTATCTTCCTGTACTTTGTAAACCTTGCCAAACTCGTAAAATTTGATATCAGCATTTTGACGGTTTTGGTTATAGGCAATTGCTTCTAAACCCGAATACAGCATGGTTTGCCGCATCACATCCAGATCAGAACTCAGCGGGTTCAAAATTTTAACAGCGGTATCTAAATTATCTGAATAGGCCGATTTGGTTAACGAGTTCGACATGATCTCGTTAAACCCGTTAGCAGTCAACAGATCCGACAGCATATTTTGCACGGTATCTTTCTCCGGCCTTAATGATGTACTTAACGACGCCCTTACTTGCGTTGGGATATGGATATTGTTATAACCGTAAATACGCAGGATATCTTCGATCACATCCACCTCGCGGGTAACGTCAACACGGTATGGGGGCACTTTTAGCGATAGACCTTCGGCCGTTTCATTTACCACTTCAATGTCCAAAGCTTTAACAATGCTTCTTATTTCTTCATGTAGGATATCCTGACCTATCAGGCGCAGCGTATTTTTATAAGATAACTCAACATCAAACGGTGCAACCGGCTTAGGGTACAGATCTACAATGTTTGACGATACTAAACCACCTGCTACCTGCTTAATTAACAAGGCCGCGCGTTTTAACGCAAACACCGTCATATCCGGGTCGGTACCTCGCTCAAAGCGGAAAGAGGCGTCGGTTTTTAACCCGTGGCGTTTGGCCGTTTTACGTACAGATACTGAATTAAAATAAGCGCTCTCTAAAAATATATTTTGGGTGGTTGCTTTTACGCCTGATTTTGCGCCGCCAAATACACCTGCTATACACATCGGTTCGGTGGCGTTACCAATCATCAGATCATCTGCTGATATTTTACGATCTACATCATCCAGCGTTTTAAAAACAGTGCCCTCAGGGTAGTTTTTTACCAATACTTTCTTGCCGGTTATAGCGTCAGCATCAAAAGCGTGCAGAGGCTGGCCCAACTCATGCAATACATAGTTGGTAACATCCACAATGTTATTAATAGCACGCACTCCAATTACAGCCAAACGCTCCTTTAACCATTGCGGCGACTCTTTAACCTCAACACCGGAAATAGTTAGACCTGAATATCGTGGTGACGCCTGTTCATTTTCTACCACTACCTCAATTGGCAAATTGGTATTATCCACTTTAAATGCCGATACATCAGGCTTGGTAATGCCTATTTTTAAAAATGCGGCAATATCTCTTGCGGTGCCTAAATGCGACGTAGCGTCTGCACGGTTGGGGGTTAAGCCAATCTCGTACATGTAATCGTCGTTCAGCTTAAAATATTCCTTGGCAGGGGTACCCACTACGGCATCAGCAGGCAATACCATAATACCTTCGTGGCTACTGCCTAAACCTATCTCATCTTCGGCACAGATCATCCCTTCGGATACCTCGCCGCGTATTTTTGATTTATTGATTTGGAACGGTTCGCCTTGTGTGGGGTGTACAGTTGTACCAACCGTAGCTACAACCACTTTTTGGCCCGCATCAACATTTGCCGCGCCGCAAACTACCTGCAAGTCCTCGCCACTGCCAACATCAACTTTGGTAATACGTAATCTGTCGGCGTTGGGGTGTTGGGTAATTTCTTTAACGTAACCAATAACCAAACCCTCTAATCCGCCGGGAACGGCCTGCACTTTCTCCAGGCTCTCTACCTCTAAACCGGTACCGGTTAATATGGTTGATATTTCCTGCGGAGTTTTATCAGTATGTATAAATTCTTTAAGCCAATTGTATGATATCTTCATTATATCGAAATGATAATCGGCAAAGATAGGATTTGGCGCGGAAAGCGGAAAGGATAAACTAAAGTGGAAAGCTCAATGCTTTCCACTTAATATAACTAATTATTTTATAAGGGATAAGGATTTGCCCGACAAAGTCACTTTTGCGCTGTCGGCAATAACATAGTTTAATTTACCAATATGTGCATTTGATAATTTAAATTCGCTTTTGCCCGGCACTTGTATGTTTGCCTGTTTAATACCATTATTAGCATTGATATTGAGATAGGCTTTGCCGGTTAATTTATCGCCTACTGTAGCTTGCAGATCATCAATTTGATTTCCTATTAACTCAACTCCGGTCACTCTATTTTGATTGATGACCATTTTAGTTTGATGAAATCCGATAATAAAATTAGCATTATTATAATCTGCATATTTATAATCAACCTTTCTGTTACTTGCATCGGCATCAGTAAGGGTAGTTAAACTATCTATTTGCGGGCATATAATAATTATACCGTCTTGATAGCCCCATATACGGGTTCCGTTTTGACCATTCATTTTTATGGTTAATGTTTTACCCTGCTGGGTAATGGTTAATTTATCTTTAAGATCCGACTTTATCCATACCTGGTATTTATCTCCTTTTTCAACTCGTATACCAACCTTATCTGCCGAGTTATGTTTTATGTTACTGAAATCTTTAAACGACAACTGTTCCATTCTAAAAAACCGGCTCCTAAAAGCACCTTTTACGTACTCTGCCTTTAAGCCATTATCATATATTACCAGGAATATTAATATGATGGCTGTAACTAATATTAGTAATTTATTGCTTGTTTTCATTGTGTGTTAAGGTTTAGGTTGATTAACTTTTGATCTGTATGCTTCGTAACGCTTCTGCATTTCGTCGAAGCTGATATCCAGCAAGTATAAACTGCGGAAAAAGTCCGGCAGTTCCTGCTGTAAAAACCGCTCTTTGCGTATACTTTTTATTTTTTCGATCGCGTCTAAAGCCACATAATGCCCCAGGCCGCGCCTGTTAAAAATAATATCCTGGTTTTGCAAATGCTCGTATGTACGCATAACCGTATTGGGGTTTACCTGTATATCGCCCGCCAACTCACGTACCGAAGGTATTTTCTCATCCGGCTTCCATTTGCCCAGCAAAATATGTTCACTCATGTAGTCGGCAATTTGCAGGTATATAGCGTCTTTGTCTTTAAAATTCATAGGTTATACCTCTTTTTCTTTTACTCTTAAATAAGTAGCGGTCCATAACAGCAAAACTACCAAAGCTAAAACACACAACGATGCATTGACCATATTTTCTGTAGGCCATATTGATATATAGCGTTCATGCTCATTTATAGCCAACTGCTGGAATGGTACACTTTTAACAACACCGGGTATTATTGCGTTTATTATTGGATTATTAATAATAATTAGTATGATAAGGCAAATAAAAAATGCAATAGCTGTTTTAATAAAATGTAGCTTTTTGAAAAAGATGGCTCCGAAAAATGCAAACGCATGAATAAAACTATACATAACAAAAGCGTACCAGCACTGATTTCCTTGCGTATCAAAAATGTTTATCACTTTATCAACTTCTAATTCATGATGACCCATGCTAACTATTATACCGGCTGTTAAATAAAATACGCCAACATATACCACCTGGAAAATAAGGTAAGAATACATCCAACCGATCAGGTACTTTTCGAAATGAGAAGCAGGGAGCATTAAGGCAGGGATGGCTTTACTTTTATCGCCCAATTCACTAAAAACAATACTGGTAAATATGCCGCCGGCTATTAACGACATGAAAATAAAAACGGGGATTTGCAAATTTGTAGGCAAATGGCCATCGTTGGAGTACGAAAAAAACCCAAACAACAGAAACATAAAACCCGTTAACACCCCGGCAGATAGCAAATAAGTTTTGCCCTGCTCCTGCGTATGCTTTTTAAAAAGCATACTAAAGCGTTTAATATCAAATGTATTGTTCATAATTATCGGTTTAAAATTTGGATCAATGGTTCATTATTGCTGATGATGGCGTTAAATAATAACTCCATATCAACTTTGCTGTAACTGTTATCGGTATTTTCGGTAATGGTATGCAGGCCCGAAAATGTTTCCTCGGCATATAAATAATCGATAGTACCGGATGGCAAAACACTGAAATTAACTTTATCTGCTATATCATCCAGGCCGCTGTTTACTACAATTTGCTGGTTATGCAGTATCAGCACGCTATCGATCAGGTTGTCCAGATCACGCACCTGGTGGGTTGATATAATGATGCACCTGTCCTCAGTTAATCCGCCGGCCATTATTTTACGGAACTGCGTTTTTGAAGGGATATCCAATCCGTTGGTAGGCTCGTCCATAATTAACAGGGATGTATTGGTAGCTATACCAAAAGCTATGATCACCTTTTTTTGCTGACCAAAGGATAGTTGGGTTAACGGTTTATTATCGGGTACATCAAACTCGGCCAGTATATTACTAAACTGCGCGTTGTTAAATTTGGGATAAAAATGCCCCGTGCTTGCGGCAAACTGCTTGGGAGTAACGGCGGGCATATAAATATCTTCGGGTACAAAAAACAGTTCCTGCAAAAAATCGGGCAGGCGATTTTTCGAGGTATAGCCATTTACCTTGCAGGTACCATCCAGCGGAAAAACCAACCCGGCTATATTTTTTAACAGGGTTGATTTGCCCGCGCCGTTCTTGCCCAGCAAACCATAAATATGGCCCGCTTTTAATGATAGCGTAAGGTTTTTAAATAGCGCCTTATGGCCGTAACCGAATGTTAAATTAGAAATTTCGATCATTGTTTAGTGTATTAGTTTAATAGTACACTACAAATATAGATGTAAAAATTATAAATCAAAATTTATTTGAAATAAAATTTAAAATGGCACGTAAGCTGCTGTAATTTAGAGTTATAACAATAAATCTATACACATGTATGCGTTGCAGATGTATAGATCTCTCACTATGTTCGAGAATGAAAAGGTGGATTAGAAATGAAGAAATTCTAAGGCAAAATCATGGTTAACACTTTTTTATCGTTTTTTTTTACTAATATATTGACTATCAATAAATTAAATTAAAAAATTGCCAAAATGTGTTAAGTTATGTTAACCCCGTTTTCGATAACAATTAATTACGCACGTAGGCCAGGCTCACGTTTTTATAAGCCGGCTTTAGCAATTGCAGCTTTAGCCTTTTAAAACTTTGCATAGGCCCTTCGGATGCGAAAAGATTAACAATCCAGGCAGGTATGGCGCCACCGGGATCTGTTTGTAAAATATATTCTATTTTAACTTCGTCCTTACTAATAGGAATAAGCAGCCATTTACCCTTGGAGTGGTCAACGCGTACTATGCCATCTTTAGAGGGCACCATACCGGCAATAACCGGGCCGTCAACAGTAACTACCCTGGTTTCGGGGTTTTGGCTAACGGTTAAGTGGGCCACAAAGTCGCGGTTCTGCACTGGCCAGGGTAGCTTTACTTCCGAATAATAATATAAGTCAGCCGGCGACACCTGTTTTAGCATCACACACGATTTTGTGGCATAAACCCACTCGGGGGCGGCTTTAATATCCATCAGTACCGCGGTGAGCTGTGGCAGGGTAGTTTGAAAATTGCACTCAACCTTTAAAGCCTTTATTTTTGACTCCGGCACGATGCTGGTGTACACTTTAATACCATCCTTCTCGGCACTAAACTGCCAATTGTATTGTGCTGACGCGGTTGTTGACGCCAACAACAATAGCCACAGGGCATATAATCTCACACTAAAAAAAACGGGAACGAACTGCTTTTGAATCATAAAATAACCTTACTCAAATATACGGTTATATATAAACAGTAGTTTATCGGTAAGGTTTAATATCAAAAAGTACAAGGAGTACCAATTACTAAATTCCTTCACTTAAACTATCCAAATTTCGGTCACTTGTCGATTCTTTTGGGTAACTGGTCTATAATATCCTTTTTTATCGGTAAAGTTGTTTTTATTTGATATATCATTTTAACCCTGAAATTAACCAAATGAAAAATATCATTAATTATATATACGTCGTATGCTGCGCAACAGCATTGCTTGTTACCCCGCAGGCACGTGCACAACAGGGAGGCATTACTATATCCGGCAAGGTAACCAACCAGGCAAACCGCCGGCCCATCAGGCTGGCCAGTGTAAGCATTGCGGGTAAAGGTATAGGTACCTCAACCAATACG
>NZ_JBDTJZ010000084.1:0-56147 GCF_039935595.1 Mucilaginibacter sp. | reverse complement strand
GGTGGCGATACCACTTCGTCAAAGCAAGGATTGGTAATCAGTGTAACTTCTATAGGTTATGCTGATGAAAAGGATATTGTGTACCGCAATGGCGCCGAAGAAGGCGATTTAGTATGTGTATCAGGCGATTTGGGTGGTGCTTATGTAGGGTTACAGTTGCTGGAACGTGAGAAACTTATATACTTAGAAAACCCGCAAGTACAACCCGACCTTGAGGGGAAAGATTATATTGTTGAACGCCAATTAAAGCCCGAAGCACGTAAGGATATTATAGATTTGTTAAAGGAAATTGATGTTAAGCCAACAGCCATGATAGATGTATCTGATGGTTTAGCCTCCGAGATAATGCATGTATGTAAGCAAAGCGGCAAAGGATGTAATATATACGAAGAAAAAATACCGCTTGACCCCATGACCTTTGAAACCGCCCGCGAGTTTAACCTGGACCCAACGGTATGTGCCCTAAGTGGTGGCGAAGACTACGAGTTGCTATTTACCGTTAAACAAGCCGACTACGACAAAATAAAGTTTAAAATGGATATTACCATTATCGGCTATATTACCGAGCCTGCAGTGGGTTGTAACTTGATATCAAAAAGCGGGGTGGTACATCCGTTAAAGGCGCAGGGGTGGAATGCGTTTAAAGCGAGTGAATAAGAATTAACCAGGCATCTGCTCACAACTGATTATGAAAAAAGCCATTTTATTAGTTACGTTGTTGATTTTGGCTATTTATACTAGCGCACAAAAATCTTATGTATTTAAGGTTAAATATCTCCCCAATTATATTTACAAGTCAAGCAGCGAGGAAAGGTTGTTTCCAGATATTAACGATAACACGGAAATTTTTTCCGTAAGGACTTTAAGTATTGAAACCGACAAGAAAAATGGAAAAGAAAAAATTCCGTTTAAAATGTTTTATGATGCGAAACAAAGGTTTATACCAATGCAGGAAAAATTCACTCAACTTAATCCTAAGTTAGACAAACAGGTATATGGAAACATTAACGATGAAAAAATTGATATAGACACGGTCCCTGGAAAAAAAGCTAAACAGGTGTCTGATAACGATTGGACTAGAATAATTAATGAGTTTGAGTTAGACCTAAGTTTCCCCCTAAAACCATTAAGCATTGGCGAATCATTTACCCGAACAGCTTATATCCAAATTATACATGTTGGCGGACTTTATCAAATGCCAATAAACATAACCTACATATTGCGCAATGTAAAAGATAACATAGCGGTTTTTGATACTCAGTTAGCTATGAATTTTGATTTTAACTGGGCAAAAGGGTTTAAAGCGAAGGGGACTGCAAAAGGAATGGGCAAATTGATATTTAACATAGCGAAGAGTTATCCTGAATATATTAGCAGCGATTTGGAGATGAATTATAGCGGCAGTAGAACGAGTATAGATATAATTGTTGATACCAAGCCTACTACTTTAAGAAGAGTAGTAGAAATTAAAAATGAAATAACACCACAATAAATGGCATAGTAAGACAAAAAAAGCGGCTAAGTATCCTTTTTACTTAGCCGCTTTTTTTAACAGTTATTGTATACTTTATTTAGTAACGTACATTACCTCTTTAACCGCTTTTATAACCTTTTCAGGATTTGGCAGATATTCTTGTATCAGCGTTGGTGCATAAGGCAATGGTACATCGCCACCCATAATGCGTAGTATCGGGGCGTCTAAATAATCAAACGCGTCTTTTTGTACTTTAAATGCTATTTCGGTGGCTATTGAACCTAATGGCCAGCTTTCTTCAACCAATACCAAACGGTTGGTTTTTTTAACCGATTCGATAATAGTAGCGTAATCAATAGGGCGTACGGTACGCAGATCTATTACTTCGGCGCTGATGCCTTCTTTTTCTAATTCGGCTGCGGCCGCGTTAACCACCTTCATGATCTTACCAAAACCCACTAAGGTTACATCAGTACCTTGTTTGGTTACGTTGGCTTTGCCAATTTCTATATAATAGGTTTCTTCGGGCACTTCGCCTTTATCGCCGTACATTAATTCAGACTCCATAAAAATAACCGGATCAGGATCAATAATAGCCGATTTTAACAAGCCTTTGGCATCTGCCGGGTTTGAGGGCACTACCACTTTTAAGCCCGGGCAATTGGCATACCAGTTTTCAAAGCACTGGCTATGCTGTGAGCTTAACATACCCGCGTTACCGGTAGGGCCGCGAAAAACAATAGGAACAGAAAACTGACCGCCACTCATTGACATAATTTTAGCCGCGCCATTAATAATTTGGTCAATAGCTACTAACGAGAAGTTAAATGTCATGAACTCGATGATGGGTTTTAAACCATTCATGGCCGAGCCTATACCAATACCGGTAAAGCCTGCTTCGGAAATTGGCGTATCAATAACACGTTTGGCGCCAAACTCATCTAACATGCCCTGGCTAACCTTATAAGCGCCATTATATTCGGCAACCTCTTCGCCCATCAGGTAGATGGTTTCATCCTTACGCATTTCTTCAACCATTGCTTCGCGAAGGGCTTCTCTGAACTGTATTTCTCTCATCGTGTTAAAATATACTATTTACGCGCAAATATAAGCACTAATGTGTTAAAAGCAATTGCTTTGCCTGTTGTACAATAAGCTTTTTATTATAGCCGGGTAGTTAATTGTCAATTTTTTTTATCTCGGTGGTAATGGTGCGTTTGGTAAAGTTTGCCGATGTAAATTGCGTATACGAATGCTTTGAGGTTTTAATTATTTTTTCGGTTAAAACAGCAGTCGGGGGTACCCCCTTTAGCTTTTGTACAAAAGCCTTTTGGGGAGTAAGCGTAAAAGTGCAACCATCAACCCACTTAACCGTGTATTCGGTTGGCGTTTTAGCGCCATCGTAGTATTGCAACTGTTTATTGCCCTTACGTATAATAGTAGTTTTTTTACCCTGAAAAGTCATTTCAAATTTCCCCGTTCTGAAGTTTTTACAATCGGGATTTTGAGCATATAAATTAGCAGTTGTAAATATTAAGACTATAACGAAAACGAGCAGAAGCTTCATACTGCAATTATTTTTTACGTTCGCCTTTTAGTTTTGATGCCAGTTCAATCGCTTTATAAGCATTTACAACACCGCCCGATTTAGAAAGGGTTGAAAAATCAACCTTTTCAGTGCTTCCGGGTTTTATGACCATGGTACCTGTTAATGGCGTAGCCGATTGTAAAATTACCTGCTTTAATTGTTTGGCGCTCAAATCGGGGTAGTATTCTAAAATCAACGCGGCAATGCCGGCTGTAATTGGCGAAGCAAAGCTGGTACCGTCGGCAGTATTAAATTCGCCATCCATATCAATAGAGGTCACCTTAACACCCGGGGCAAATACATCAACATTATGTTTACCGTAATTGCTGAAAGAGGCCGGCAAATTTTCGCCCAATAAAGCGCTTGATGCGCCAACGCTTATAACGTTTTCCGAATCGTTTGATGAACCATCAGCAAAAGTATCGTTAGGATATTGTGGCTTCACGTCAACGTCCTGCCCGTCATTACCCGACGCTTGAACCAACAACACATCTTTTGAAGCCGCGTATTTAAAAGCCGCGTCTACCCAATCCTTATGAGGCGATAGTTTTTTGCCGAAACTCATATTAACCACCTTGGCACCATTATCAACAGCGTAACGTATGGCGTTAGAGATATCTTTATCGTACTCATCGCCGTTAGGCACGGCCTTAATGGCCATAATACGTACATTATCGGCTACGCCGTCAATACCATAGCCATTGTTGCGTATGGCGCCTATTAATCCGGCTACACCTGTACCATGCGAGGCGTCCGGAAATTTTAAAATGTTATTGCCGTATGGTTTACCATCCTGCACATCAGGGTCATCGCCTACAATTTTTTTACGCGAGGTTAGGTCGGGGTTAACATCATTATTTATTTTGGCCTGGTATTCGCCGTATTCCTTAAGTATTTTACTGTTATCACCACCATCTTCCTGCAAAACGCGTGTCCATATATCAAGGCTCTTCATAACGGTATCGCCCGGGTTCTTTATTTTAGCCAGATCGGCCAGGGTAAAGGAGGCGTCGGTATTTAATTTTAACGCGCGTTTAATATAGCCGCTGCTAACCATCAATACATTCATCATTTGCGAAACCTGACCAATTTCTGTTGATGATTTGCCAACAGTTTCATCATATATGGTTTTTACTTTTAGCCAGTAGGCATACTCTTTTTCATTGCCATCGGTAGCCGTAGCAGCATTAGCATATTTTGTTTTAAGGCGGTTATATTCGCGCACCTCTTCAACGGTTTCGGTATAATCGCTTTTACCATTGGGGCCACCTAAAAAATCCCAGCCATGCACGTCATCTACATAGCCATTATGGTCATCATCAATGCCATTTCCCGGTTTTTCTTTAGGGTTTACCCATAAAATGCTTTTCAGATCTTTTTGCGCGGTATCAATACCGCTATCAATAGTAGCCACCACTACGGTTTTGCTTTTTTTGCCCTTCACAAACTGGTAAGCATTGTTTAAACTTATGCCGTAATACCCATCGGCCTTAAGGTCCATGGTATGCCAGTTTTTGGGAGGATCGGCAACTACAGCCGGTGTTTGCGCTACAGAGGTTAAACTTAGAAATAAGAAACCGCATATAGATAAAGCGGTATTAAACTTGCGAAGAATATTCATTTATATAAATTTTGCGTAATATATTAAATCGGGAGTTATTTTTTTGTAAAACCTTTAACATACGAGGTTAGCTACAGGATGCGTTATAGTTACAATAGTTGCTTTTCTGAACGGTTTATTTATCGTTCAAGTATATTACAACCAAATTTTGACGCAGTTGTTTATTTAAGATGACTAACACTTTAATGTAATATTAGAGGTAATAATAGCATAAAGCCCAACGGATACGTATATTTGATATACAAGAAAAAATATCCCGGCAATTACACATCTCACCGCAGCAATTGTTTTATATTCATAATCAATGAATTGTAAAAAGCGATGTTCAAAATGTTTGTATGTTGAAAACTATATTGCCATGGGGATATTTATAACTTGTAATTTGAACCTGTAAGGTTTAAATGAGTCTAATGTATATTTAAACTAATGTTCTGCAAACAATATTGAATGGAAGAAGAATTTGAATTTGGTTTTACCGAAGATCCAAAGTTTTCGGTAGAACGGTACGAGGAAATGATACGCAATCATGACCAGTACTTTTTTGATGCCCAGGCGTTTGAGAATATTATCGATTACTACATCGAAAAAAATGACCCCGCCAAGGCATTACAGGTTGCAGAATATGCCCTAAACCAACACCCATTTGCCGCTGTTTTTTTAATAAAGCAGGCGCAGTTGCTGGCTGTAACCAATCAGGTTGACGAGGCTTTTGCCGCGCTTGAAAAAGCCGCTACACTGGAAGCTTCTGACGCTGATATTTACATCATTCGCGGTAATCTGTACGAAAGTATGGAACGCTTTGAAGAGGCGCTGGAGAATTATATTAAAGCGCTTGAGCTGGCCGAAGAAACCGACGAAATTTTACTGCATATTGCCTACGTACACCAAAACATGGGCGATTACGAAAGCGCCATTAAGTACCTGAAGCTTTGCCTGGAGCAAAACATGGAGAATCAGGATGCTTTGTATGAGCTGGCCTTTTGTTACGACGTGTTGGATAACCAGCAGGAAAGCGTGCAGTTTTACCAGCAATATATTGATAACGAGCCTTACAGCTACGCGGCCTGGTACAACCTGGGCAATGCCTTTACCAAATTGGGCTTGTTTGAAAAAGCTATTGATGCTTACGACTACGCCATCCTGATAAAGGATAGCTTTGCGTCGGCCTACTTTAATAAGGGTAACGCTTTGGTTAATCTGGAAAAATATGCCGAGGCTATTGAGGTGTACCGCCATACTTTTGAGTACGAGCAACCCAATGCCGATACCTATTGTGCCATTGGCGAATGCTATGAAAAGCTGGAGCAAATGGATGATGCCCGCGCTTTTTACAAAAAATCGGTTAAAATGGACCCAAAACTGGCTGATGCCTGGTTTGGTATAGGTGTAACGCTTGATTTTGAAGAGCGCTATTTTGAGGCGCTGCACTTTTACAAAAAAGCGCTTGACCTTGATATTGCCAATGCCGATTACTGGTTTGCCATTGCCGATGCCGAGTATAAGCTGGGCCATATTGACGAGGCTCAAACCGCTTACGAAAAAGTGGTGGAGCTGAATCCGTTGGATATTGATGCCTGGCTGGATTACTCGTCAATACTATATGAGCAGGAAAAATTGGTTGGGGCCATCGAGATTATATCCGAAGCTATAAAAAACAACCCCGAGGCGGCCGAGCTGTATTACCGCATGGTGGCGTATTTATTTGCCAAAGGCGAATATAACGAGGCATTAAACTACCTGGAAACCGCACTGGCAACCGACCCGGAGAAGCATTATATACTGTTTGATTATTTACCGCAGTTGCAACAAAATAAAGCCATAATTGATATTATTAACCGGTTCACCAAATAGTTATAGGAGATTAAAGATTGAAGATTGGTTGGATGCATGGTATAACCAATCTTCAATCTTTACTTTCTAATCTTTAAAAACCGAAATATTTTTCGGTTTTTTTTATAACCTTTGAGCCGTTATTTTATTGCGATGTGTTTATGAATTATACGATCAATAACCTCCCCCAGCGTACACAAAAACCCCGTAACAGCGGCATAACCATGATGATGGATAAGGGCCTTAGCCCGCGCCAGGTGGAAGATTTTATTGAAGTAGCAGGTGCCTATACCGATATTGTTAAGCTGGGATGGGCCACATCATACGTAACACCTAACCTTGATAAAAAATTACAGGTATATAAAGATGCCGGTATACCCGTATATTTTGGCGGCACCCTGTTTGAAGCCATGCTGGTGCGCGGGCAGTTTGATGATTACCGCCGCTTGCTTGATAAATACGACCTGCAATACGCCGAAGTATCTGACGGCTCAATCGAAATACCGCACGAAGCTAAATGCAGCTACATTAACCAGCTGGCAAAGCAGGTTACGGTAATATCCGAAGTGGGATCAAAAGATGTGCAAAAAATATTTGCCCCTTATAAATGGATACAACTGATGAAGGCCGAAATTGAAGCCGGTTCATGGAAGGTTATTGCCGAGGCCCGCGAAAGCGGCAACGTAGGCATCTACCGTGACTCGGGCGAGGTGCGCCAGGGATTGGTGGATGAGATACTAACCCAGATACCCGAAGAATCCATTATTTGGGAAGCCCCGCAAAAGGCACAGCAGGTGTGGTTTATTGAGCTGATAGGCGCCAACGTAAGCCTGGGCAATATAGCTCCGGCAGATGTTATCCCGCTGGAAACCCTGCGCCTGGGCATCCGCAGCGATACGTTCGACCATTTTTTGGATATGTAGTTGTTGGTTTGTCCGTCCGTTTTGGTACGGATATGTACGGGCGCATAACCCCTACGTCATTTGCGAGCGTGGCAATGACGCTTCAGTTTTGCAATTAAAACCGTTTCTTTGTAAATAGCATACATGATGATGAGACAATACGGATTAATAGGCTTCCCGCTTTCGCATTCTTTCTCCAAAAAATACTTTGCCGAAAAGTTTGCAACCGAAAATATTACCGACGCCCGTTACGATAACTACCCTATTGAACATATTAAGGACCTGCAGGACCTGCTTGACGAGCACCCTGGTTTACTGGGCCTAAACGTTACCGTACCCCATAAAATAGCTGTAATTAAATACCTGGATTGGGTGGAGAATGATGCCCGCAATGCCGGCGCGGTTAACTGCATACGCATATACAAAGAAAGCCCTGTAGAGGCCGCCTTTTCAGGCGAGGTGGGTATTAAGGATCATGATTTTAGGCTGGAAGGCTTTAATACCGATATTTACGGTTTCGAAATGTCATTAAGGCCCCTGCTGCACTATCATCATGACGAGGCCCTGATACTGGGCGATGGTGGCGCGGCACGTGCCGTTAAATGCGTGTTGGATAACATGGGCATCAACTATAAAGTGGTAACCCGCAAGCCCCAGCCCGGTAATATTTTATTTAAGGATTTAGAGGCGCGCCATATCGCGCAGCATAAAATAATAATTAATACCACGCCGCTGGGTACATCGCCTAATGTACACGAATGCCCGCCCATACCGTACGAGCATATTACCGATAAGCACCTGCTTTACGATTTAATTTACAACCCCGAAAAAACCCTCTTTTTGCAAAAAGGCGAGGAGCAGGGCGCAACTATAAAAAACGGCTACGAAATGCTGCTGCTGCAGGCCGAAAAATCATGGGAAATATGGAACTCGCCCGCAAAGCACCCTTAACCGTCCTGCTGCTGGCCGCCTGGCTTATAAGCGGCTGCGGCGGCAATGCCGACTATACACCCAAACCACGGGGGTATTTCCGCATAGTGATGCCTAAAAAGCAGTACCGGCTGTATGATGCCGGCTACCCGTTTACGTTTTTGTACCCGGCCTATGCCAAAATGGAGGTTGATACCACCCCATCGCGCAATAACTTAAAAAAGGTGGAGTATAAATTGAATATGCAGTTCCCGCAGTTTAACGGTACGCTGCACCTAACCTACCAGCCGGTTGCCGACAAAAAGGAGTTTAATATGCTTATTGAAGATGCCTACAGGCTGGCCTTTAAGCATACCGTAAAAGCCACAGGTATTGACGAAACCCGCATAAGCAGCCCCGACCGTAAGGTGTACGGTTTGTATTATAATATTGATGGCAATACCGCATCGTCTGTACAGTTTTATTTAACTGATAGCACGCGCCACTACCTGCGCGGCGCCCTGTACTTTAACGAGGCCCCCCGGCTGGACTCGATACAACCCGTACTCACCTTTGTAAAAAAAGATGTGGATGTAATGATCAGAACTTTGAAGTGGAAGTAGGTTATTTGGTCATTGTGTCATTGGTCATTAGGTCATTTTTTGTCCGCCAAGCCCTTTTTGTTATTGCGAGCGAGAAAATGGACAGCCATTAACGGGCAGGGTAATCTCAACGCCCCCAATTATTCCTAAATTTTAATCGCCCCAAACAATTAAATGCTTATTTGCTTATTTTAGGCGTATGATAAAGCGTTTAAAGGTTATAGGGTTTTATGGTTTGCTGGCGACTATGTTGGTGCTGGCGGGTTGCAGCAATAAAACTAAGGGGGTGCTGGTAGCGGCTCCAACGCTGCCGCCCAATGCCAATGCGGGTACCAATATTATACCGGTGCTGCCCGCGCCGCTTACTACGCAGCAATTTTATACGGTAAAAAAAGACTCGCTGCTAAACATTGTTGAGCAGGAGCAGCCCCTTACACTGCTTGATAGCCTGGGCGTGCCTATACCATCGGCATGGGCGGGTACGGTTAACTTTGGCATACGCAGGCCCAATTATGTTATCATTCACTTTACCGGGCAAGACAGCATACAGCAAACGCTTAAAACATTTTCGTTATTAAGTACCGAGGTTAGCGCGCACTACGTGGTGGGTAAGGACGGTAAAATTTATCACCTGGTTAATGATTATATGCGCAGCAACCATGCCGGTGTAGGCAAATGGGGCAGCGTTACCGATATGAACAGCTGCTCGTTAGGTATTGAGATTGACAATAACGGCACGGAGCCTTTTACTGATGCCGAAGTTAAAAGCTTGCTGGCCCTGCTTGATTATTTAAAGCGTACCTACAATATACCAACGGCAAACTTTATTGGTCATGAGGATTTTGCCCCCAAACGCAAGCCCGACCCGGGCCCGCTTTTCCCATGGAAACTGCTGGCACAAAAAGGTTTCGGCTACTGGCAGGACGACGTGCTTGAACCCGCTCCCGCCAACTTTGACCCGGCTATTGCCCTGCGCCTTATAGGCTACGACACCAGCGACCTTAACGCCGCCATTATTGCCTTTAAACGCCACTTTGTACAAACCGATATCAGCCCTATACTAAGCCCGCAGGATTTGAATGTATTGTATAATGTGTATAAGAAGTATTGAGTTTTCAGTTTGCAGTAGTGAATATAAAAACTGCTAACTGAAAACTGCCAACTGAAAACTACTTCTTAACCCACCCATCCTTCAATGTTACTGTGCGGTTAAACACCAGCTTATCGGGCGTGGAATGCTTATCTAAAGTAAAATACCCTTTGCGGATAAACTGATAGCCTTTGCCTGTTATAGCTGTGGCCAAATCGGGCTCAATATAGGCGTTGGGTAATATATGCAAGCTGTTGGGGTTCAAGTAATCTTTAAAATCGCCATCCTCGTTAGATGGATCCTCTACCTGGAACAAACGGTCGTAAAGCCTTACCTCAGCGGTTTTGGCATGTGGTACGCTTACCCAATGGATAGTGCCTTTTACATGTATACCGCTGGTATCCTCGCCCGATTTTGACTCGGGGATATAGGTACAATATATTTCGGTTACGTTGCCGCTGGCGTCCTTTTTAAAATCTTCACATTTTACGATGTAGGCATTTTTAAGCCGCACCATCAATCCAACACCCAGGCGGAAAAACTTTTTAGGCGGTTCTTCCATAAAATCTTCGCGCTCTATCCACAACTCATTACTAAAGGGGATATCCCTGCCGCCATCGCCGCCCTCAACCTCGGGGTTGTTTTCGCCGTGCATGGTTTCGATTTTCCCTTCGGGATAGTTGGTGATGATGAGCTTTATAGGGTCCAGCACGGCCATGCGGCGCCATGCGGTTTTATTCAGATCTTCGCGGATGCAAAACTCTAACAGGCCCACATCTATCATATTCTCGCGTTTAGCAACACCAATACGCTCACAAAACTCGCGGATAGAGGCTGCGGTATATCCTCTGCGGCGCAACCCGCTAATGGTTGACATACGCGGATCATCCCAGCCTTCTACATGGTTTTCGGCCACTAACTGCATCAGTTTGCGCTTGCTCATTACGGTGTAGGTCATATTTAACCTTGCAAACTCATATTGCTTTGACGGGAATAAATCCAATTGCTCAATAAACCAATCGTACAACGGACGGTGGGGCACAAACTCCAGCGTGCATATAGAGTGGGTAATCCGCTCAATAGCGTCAGATTGGCCGTGCGCAAAATCGTACATTGGGTAAATGCACCAGGCATCGCCGGTGCGGTGATGGTGGGCATGTTTAATACGATACATCAATGGGTCGCGCAGTTGCATGTTAGGTGATGCCAGATCGACCTTAGCCCTTAACACTTTGGCGCCATCCGGGTATTTACCGGCTTTCATATCGGCAAATAGCGTAAGGTTTTCCTCTGCCGTACGACTGCGGTATTGGTTGGGTGTACCCGGCTCGGTAGGTGTGCCTTTTTGGGCGGCTATGTCCTCGGCGGTGCTATCATCCACATAAGCCAGGCCTTTTTTAATCAGTTCAACAGCAAAAGCGTATAGCTGGTCAAAATAATCAGAAGCATAAAGCTCTTCGGCCCAATCAAAGCCCAGCCATTTAACATCTTCTTTAATGCTGTCAACATACTCGGTTTCCTCTTTGGTGGGGTTGGTATCGTCAAAACGCAGGTTGGTTTTACCGTTATATTTTTGGGCGAGGCCAAAGTTTAAGCAAATAGATTTGGCATGGCCAATATGCAGGTAACCATTAGGCTCGGGCGGAAAACGGGTTAACACCCGGCCACCGTGTTTGCCGGCGCTTATATCCTCTTCAACAATCTCCTCAATAAAATTCAATGATCTCTCTTCGCTCATAAAAAATTTGCAATGGCTGCAAAAGTAATAAATTGTGGCGGGTTGACGTAATTGGTTTTACGTGTGTCGCCAGTGGTGAGCAAACTATTATGCACTCTAACTGTGTAGAAAAAGAAAACTATATTAGCTTTGCAAAATATATCCGGTTAAAAAGTTAAATATAAATATACGTTGTTACCCGATAATACGTTAACAGCATTACAATCTGAACATTAAACATGAGAACCTATTTAAATAAACTGATAACATTATTACTTTTTGTAAGTGTTTACCTGGGAGCTTCGGCACAGTCGGTTCCTGATACTGCACGTATATCAATAGGTGTAGATGGGGGTTTACCGCTTTATGTTACCAATTTATACTCGCATATTTTGGGCGCATCTTTGCATATTGATTACCCCATAAGTCGCAGAACCTACATTACCGGTAGTGCAGGGTATAATATATTTTTCGCGTCATCTACAGCGTCATCCGCGCCAAATGGCATATTAAATGTGCAAAACGCCAATATGAAAACCGTTCCGTTAAAAATAGGGATCAAGCAATTTATAATAAGGCATTTTTATGTAGCCGCCGAGGTGGGCGGAACCTTGTTGACCAATAAGGAAGAAGTATACGCTACCAATACATCGGCTTTTACTTATTCGCCACAGGTAGGAATGCTTTTTTTTCTTAAAAAGCATACTTACATTGATGCCGGTATCCGCTATGAAGGCTTAGCCAGTTTTTATAATGATTCAGAGAAGTATAGCTTCTGGGCGGCACATATATCATACGCGTTTAACCTGTAGCAGCATCACAACAGTTATATTAAAATTATGTAAATTGTATTTTTTTTGTAAATTGACGGCTTAAATACGTTTACCTAATTTACTGTATTGCTGATATGAAAAAAATACTCATCATAGATGATGAAGTTAACGTAGCGCAATTACTATCAAAGTTTTTAACGCGCAACGGTTTCGAAGTAAGCGCCGCATCCAGCGGTACCAGTGGACTGGAGTACCTTAAAAACGGCGAATTTGATTTAGTGCTTTGCGATTTCAGGCTGGAAGATACTGATGGCCGCGAGATGCTCAAAAAAATAAAAAAGCATTATCCGCAAACCGGCGTAATTATTATTACAGGCTACTCTGACATAAAAATGGCGGTTGAGCTTATAAAAATGGGCGCCTACGATTACATTTCAAAACCGCTTTACCCCGACGAAATATTAAATACCATTACTAAAGCGCTTGAAACCCACCATGCATTGGTTGAAGAAGACCAGGAGCAAGGAGAACCTCAGGGCAATGTAAAAGCAAATCGTAAGCAAGCCTCAAGTGGCATTGTTGTTGGTACCAGCAAAGCATCAAAGGAGCTGGCCCGCCAAATAGAATTGATAGCCCCAACCAATTACAGCGTTATAATTTTAGGCGAAAGCGGAACGGGTAAAGAAGAAGCGGCCAAAAGCATACATATGCAAAGCCGACGCAGCAACCAGCCATTTATAGCTATGGATTGCGGGTCGCTTACTAAGGAGTTGGCAGCAAGCGAGTTTTTTGGGCATGAAAAGGGATCATTTACCGGTGCTTTTGCTACCAAAATAGGTCACTTTGAAATGGCTAATGGTGGTACGCTATTTTTGGATGAGGTTGGAAACTTATCCTACGAGATACAGGCCGCTCTTTTACGAACCGTACAGGAACGTAAAGTAAAAAGAATAGGCAGCACCAAAGAGATTGACCTTGATGTGCGTATTATAATAGCCACTAACGAGAACCTGCTTGATGCCATACAAAAAGGCCGTTTCAGGGAAGATCTTTACCACCGCTTTAATGAGTTTACCATATATATGCCACCACTGCGCGAGCGTGGAAATGATATTATATTACTGGCAGAGCATTTTTTAAAAACCGCCAATCAGGAGCTTAACCGTAATGTAAGTTCATTTGCCCCCGAGGTGGTTGAATGCTTTATGAATTACCGCTGGCATGGCAACATACGCGAGATGAAAAATATTGTGCGCCGGGCCGCGTTAATAACCGAAGGCGACCAGATATCCATTAAAGCATTGCCGCTGGAAATATCAAACTATAAAAATGCTTACGAAATGCCTTCAATACAGTACCATGTATCAGAAAGCAACGAGGCACCAAGAAACGACCTTAAAAACATTGCTCTTGAAGCGGAGTATGATACTATTTTGAGGGTATTAAAAGAAGTGAGCTACAACAAAACCAAAGCTGCCGAAATATTAAATATTGATCGCAAAACGCTTTATAATAAAATGAAGGCCATCAACCTTAAATAATAATGAACCAGGGTTTAGCTGATAACGAAGCGATGCGTATACTGAGGCACGATATAAAAAATCAGCTCTCTAACATCAGCCTGTTGGTGGCCGAATTGAAATATGAAATAACCAACCCTACGCCTGATTGCGTTACCTATCTGGATATGATAGACCGCAGTGTATCAGCCATTGATACGATGCTTAAAAACACACAACAACAATAATAAGCACCTGCTAAAACTTTTTAGGCTTAGTTTGCTTATAGTAAATACTCAAAAAAGCAAGCATGTCTATTTTTACCTATACCCAACGTAATAACATTATACTGGTAAGTATAGTTGTACTTGGCTGCCTTTTATTGTATGCATTAAGCGGGTTATTTAGCTCCATATTAGGAGCGGTGGTTTTATTTACGCTTTTTAGGCCGCTATACCTTAACCTGGTAGATAAACGTGGCTGGAACAAAAGCGCGGTAACCTTACTCATAATATTCACTTCGTTAGTGGTAATTGTATTGCCTTTTTTGGCGCTAAGCTTTATGGTTATTGGTAAAATAGCCGATGTTGATTTAAGCAGCCTGCCCATCCAGGTATGGCAAGCCAAAGTTGATACGTTTACGGGGTCAATGTTTCATCAGCCGCATTTTTTTGAAAATACCGTAGCAAAACTGGGCGTATACGCTACTGATCTTTTCCCATCTATATTAGGCAGCGCGGCTAATATTATTATTACGCTGCTGGTATTGTACTTTTTATTGTTCTTTATGTTTACGCAGATAAAGGAGTTTGAGGCAGGGCTGCTCAGGTACGCTCCTTTTCGCGAACAATACTCGTTAAAATTTGCAACCGCCTTGCGCGATTGTACCTACTCCAACGTTTTAGGGCAGGGAATAATAGCCGTTGTACAGGGCGCGCTGCTGGCCAATGGGTTTTGGGTATTCGGCATACCCGACCCGTTGTTTTGGGGGGTAATAGGGGCCTTTATATCGTTTTTACCCGTTGTTGGCGCGCCAACACTAACTATACCTGCAAGTATTATATTATTTGCTAATGACCATACACTAAAAGGCATATTGTTGCTGGCTTACGGCTTATTGTTTATTGGCAATATTGATAATGTATTACGCATGATAATTAACCGTCGCCTGGCTAACACGCACCCGCTTATATCGGTGATTGGGGTATTTATTGGGTTGCCCATGTTTGGTATTTTAGGATTGGTTTTTGGCCCGCTGCTGTTATCATATTTTTTATTGCTGATAGAGATCTATGAAACCAACCGTCTGGCTGCTGACAGGCTGGAGCGTATAAAGAGCGTATCAGAAGCTGAATCGTAATACTTTTAAAAGCAAAAAACCGTTTAAAAACAGCGAATAAAATAGAAACAGAAATACGGCCAATGGCACCTATTAGGTATATTTGGCAATATTTATATATTTATACTAAACAATTGTTAAACTTTTAAATTATACTAATATGAATGATAACACAAAAGTAGTGGTGGCCCTGCTGGCCGGATTAGCTGCCGGAGCCGTACTTGGAATATTATTTGCCCCTGAGAAAGGCGAAGAAACCCGCGATAAGCTTTCAGAATCATTAAAAAATCTTGGCGATTCAATAAAGGAAACGGCCGCTTCTGAAATTGATAACCTGGTAAGCTTGAAGGACAAAGTGGTTGAAAGCATTAAAACTAAAATAAACGGCGCAGAAGAAGAATACCAGGACGACCTGGAGCACGCATAGATTAACCCATACCGGGCAGGTATTGGCCGGGTAACCCAAGTTTTATGGACGAAGATAAAAAAGAACAACAGCCACCAGTAATTGATCAGCTAAAGGATTACGTAGAAACACGTATTAAAATAGCTAAACTTAAAGCGGTTGATAGCAGTACTTCGGTAATTGCGTCTATCATTGCCGATCTGGCTGTTGTTTTGGCGCTTGTATTGGTATTTATTTTCGGCACAATAACGCTGGGGTTTTATTTGTCTGAGCTATTTGACTCTTTTTGGCAAGGTTTTGGGTGCATAGCATTAGTATATGTAATAATTGCCATTATATTAAAAGTGCGAAAGCCCAATATTCAAAAAACAATAGCCAACGGGCTTATCCAAAAAATATTAAATTAAAAAGATGAGCTTACCCATAAAAAACGCGGTTGAATTACGAAACGAACTTTACCGGCTTGAGGTATTGGAGGTGCAGCAAGCCGATGCCATAAAAAGCAGGTTTAGCAGCCCGGGCGCTTTGTTTTCAACTTTCTTGAGCTTGTTTCCTAAATCTGGCGACCACGAAGGTGTAAAGTCGGGTTTGTTTCATCAGGATTTTATTGGCTTAATATCACGACTGGTGTTACCGATTGCACTAAATAAAACCCTATTTAAAAACTCGGGGTTTATAGTAAAAACCCTTGTAGGCTTGATTTCGCAAAAAGCATCAAACTACATCAATGAAGACTCTGTAAGCGATGTTTGGGATAAAGCCAAAACACTTTTTGAGGCAAAGGTGGCCCATAACCCGGCAATTACAGGTATTGTTGACAAGGTAAAATCGCTTTTCAGCAAAAAGCAATCAAAAAGCCGGGGCCGCATAAAAAACGCACCCGTGCCGGCTTACGTAAAGGCTTCTTAATATCCCCCCCCCTCCCAAATCGACCCATAACGTAATTTTTAGGTTACAAATAAATTAAACACTTGCTTTGTTACGAAAATTTCGTAGGTTTACTAAACAATCGTAAAGAATGAAACCTATAGCTATTAAATACGCCGGCTTTTTGATAATAATAATAATGTTTAACTTTTTGGCTAATGCTCAAAAGCTGCCTAATGTGCAGCAGGGCGGCTTGTATGCCCCGGCAGATGTTAAGATAGATGGTAAAACGACGGAGTGGGATAACAAGTTTCAGGCTTACAATAAAAGTACCTCCGTTTTTTATACGATGGCTAATAATAACGACAATCTGCTTTTGGTAGTACAAGCAACCGATAAAACCGCTATTGGAAAAATATTGGGAGGGGGCATAACGCTAACTATTGCTGATAAAAATAAAGCAAATACTACTGTAAGCATTACTACGCCGGTTACCTCTGCACCAAACCGGTCAAATATTGCGAAGGTGGTTGGAGGCACCAGCCCAGTTTCCGATTCGTTACTGTCCGAACTAAATAAAGGCCTGCAAAACAATTTTAAAGAGATCGGCTTAAAAGGCATCGCTGCAATATCCGATTCTTCGCTATCTGTTTATAACGAATATGGAATTAAGGTATCGGGCCTGTTGGATATCAACAGAGCTTATAATTGTGAATTAGCCATTCCTTTAAAATATTTGAGGCACTTGGTAGCTGATGATGGGTCATTTAATTATAACATCAGGCTAAATGGCGTAAAATACATTAAAACAATGCTGATTGATGGCCAGCCAATAGATCAGGCATCGCCAGCTGCTGCAGCAGTACTTATGAATTTAAAATTGGACGGTTCTCCAATTATGGAGCTAAACAGTCCTACAGATTTTTCGTCGACCTACACGTTGATTAAAAAACCATAAGCATTTGTAAATATTTTGTTAAAAAAGGTTAAATCATAACAACATCTACGAAAAATTCGTATACTTACTAAACAATCGTAAACAATGGAAAAGTTATCAGTACAGGAAGAAGAAGCAATGCAGGCCATTTGGCAATGTAAAGGTGGTTTTATAAAAGATTTTTTAGAGCAGCATAGTGAGCCAAAGCCCCCTTACACCACGCTGGCCTCAACCGTAAAAAACCTGCAGCGCAAGGGCTTTTTAAAAAGCGAAAAAATGGCCAACTCCTATTTATACCGCCCGGCCATAGCCGAAGAGGATTATAAAAAACGCTTTATGCATGGTTTTGTAAATGATTATTTTCAAAACTCCTATAAGGACTTGGTAGCCTTTTTTGCAAAGGATAAAAAAATAAGCGCTACCGAGCTTAAAGAAATAATAAACCTTATTGAAAACCCTAAAAAATAAAGGATATGACCGCTTTATTTGTTTACCTGGTAAAAGTAAATATAGCCCTTATAATTTTTTGCCTGGGCTATTATGGGGTGCTGCGCCACCTTACTTTTTATACGCTTAACCGGGTGTACCTGGTTTGCGCTATTTTGTTTGCCACACTATATCCGCTGGTTAATTTTTCGGACCTGCTAAACCGCCACCAGGAAATTGCACGGCCGGTGCAGTTAATTATTGTAAACTGGCAGGCGCCGGTGGCCCACGCGGTGCAGGTTGCACAGCAACATAATAAATGGTACTGGCTTGAACTGGTTTTTTGGACCGGCGTGATAATTTTGGCCGTAAGGTTTATAATGCAATTGCTGTCGTTATACAAACTGCACCGTCAATCAAAACCCATACAAATACACCAATACCTGGTACGTGTTATAAGCGGCGATATTAACCCATTTTCGTTTTGGAAGAGTATTTATATTAACCCCGAGAATCACGCCCCACACGAGCTTAAAGCCATACTGGCGCACGAGCAGGTGCACGTTAACGAATGGCACACGCTGGATATTTTATTAGGTGAGTTAAGCACCATATTTTACTGGTTCAATCCCGGTGTATGGCTGATGAAACGCGCCATACGCGAAAACATTGAATTTATAACCGACCAAAAAATACTGCAAAGCGGATCGGACCCTAAAGTATACCAGTACAGTTTGCTTAACGTAACCTTTAGCGGTGGTCATAACGCAATAGTAAATCATTTTAATACCTCGACCATAAAAAAACGAATTATCATGATGAACTCTAAAAGATCTTCGCCGCTTAACCTTACCCGGTACGCGGTGCTGGTGCCGGCAGTGATAGCATTGGTGCTGGTATTTACAATATCAAAAGCCGAGCTGGGCAAACAGGTTGCCAAAGGCAACGCCGCAATTGCTAAAGCGTTTAATATAACCGTTAATAACCTAACACCGGCAAATGTTAGCAGCGTAACAACTTCTGCAAAAAGAAAATTGATGGTTTTGCCCAATGCGGTTAGCGCTTTTTTAGCCGAAACATTATCGCCTAAAGTTATTGATACACCCAAAGTTGGTAAAGTTTTAGGCACGTTGGATGGTCGCATAATAACCGTTATTGGATATGGTAAGAAAAAAATTGATACCGTTATATTGTTAAATGACGAAAAGACGTCTGCATCGCTCAACAAGCTTTCGGGAATCGTTGTAAACCCCGACGGTACCGTAACCCAAAACAATCAAAGGGTAACAATGGCCAGGATAAACGGCAAGCAAATTACGCCCTTTAATTTAAGAGCAGACAGCATAAGTAAAATTCAGATAACATCAGGATACGGCTTGACTACAGCGGGACAAAATGCCCCCGTTACTGGTGTTATAACAACTACCAAGCCTGTAGCCACCTATAATCTTAACGGGGTCACTTATTTTCGTAGCGATACTAATGAATACCGTACCAACGTGCAAACAGGCGCTATTAGGATAAGAGGCAATGTTAACCCAAGTTCAACCCACCCCTTAATTGTTATAGATGGAAAAATCCAGGAAGGTAATCCTATAACTCAAATAGATCCTAATGATCTTGAAACGGTAACGATATTAAAAGACCCAACCGCTATATCGCCGTATGGTGATAAGGGTAAAGATGGCGTAATATTAATTACTACTAAAAACAGGTCTATACCTGGTACCGGAATTACCATAAGAGGAAACAACAATCAAACCAATAATCTTACTTTAACCGGCGCAGATAATACGCAACCATTAATTATAGTAAATGGGAAAGTTCAGGAAGAGAACCCTTTTATAACTCAAATATCCCAGGATGACATTGAATCTATGACCGTATTAAAAAGCGCAACAGCCACAAACATGTATGGTGACAGGGCTAAAAATGGCGCGATACTAATTACAACCAAAAACAGGGGCGGAGGCGCTGTTACCGTTACCGGCTATAAAATTACAACAGAACCCCGAGTTATAAATTTAAGCACCAATTTAAGCACCAAAAATATATTTTCAGGCAAATTCTTATTGGTTAACGGAAATGAAACCACCGAAGCAGAATTAAATAAAATACCTGCTGAAAATATAAAACTGATAAAACCGCTTACCCAAAAAGAGAAAGCCAAATATGGCGACAAAGCAAAAAACGGTGGCTTCGCCATAACCACTATCAAATAAACATAGCCTAAACCTTAACCCCAATAACACCAAAGACCGTAATAGTTTACGGTCTTTTTTTATGGATTAAAGCGGCAAAAACATGGCGCAGTTGGGTTTAAACGCATAAAAAAAACAAAATTCAGCCCTAATAATATAAGAATTACTATATTTGGAGAACTTGTTAAATCGGACTAACCAATTTGTTCTTTATGAGATAATAAGATCAGTTAATTAAGAGGAGAGGCTTTAGCGGCGTCTCCTTTTTTATTTTAACGTTTTATATCTTACAAATGTTTGCTTAATTATAAAAAAGTGTTGAATTATTTATGATTAAGCTGCGGCTTCCCCACAAATTGTTTATATACTTTCCTGCAAACTATTATTCATTGAATTGTATAGCTTGTCTACCTCGATCGGTTTACGCAAAAACCCTTTAAAATATATATGGTGCTCTTTTTGATATTCTGCAGTAACATCAGCCGTTAAAGCAAATATTGGCGTTTTACTATTAGGATTCTCTGATGCTATTATCAATTTAGTGGCTTCAAAACCATCCATATCAGGCATGTGGATATCCATCAAAATAAAATCGAATCTTTTTTGTTTGGCGGCTTCAACTACCTCAAATCCGTTTTTGGCATGATGTGTGGTCATTTTCCAATTGGCTAATAATTTACCCAACACCATAGCATTTATCATATTATCTTCGGCCAGTAGCACCGTTTTGCCTTCAAGGCTGTTATTATAGCTTTGCGCCTGTTTATTAGCTATTGTGGCACGTTTAAGCTTTATGGTAAAGTAAAAAGAGGATCCGCTACCAATAACACTGTCTACCTGTATGCTACCGCCATGCAAGGCTACCAGCTTTTTAACAATGGCAAGGCCCAGGCCAGATCCGCCCTGTTTTTTAGTGGTGATAGATTTTGGTTGCGAAAAGCTATCAAAAATATGTTCCTTATAATCGTCGGCAATACCCATGCCGGTGTCTTTAACGGTAAACAACAGCTCGTCGTCCTGATCGTGGCTCGCTGTTTTTTTAATAACAATATCTATATGGCCGCTTTGGGTAAACTTTATGGCATTGGTGAGCAGGTTACCCAATATTTGCGACATTTTTGTTTCGTCTATCTCATAACAGTCGGCAACACCTTCGTCTATTTGCAGGGTTAAACGCAACCCTTTTTCGTTAGCAAGCGAATGGTAGGTGTTTTTAATGTTATCCAATAAAAGTTTAAAGTCAACGGGCCATAGGTCAAGACGGGCTTTATCGGCATCCAGTTTGGTAAAATCAAGTATATCATTAATTATCAGCAACAAATTATTTGAGGCAAACCTAAGGGCGTTTACCAACTCCTGCTCGGCTTTATCTGTCCGGTCGCCCAATAATCCCGCAATGGTTATTACCGCGTTTAATGGCGTGCGTATTTCATGGCTCATGGTCGACAGAAATTCCTGTTTTACAACCGCAACCTGCTCGGCATGGTTCTTTTTCTTGATGATCTCTGCTTTTTCTACCTTAAGCTGTGCCTCCTTTTTAAGCGATTCCATTTTTGTGAGGAAAGCATAGTTTTCTATCACCATTAAGGTTTGGGTGTTAATAACCGATTCTTTCTCTTTCAAATAAAGCTCCAGATATTTAAGCGAATTCTCCGGGTCATTCTCCAATTTATATAGCTGGTAATACAAATAATAACATTTAAATTTTACCATTATCAGGTTATAATCGGTGCTAAAATTTAAACATCTTTTAAGCAATGCTTTTGCTTCATCCAGTTGCCCCGTTTCTACATATAAAACCGCCAGCTTATGGTAAGCCATACCCAGGCCAAGCGTTTCGCCCATTTTAAGGTGCATCTCTACCGCTTTTTTTAGGTCGACGGCGGCTTCTTCATATCTTTTTTGTACCAGGTAAACCTTGCCTCTGCCATAGTAACCAAATGCCAGGCCGCGTGTATCGCCGGTTTTCTTTTTGATGATAATGGACTCGCTAATGAGTTGAAAAGCTTTGGCTATGTTTTTTTGTTTAAGATAAATGCCCGAAAGTGTATTATAAGCATTGGATTTAAGATTAAGATCCCCGGCTTTTTTTGCTGCCGCGATAGAATCTTCGTAGGTTTTGATGGCGTTTTTTTCGTCGCCAAAATATTCATAAATAGTCCCCAGCGATTTATGCGCTCTGGACAGGTTATAATAATCGTTATATTTTTTGAAGGTGGTTATGCAATCCAGCAGGTTTACCATACCTAAATGGTAGTTATCAGTTTTATAATGAACCCCTGCTATATTATACTTGGCGTTAGCAATACCCTGTTCGTCATTTAGCCCTTCAAAATATTCAAGAGCCTGCGCACCCATTTGCAGAGATTGTTCGTATTCGCCGCATATCATATAAAAAAGCGACAGGTGGCTCAGGCTTTTTGCTTGTAATGAGATATCATTAATGCTTTGGCTTAAGCCCAGCGCCTGCTTGGCCAACGCTGTGCTTTGCTTCAAATCACTCATTCTTGAAGCGTACGCTTTATCTAAAAGCGTATTTATTTGACTCTTAACTTCAGGAGTGGATTGGTTCATAATTAACTATACGGGCAAAAAGCTAAACAGGTTTGCTGTATTAAATAACAAATTACAACATAACTCATTAATAAACAACAGAATAATTGTTTATAATTTACTCAAAAAAAAATCGGCTACTAAAATAAACTGAACTGCGCATTTTCAACGGTGCGCTGCATTGGCAGGTGTCCCGGCATTGTTATATAATAAACGGGTGTTTCTTCAAACCGCGATGCTACAATAACCTCGGTGCCACGGGCATGTGTGTTAAATAAGTTATGCACCAGGGTTGGGCAATTGTTGTCTTTTGATAGGTGCGCCAGCAGCAAATGGCTCATCCAATCTGGTTTATGATCAATAAATAAAGCCAGAGCCTGTGTGTTTGAAAGGTGACCGTAACCACCACGTATACGGCGTTTTAAATGATAGGGGTAGCGCCCGTTTTCAAGCATTACCTCATCGTAATTGGCTTCCAGGAAAGCTGCATGGCACTGCCCAAAATGATGGATAACATTATCACATACCGAACCAATGTCAGTAAATACACCCACATTAATACCATCCGCCGAAACCATGAAGCTATGCGGCTCGACAGCATCATGCAGTTTTTTAAACGCGGTTATTGTTATTGCGCCAATGTTTATGGCTTGTTGTGCGTTAAACGGTTGCACCAGCGTTTCATTTAATACTAAGCCGCCATGCTTTAAAGTTAGGGATGTAATATAAACCGGGATGCTGTATTTTTTGGATAAAACCTCAACGCCGCGTATATGGTCCGAGTGTTCATGCGATACAAAAATGGCCCTTACTTTTTGCATGGAAAGGCCCAATCGCTTCATACGTGTTTCGGTTTCGCGGCAGGATATACCGGCATCAATCAACACGGCGTCGCGCTCGTTGCCAACATAATAGCAATTACCATTGCTTCCCGAATTTAATGAGGTTATATATAATGCCATCCGGTTACAAATTAACTTATTTTAAGTTAGCCTGCAATTGGATGTGTATAAATTTAACGGGTAAATTAAGCTGCAAGTTGTAGTTCAACCATTTCAATAAGCTCGTGGGTATCAAAAGGTTTATGCAGTACATCATTAGGTGCGCCTTTTTGTTTAAGGGCGTCATCAACATCATCATTACCCGAGCACATAATTACGGGTAATTGCCGGGTAGATCTGTTCAGCTTTAGCAATTTACAAACCTCGCGGCCGTCCATACCGGGCAGGGTAACATCTAATATAACCAGGTCGGGATGGCTGGCCATTACTGTATCCAACACCTTATCGCCGCGATAAAGTGCAATAACTTCGTAGCCTTTGGCAATTAATATAAATGTCATGATCTCTATCATAAACTCGTTATCATCCACAATCAATATTTTTTTAGCCATGACCTTATCTTTTACATTATATACAATGCAAAGCACATGCCATTAATTTACAGCGAGTTAAAAAATGCGCCCAAAAAAACGCCCTTTAAATAGGGCGTTGTAATTATAATTAACAGAAATATTAATAGCAGGGTTTGGGACCGGGTGTACTTTAGCCATTGCGGCCAACGATTGCAATACTATAGTATCCCTTTATCTTTTAATTCCTGGCGCTTCTCTTTTTCCTGGCGTTTTATTTCGCGTTTTTCCTGACGTATTTGTTTTTTTGTTTTTCCGGTGGTGTCAATATTATCTACTTTGCGTTTTACCTCTTCCTTTAATTTCTGATCTATTTTCTGGGCAACGGTATCTTTTTTGCCAAATAGCCGCTGTAAAAAAGTAGGCTTAGGTCTGTCTGGTTCAACATTAAGCAACGGTATAATATCGTCATCCGCGTCAGTAGCTTTCAGCATCTGGCTTGCTGTAACCGAGTCGACCGGGGCAACCTCGCGGCGCAAGCTCTCTTTAAGCCGCACACCATAAAACCCATACGCGGTACTGGTATCAGGTTTGGTTAAATATTGCCCGGCCATTAACCTACCCAGTGAGTTAAAATAATTAACAAGCCCAGGCCGTAATGATCCATCCGTTAAAAACGCATACAACCCTGTACTTGGCTTGGGCACAATACTGGCCAGGTAAATGCTTTGGCCCAAAGTAAGCTCGGCCGGGCTAACGCCAAAATAGTAGTTAGCGGCCTGCCGTATGCCATAAATATTAGGCCCCCACTCCACAATATTAAAATACACCTCCAGCATACGTGCTTTGGTCATAATATTATTGTTCTCTATCATCCACACTATCAATATCTCTTCAATTTTACGGGCGAGGGTTTTTTCCTGGCTCAAAAAGGTGTTTTTTACCAGTTGCATTGATATGGTGCTACCGCCCCGCTTAAACTTCTTTTCTTTAAAATCAGTAGCTAACGATTTACGAAGGGCCTCCTCTACAAAGCCGTGGTTTTTGTAAAAGGTAGGGTCCTCGGCAGTCATAACCGCGTTGCGCAGATCGGGCGATATTTCATTAAGCGTTGCATAGTCAGGGTTTTCGGGCCCGATGACGCGCGAAGGCAGCGGCTTGCCCTTTTTATAAGGCGTGTATATAAAGCTGCTGTTTAATTTACTCAAATTGGCTTTGCCATATTTAATGATCCTGAAATCGTCTTTACTCAGGCTCGAATCAAATTGTACATCGTCCGGGTGCGCGCTATCCAGGTATAGGTTAAAGCTATAATTAAGGTTACCCGCAACCTGTATCCCCTGAAAGGAATCAAACATCCCCGAAGGGAATGAATCAAAAACATCCTGTGCGGGCAACCAGCCGGTATTGAGCTTTAATTCATAAATTTTGCTGGGGCTAAGGGTATATTTAAGATAAGGGTGCGCCGTTAATTTTTTAAGGTGGATAACCGATGAGCTATCAACCGACACGTAGTTGCTGCCTACTACCAAATTAGCTTCAATGGCCCCGTTAGGTACCACCATATCCGACGATGATAACGCCTTATGGTTAATGAGCAAATTACTTACGCCAACATAACTTTCTACCCTGGTTTCGCCGTCGCTATGCTTTACATCATTAAGCTTAATGGTTAATTGGTCGAAATTAAGTTTAAGCTTAAATTTTTGCTGTATAAGCGGCAGCTCCACCTTTTTACCATCGGCATACCACTTTACGTCAATCTCTTTATCGCTGGGATACATGGTGCCTGCAAAATGCCAGGTAGCCGCGCCATCGTCAACTTTTATGGTTGATGTAAGGTCGCCACCATCAATAACCGCTTTTTGGGTAAGCAGCTTTACGCCGGTGGTATCGCCTTTATAGCTTATTAAAAAGTTATTTACCTGCATATTGTCAGGTATTTTATACAGCACCTGTTTAATCAAATTGTTGGCCAGTTCAGCCAGGTCAACCTTTGATTTTTGCGTGGTGGTATCCTTCTTCTTTTTAAAAAGGAAGTCGAAGTTTTTAACGCCGTTTATGTCGGTTAGGTTCAGATGACCGTCGGCCATATTCAACTCGGCCAGTTTAACATTACCAAAAATGAGGGGGAATATTTTAACACCTACATCAAATTTTTTGATGCTGAGCAGGCTATCGCGGTTTTGCGGTACAACGGTTATGCCATCAAAGGCTACGGTAGCCAGGCCGGTAAACCGTGCCGAACCTATTTGCACATCTAAATTATATTCTGTTTTTGCTTTTGCTTTGATTTTGGCGATGGCGCTTTGTAATAAAGCCTCGCGTTTGGAGTAGGCAACAGCGCCGCCTATAAGCATTATAACCAATAAAGTAGCGGTAACAATCCCGGCAATGCGGATATATTTAAGAGGAATACGGTGCATCAAAAAAAATTTAGCCAAAACTAATCAAATCTTATGCGTTACAAACGCTGGGATGGGTAAAATGTTTCCTTGCAGGGCTATAAACACGGTTTGTAATTTATCGCCACCCCATTTTATCATTACCATGACATTAGTTAACCCCTGTTTTAGTAAGTTTGTGTTTCTGATAAAATATGAGCATCACTAAAGAACAAGTTTTACAGGCCTTGGGCAATGTAGAAGAACCCGATCTGAAAAAGGATCTGGTTACCTTAAACATGATACAGGATATTGTTATTGAGGGCAATAACCTTAGCTTTTCGGTTATATTAACTACGCCGGCATGCCCCTTAAAGGCGCTAATTGAAAATGCCTGCCGCAATGCCATTGCCTATTTTATAAGTAAGGATATTGTGGTTACAGTTAATATGACATCGCGCGTTACTTCTCAAAAAAATACGGGTGTGCCTAACGTTAAAAATATTATCGCGGTAGCATCGGGCAAGGGTGGTGTGGGTAAATCAACCGTGGCGGTAAATTTGGCTTTAGGGCTGGCCGCATCGGGCGCTAAAGTGGGGCTGATTGATGCTGATATTTATGGTCCGTCAATCCCCATTATGTTTGGACTGGAAGGTGCCAGGCCGAAGGCCAGCGAGGTAGATGGCAAAACGCGCATTGAGCCTATTGAAAAATATGGCATTAAGCTGCTTTCGATAGGTTTTTTTACTGACCCTAACCAGCCAGTGCCCTGGCGTGGGCCAATGGTATCAACTGCGGTAAAACAACTATTTAATGATGCCGATTGGGGCGAACTGGATTACCTGGTGGTTGACTTGCCGCCCGGTACCGGCGATATTCATATCACCATAACACAAACATTCCCGGTTACGGGGGCAGTAATTGTAACCACCCCACAAAACGTGGCCCTGGCTGATGCTAAAAAGGGCATAGGTATGTTTATGATGGAGGCTATTAATGTACCCATATTAGGCATAGTGGAAAACATGGCCTACTTTACCCCGGCAGAATTACCCGAAAACAAGTATTATATTTTTGGACAGGGTGGCGGCAGCAAACTGGCGGCCCAGCTGGATGTACCCTTTTTAGGCGAGATACCGCTGGTAAAAAGCATCAGTGATTCGGGCGATGCCGGAATGCCTATTGTATTAAAAGATGATGGCGTTATGAGGGCAGCATTTATTGAAATGGGCAAAAAGGTGGCCCAGCAGGTATCTATAAGCAATGCAAAAGCCACGCTTGCCCAAAATGTTGTAAATAATTAATAACTTTACTTTATAATAATATAAAAATGAGCTTATTAGATGAGGTAGAAAAAGCTTTAGATACCATACGGCCGTATCTGGAAGCTGATGGCGGGAATGTTTCGGTAGAGGAGATAACCCCTGACAATGTGGTGCGCTTAAAATTATTAGGCTCGTGCGGGTCATGCCCCATGAGTATAATGACCTTAAAAGCGGGCATTGAACAGGCTATACTAAAGGCGGTGCCCCAAATAACCGGTATTGAAGCTATGAACCTAACGGATATTGACGACCCCAATGCCGTACTTCCCGAAAATTTACGTTAACTGTTAAGTATTGTTAAATTTATTTGGGGCGATGCGCCAATTGCGTATTTTTAAAAACTAAAATTTAATTTTATTGATTTAAACAACAGCGAGCATAAGCACAATGAAATATATATTGGGCATATTGTTTTTATTAATAACTACCTGTGTTTTTGCACAGGAGCGTGAAAGGCCGTTGGTGCAATTTACCGGTATTATAAATAATGCCGATAGCGCCCAGGTGATAGTACCTTATGCAAGTATTGTTAACTTAAACTACCACAATCAAACTATAACCTCTAATTACGAGGGCTACTTCTCATTTGTAGTGCATGAGCGCGATAGCATACGCATTACCTGTGTGGGCTACGATCCGGTAACCGTTGTTATACCGGATAATGTTACCAGCAAAAGTTTTATGATGCAGGTAATGTTAAAACCAAGGATATTTAATTTACCGGCCGCCAGGGTGTTTCCGTGGGCAACTGTTGATGAGTTTAGGAAAGATTTTTTAACCATGAAAGTGGCGGATGATGACCTGGCTATTGTGATAAAAAACCTTAACCGCGCAAGTAGGCAGGCTATGCAGCAAGGGTTGCCGAGAGATGGATCAGAAAGTATTGCCAACGATATGCACAACAGCGTTGTAAACTCGCATTCAATAACCAACCCACTTATAAACCCATTTGCATGGGGCGCCTTAATTAAACAAATTACTGATGGCGATAAAAAAAGGCAGGTTACTCAGGATGATGCCGGCTACAATTTTTAACGGCCCTTTTTAGCCGCGGGGAATTTCATTTTATAATCAACACTCACATTTCCTTTTGCAATATCATTTAACTTTTTTTCCAGCAGACGTTTACGCAGCGGGGTAAGCTTATCGGTAAACAACTTCCCTTCAATATGATCATATTCATGTTGTATGATACGTGCCGCCATGCCCGAAAAAGTTTCCTCATAATGCTTCCAGTTTTCATCATAGTATGATATTTTAACGGTCTCTTGACGGCTAACATCTTCCCTTACATCGGGTATACTCAAACAGCCTTCGTTAAACACCCATTCCTCGCCGTTTTCTTCCAGTATACTGGCATTTATAAATACCTTTTTAAAATCCTTTAACTCGGGTTCCTCATCATCAAAAACAGTAGCATCAACCACAAATAACCGCATAGAAAGACCCACCTGCGGCGCTGCCAAACCAACACCACGGGCACCGTACATGGTTTCAAACATATCGGCAACCAGCGCTTTAATATGCGGGTATTCTGCAGGCTCAATAGATGGTGCTTTCTTTCTTAAAACCGGATCGCCGTAGGCTATGATAGGAAATTTCATGCTACAAAATTACATTAAATTTTTGTGTGTAAAAAACCCAGCATGTCATTTCAAGAAAGACCAAAATAATCAAAGCCTATCAATCCTTCGGCTCAAAAAGCAGGGTTATCATTTGCTTATCATCCAGTATCTCGTTGCTTATCTTCAATAACTGCTCGGTGGTTACGGCGTTAATTTTTTCAAATATTTGTTCAAGGCTGTCCACGGTGCCCAGGTCAAGCAGGCTTTTAGCCATGGATATAATCAGGCTCATGCGGTTCTCTTCGGCCAGGGCTATTTGCCCAATAAACTTTTGTTTGGCCTGATGCAACTGCAGGACGCCCAGTTTATTATCGCGTAGCTTTTTAAGCTCCTTATTTACAAGTCGCATGGCTTTGTCCGTTTTTTCACTATCGGTACCAAAATAAATAGAGAACATGCCGGTATCTGTTAACGAGGTATAGTTAGACTCTACAGTATAAGCAATGCCATGTTTTTCGCGTATCTCCATATTTAAACGGTTGCTCATGCCCATACCACCCAGCAGATTATTTAACAACAACAAGCCATATTTATCCGGGTGCGATGATGAGTAGGCCTGCCCGCCCATAACGCAATGCGTTTGCGATATGGGTTTGGCCATAACTATTTGCGCGGCGTTATTAACTGCCGGCACAATACGGTTTTTTGAGGTATAGTTTGGTGTTATGCCGCCAAAATATTTATCGGCAAGTTTAATTACTTTATTAAATGTATAATCGCCATACACCGCAAAAATCATTTCGGCGGTATTATAGTTGGCGGCCATAAATTGTTTTATATCATCAACGCTCAACAAAGCAACGCTTTCGGGCGATCCTAAAATATTTTTACCGATGGGATGGCCCTTAAATAGGATATCCTCAAAATCATCCTGTATGGCTTCTTCAGGCTGGTCAAGGTACGATGCTATTTCGTCCAGTATCACACCGCGTTCTTTTTCCATCTCTTCCTGCGGGAATGTAGAATGAAACAAAATATCCTCAAACAGATCAATGGTACGCTCCAAATGGGGTTTAAGTAGCGAGGCGTGTACGCAAGTATATTCTTTAGTGGTGTAAGCGTTTAAATCAGCACCAACCAGTTCAAGGCGGTTAAGTATTTGTGACGTGTTGCGCCGGGCGGTTTCTTTAAATAGCAAATGTTCAATAAAGTGTGCCAGGCCTTCTTTGTGTTCCTGTTCGTCCCTTGATCCGGCATTTACCAAAAAACAGCAATGCGTTATGGGCGAAGGTGTGTATTTATACATTATCCGGATACCGTTAGATAAAGTATAGAGCTGATAATCTGTCATGAAAAGTAAAGATAAGTATTTTATGCAGGCCCTATGATCATAAACAATTGGCAGTAGTATCAAAAAAGTTCACATGTTTATTTAAATTCATTAAAACATTAACAACCATCTAAAAAAAATTTCTTAATAGAAAACGACATTTTTTGATATAAAATCGAAATAAAAAGGAGTAAAAATTAGATAAATGCAAATAAACCCTGTATTTATTTTAAAAAATGCATTATTATTCATAACATTGATAAAAATTAAGCGTTTTTGTTAAATAAATCACATAAAAAAACGAGAATTTTTTAATAAAGCATAATTTATAACGCATTTTTTATATATTAAATGAAGTATAGAGGGCCGGCTCTTCTTGTTTTATTCATTATTTCGGTTTTTTCATTCCGGAATCAACTCTCGTTGGAGCAAAAGGCCTCACGACACAAGGAATATCACGCCTGCGAATTAAGGGAAAGTACCAACAGGCTCCCAGTCAATAACAGCCGTTTATTGATCAATGAAAACGCGCCAACACAAGTATTAAATACACGTATAGCACGTACCGTACATTTTCTAAAATCAAATTCAATTATTACAAGCACCATTTTAGGGGTGTGCCAATATTTAAAACTCACCTTTTATACCAGCGACGACCCCTTTATTCCGTCGACTGAGTTATTGCTCTTTCCTCATCATACTTTTTGGTAAAACATTCGGTTTTTAATCCGCGCTTGATATTTGCGGCTTATTTTTAATAAGTTTGTTGCAACCTAATGCGCTAACTACTTATTTACTGAATGTTTTACCAAAAAAAACTTATATGAAAAAGTTCATACCTTTTGCCATACTTATTATTGTGGTTATCCTGGCGCTTATATACCCGGGTAACAAAGTCGCGGTACATGCCGCAACCACCTATGACAAGGCTGATATAGCCTGGATGCTGATATCAACCGCCCTTGTATTATTGATGACCCCCGGCCTTGCCTTCTTTTACGGCGGTATGGTTAGGAAAAAAAATGTTATTTCAACCATGCTTCAAAGCTTTGTATGTATGGGCCTTATTACCATAATATGGGTAGTATTTGGCTTTAGCATGGCTTTTGGCGATGATGTTGGTGGCATGGGATTAATTGGAAACCCCAGCTCATTCTTCATGATGCAAAATACCCTGGGCGTAGCCTGGCTGGGTGGAACCATCCCGGTTATACTATTTGCTATGTTCCAGTTAAAATTCGCCGTTATTACGCCGGCACTTATTACCGGTGCGTTTGCCGAACGTATACGTTTCAATTCGTATTTAATTTTTATCACCTTATTTATAATTATTATTTATATACCATTGGCACACGCCACCTGGCACCCTGAGGGTTATTTCTTTAAAATGGGTGTTTTAGATTTTGCAGGTGGTACCGTTGTACACATGTCTGCAGGTTGGGCCGCTTTGGCCTCCGCATTATACCTTAAAAAGCGTAACGAAGTGCCCGAATCACATGCACCGGCCCGTATCAGTTATGTAATATTGGGTACAGGTTTACTTTGGTTCGGTTGGTTTGGTTTCAACGCGGGTTCGGCATTGGGCTCGGGAGAATTAGCGGCCACGGCATTAGCTACTACAACTACCGCGTCGGCAGCTGCTGCCATGTCATGGATATTCTTTGATATTTTACAAGGCAAAAAACCATCGGCCTTAGGCGCTTGTATTGGCGCGGTTGTAGGCTTAGTTGCTGTAACACCGGCCGCCGGTTATATCACCGTATCAAGCTCGTTAATAGTAGGTATTGTGGCTGCTGTTGTAAGTAACCTGGTAGTTATTTGGAGAAGCAAAACAAACATTGACGATACTTTGGATGTATTCCCATGCCACGGTGTAGGTGGTATGGTGGGTATGTTAATGACCGGTATTTTTGCTACAAAAAGCGTTAATCCCGCCGGAGCAGATGGTTTATTTTATGGCGAAACCAGCCTGTTTGTTAAACACGTTATAGCATTGATAGCCGTATCTGTATTTGCGTTTGTTGGTTCGTATATTTTATTGAAAGTAACTGACCTGATAAGCCCGCTACGTGTATCAATAGAGGACGAACTTGTTGGCCTTGATGTAAGCCAGCATGACGAAGAATTGTAAAGCCTGAGGCAATGATTCCTTCATATTTTCTCCGAGGTAGTTAGCGGAGAGATGCTTTTACGAACTTTTAGGCCCCTCACTTTCAGGGTATGGAGGATCATTGCCTCAGACTTCCCTGACGTGTTGAATTGGTTAAGTATTTTATGATCTGACAATACGTTTGTACTAAGCTATGCCCTTAAAGGCATAGCTTTAGTATTTTTTATAGGGGTGCATATACCTGTTTAGTTAAACATTTTTAATAAGTTTGATCTATACCGGCACCGCCATGAAAAAGATCATCCTAATTTTTGCAGCAGGGTATTTATTATTTACACCTGCCGTATTTGCACAAACAGTCCGCGTGGCAGCGGCAGCCAATTTACAGGCCGTAATACAGGCTTTACAAAAAGATTTTAAAGCAAGATCGGATATAGAGATTGAGCCGGTTATTGGTTCGTCAGGAAAGCTGGTGGCACAAATTAAAAACGGCGCGCCGTTTGATGTTTTTTTATCGGCTGATATGGCCTTCCCGCAGGATCTGTATAAAAATGGTTTTGCATTGCAACAGCCCCAAATTTATGCCTACGGCAGTTTAATTATTTGCAGTAATAAGGACATTGGTTTTGAAAACTGGCCCCGCACGTTATTAACCGATCGCGTTAAAAAAATAGCCATAGCCAACCCCTCTATTGCGCCATACGGAAAAGCTGCACAAGGGGCCTTAGCCAGCAAAGGCATTTTAGATGATGTAAAAAATAAAATTGTTTATGGCGAAAGCATATCACAGGTAAATACCTACATAACCACAGGTAATGTTGAAGTTGGATTTACCACTCTGGCTTTAATTATGGACCCGGCCAACAAAACCAAACTTTACTGGAAAGCCATCAACCCTAAAATATATGAGCCTATTGCACAAGGTGCGGTAATTATAAAAGCCACGGTCAATAAAGCAGCAGCTCTGAAATTTTATGGCTACTTGTTTGGGGCCGACGCTAAAAAAATATTTGCTCAATTTGGCTATCACGTAAAATAAAAACGTATCAACCTTGACAGACCTTTCTCCTATATGGCTTACGTTAAAACTGGCTGCTATTACTACGTTATTGCTGCTTATAATTGGTTTGCCCGTAGCCTGGTGGTTATCGCGTGGCCGCTCTGTTATAAAAACAATTATTGAGGCTATTATTACTATGCCGCTGGTGCTGCCCCCATCGGTACTGGGCTTTTACCTGTTGCTGGCTTTTAGTCCGCAACGCGGTGTGGGCAAATGGCTGCAGCAAACATTTGATGTGCAGTTTGTATTTTCATTTAAAGGGTTGGTGTTGGCCTCGTTTATTTACAGTATGCCGTTTATGATAGCGCCGGTTAAATCGGCATTGCAGCAATTGCCGACCACATTGGCCCAGGCATCATATACCCTGGGTAAAACGCGGTGGCAAACATTTATAAAAGTATTATTGCCCAATATTAAGCCATCATTGTTTACCGCATCGGTATTAACCTTTGCCCATACCTTGGGCGAATTTGGTGTAGTGCTCATGATAGGCGGCAGCATCCCCAATGTTACCCGGGTAGCATCCATAGCGGTTTATGATTCGGTTGAGCGGATGGATTATGCATCGGCCAATACTTATTCGCTGATATTGCTTTGCATTACATTTATTATGGTGATAAGCGTTTTTTTATTTAATAAATATCAGGCTAAAAGTCCGTTAGATTAAAAAAATGATAAGCATCGACATAGAAAAAAACCTTAAAACTTACCAGGGCAAAAGGGTGCTTAAAATTTCCAGGAATTTCCCGGCCGGAAGTATTACTAAAATATATGGGCCGTCCGGGGCAGGTAAAACCACCTTTTTAAAAATTATAGCCGGATTGGTTACACCAGAAGATGGCAAAATTGTAGTTAACGGGACTGTTTGGTTAGATAGCGTAACAGGTGTTTCATTGCCGCCGCAAAAACGAATGGCGGGTTTTGTTTTCCAGGATTACGCGTTGTTCCCTAACATGACCGTGCGCCAGCATTTAGAATATGCTACGGACAATACTAACTGGATAACCCGTTTATTGGCTATTGGCAAATTGGAAACGTTGGACCAACATAGACCCGAATATTTATCAGGAGGGCAGCAGCAGCGACTGGCGATATTAAGGGCGCTGGCGATACGCCCCAAACTGCTTTTAATGGACGAACCATTCTCGGCACTTGACGCTGAAATGAAACAAGCGCTGATAGCCGAACTAAAAATAATATTCAAAGAGTTAGGCTCAACCGTTTTAATAGTTACACATAACCCGCAGGAACTGGATGAGTTAACAACAAGCGGACTGTTAATTGAATAACAGCCCGCCTGTTTTATTATAATGCCGCAGATAATGATTTTATGGAAGGCCTGTTCCTAAAATCTTTATCAAAGTGTACAAAAACTAACTTGCCGCTTTTATTAATGATATACGTAGCGGGTACAGGTAATACATGGTCGGTATTGCCGTTGTTTTTTTCTATGTCAACCCCGTTATTTTTATATTTAGTAAACAGCTCGGTATCCATCACATAGTTTACATCATAACTTTTCATGATCTTATACCCCTTGTCCTGTATCATTGAAAAGGATGCATGAGTTTTATTAATGGTTTTGTTGATGTTTTCGCCGGTTTCGGGAGTCACACCAATTACATAAGCGCCTTTTGATGTAAGCAGCTGTAACGAATCCTGAAGGCGCTGTATATATTTATTGCAATAAGGGCACCATTGGCCACGATAAAAAAACAATACAATTGATTTATGATCTTTTAAAATGCTTTTCAGGTCTATTGTTTTACCTGCGTTATCCGTAGCGGTAAATAGCGGCGCGGTATCTCCCTTTTTTAAGCCGCTTTGAGCCCGTAGTTGTATCGCGCTGATTGTTATAAATAGTATAAGTAATAATTTCTTCATGTTTGATGTAGGGTTAATTTAAGGAGAGGGCTTTCCTCTCCTTAAATTGGGTTTTACATTTTACTGTCAGACATTTTGCTGTCCATCTTTTTGTCCATCTTGCCTGTTGACATTTTGTCTTTAGACATTTTGCTGTCCATTTTCTTGTCCATCTTGCCTGTTGACATTTTGTCTTTAGACATTTTATCCATTTTCTTTTTGGACATTTTTCCTGTATCACTCACCGCGTTTGGAGTAAATGAACTTGCCTGAACAGTTAAATTAATGCCGGCAACAAAGGCAGCGGCAACGATTAGTTTTGAAATTGATTTCATTTTATGTTGGTTTTTACGGCTTAGTCGCACGTAAAACCACAACCTTACAAAAAAATTATTTTTTATTTAGTTCGTCTTCAATACGGTGCTGCATATCGTTTTTAAAATCATCATCCAGTTTCAAATCCGGTTGCCCCTTGTTTATTAAAAGCTGTTTCACCATGGTGTTTATAATACGGCTTTGTTTGTTAAAAAGCTTACATACCGAACAGCCATAAAAATGAATATGCAACTGAATTTTTTCGCGCAGCGTGATCTTACCAATCAGCCTTTTTTCTATCAGGTAAGTTGCCTCCCGGCAGTTATATATGATATTTCGTAGTCTGCTCATATTATATCCAGTTTTTTTGAAGGCAAGCCCTCAGGTTAACTTTAGCGCGGTGTATGATCACCCAAAAATTTGAATCGGTGACTTTGAGTTGTGTGCAAATAACATTGGTCGGTTCGTCATCAATATGCTTCATGGTAAAAACCGCCAGCCATAAGGCGGGGAGCTTTTGCATACATTTTTGCAGTATCTGGTTAAATTCTTTATCATGCAGTGGGTTATGGTCCTCAACGCCAAAATGTCTGGGCTGATGGTCTTCGCGCCAATGGCCATCTTCCTCAAAAAACTCCTGCATTTCATGAACTTCCTTATGCTCGCCTGTTGATATTAACCCGGAAGATCTTTTACGATAAACATCAACTATTTTGTTTTTTAAAATGGCAGTTAACCAGGTGCGTTCGCTGCTTTTTCCTTCAAATTTATCAAGGCGCTCTAATGCCGCCAAAAATGTTTCCTGTACAAGGTCGCGGGCCTGCTCTTCGTCATTAATTCGACTAAGCGTATAAGCGTACATATAGTCAGCATGGTTGTTTACCCATTGGTGCGGGTTAATAGTTTGGTCAGGTAGCATTTGGTTAAATCATTTTGTATTATAATTATTTAGTCGCAAAAAAGAGTAAAACCTTACAATGGTTTATTAGTCAAATAAATCTATTAAATTTATTGTAAGGTTTTGATTATTGCCCCGACTAATTGCGTAAATATCAAACCCATACTTATTAAAATGAAGACCATTAAAATATTTATGATGAGTGGTGCGCTTGCCATAACCACATTCATAACCACATCATTTATCAATTTAAAGCCGGTATACAAATCGGCTATAAACAAAGTTGCGGCTCCCGGTTTTGCCGTTGTTGAACTTTATACATCCGAGGGCTGTTCAAGCTGCCCGCCTGCTGACGAACTGGTAGCTAAGATACAGAAAGAAGTTACTGACCAACCGGTTTATATTTTGGCGTTTCATGTTGATTACTGGAACAGGTTAGGCTGGAAAGATGTGTTTAGCGATGCCGCTTACTCCAAACGCCAGGGCGATTACGCCAGATACTTAAAGATAGAATCTGTTTATACACCCCAAATAGTGGTTAACGGAAAAAAGGAGTTTGTAGGTTCGGAGGAAGGGACTTTACGCAACGCTATAAAAGGGGCCTTACAAAGCCAACCGGCTGCTAAAATAGTTTTAAGCGATGTTAAAACAATGGGAAGGCAAGCTACCATACATTATGATGTTGATGGCAATACCGGCAATACTACACTGCTATTCGCATTGGTTGAAAAGGCGGCAAGAACTATGGTAAAAGCCGGCGAGAACTCGGGCCGTGCACTATCTCATGTTCAAATTGTGCGTAACCTGCAAAGTATCAACCTAAACAAAGGTAAAAATGGCGTAAGTAATGTAACTTTACCTAACGGAATAAATACCGGCAACTACGAAATAATTGCCTTATTACAAAATACCATAACCGGCGAGATCAGTGCCGCTGCAAAGACGGCTTTGCCACCGGTAGCGATATAAATAGTACCATGAGAAAGATCAAGGAAAAACATCCGTTAGTCATGAGGTGGACCCACTGGGTAAACTTCCCCATCCTCACCATTATGATATGGAGCGGAATGCTGATTTATTGGGCCAACGATACGTATTCTATCACCCTGTTTGGGCATAAGTTTTTTGGATTTTTCCCGGAAGGATTTTATAAAGCGCTTAATATCCCCCATCGTTTGGCCGAGGGCATGTCCTTCCACTTTTTATTTATGTGGGCGTTTACTATAAACGGTGTTGTTTATATGTTGTACACCTGGATATCAGGCGAGTGGCGCGAGCTGCTGCCCAATAAACATTCATTTAAAGAGGCCTGGCTGGTTTTGCTGCATGACCTGCATATACGCAAAACCGTCCCGCCGCAAAATAAATATAACGCGGCGCAGCGCATAGCCTATACCGCAATAATTATAATGGGCTTCGGATCGTTAATTACGGGGCTGGCCATTTATAAGCCGGTACAGTTTTACTATTTAACCTGGCTATGCGGCGGTTACCATTTTGCACGCATCCTGCATTTTGCACTAACTATTGGTTATGTTTTGTTTTTTGTGATACATATTGTACAGGTTATACTGGCCGGTTGGAATAATTTTAGCTCGGTTGTTACCGGGTTTGAGGTTGTAAATAAAAAAGCGGATGGAAAAGAATAAAGCTGAAAAGCAACTCACAGATAAACAAATAAACAGGCGCACGTTTATCTCGTTCGCTACTTTTTTGGGATTGGGTGGTGCCGCGTACGGTGGCTGGCGATGGTTGTATAAATCACCCGTAGAAACAACGGGAATTACCGCCGGGGCACATGCGCCATTGCGCCGTGCGCTTAATAAAACCGAATTATTTTTCCGAAACTTTTTTAGCAACAATCACCTGGTTAAAACCTACCCCAAATCAATGGCGGCCAAAAAGGTTAGGTTTAACAGCGATATTGGTATAGAAGAAGAAAAGCCGTTTGATCTTGCACAATGGAAACTGGAAGTTAAGAAAGCGTCAGGCGAAAGCACGTACGTAACTTTGGATGAACTAAAGGCATTGCCTAAAACCGAAATAGTGTATGATTTTAAATGCGTAGAGGGGTGGGACCAGATATCGTACTGGGGTGGCGTTAAGTTTGCCGACTTTATAACACACTACGGGCTGGATAAAGAAACCCAACTACAATATGTGGGTATGGAAACCCCCGATAAAACTTATTATATAGGTTTAGACACGCCAAGTGCTATGCATCCCCAAACCCTGCTGGCTTATGAGATGAACGAGATGCCATTACCTGCAGAACATGGGGCACCATTACGCTTAATAATTCCGGTAAAATATGGCATAAAAAACCTGAAACGTATTGGCAGCATCAGCTTCAGCAATACCCGCCCACGCGATTATTGGGCCGAATTAGGGTACGATTATTACTCGGGTTTATAAGTTACCGCTTTTAAAAAGCGCTCAACAGCGTAGGTAGATAGTTGTCCGCCCGGTCCTTTTATAGTATAGTCAAACCCGTGGGTGGCCCAGGGCAGCCGCAGCCAAAAATGTTTAACACCGTTTTGCTGTAGCTTTTCGTTCAGTCGGCGGCTATGTTCATAAGCAACCAATACATCGTTAGCACCATGCAGTATTAGCGTTGGCGGCGACTGCCGACTAACAAACTCAATAGGCGAACTGGCTACATAATTTTGAGGCACTTGTTTATACGTACCGCCCAGGTAACGCTCCATTACCGCGCGCGAGTCCATAACCAGTGGTTTTGTTGGTGCTGAGTACCCCCAAACCATATCTGCCGGGCCGTAAAAATCAATTACGCCTTTAATGTTTTTATCATGCAGGGTATAGGCAGCAAGCAAGGCTATCTGTGCGCCGGCAGATCGGCCCAGCAAAACAAAGTTATTGGTGTCGATTTTTAAATCGGTAGCGCGGGCTCTTAAAAACTTTAGGGCTACTTGCATATCCTGAATAGGCGCGGGGTTTTTATATTTTGGTGCGAGGCGATAATTTATAGATGCAACATTATAACCGTGCTTGCTCAAATAACTGTTAAGCTCTGGCAACTCTTTACTGTCGTCATTACTCCATGACCCACCATGTACTACAATTACACAAGGTGCAGTTTGATGAGATTGTGAAGGGTAATAGTCAAGCGTTAGGCTGGTATCGGCATAAGTTACATAGGGAAGTGTTTTATATTTTACCATTTTGGTACTGCCGAACATTTTATAAACATTAAACGGGTGACTATTACCCGATAAAATGCTACCGGGGCCTAATGCACTGGTAATTTGCGATGGTATATCCCCGGCAATTATATTGGCTCTCACAATGGGTAATAATAATACAATAAGCGTTATTACCCCAACTACGGTGCCTGCCAGGCTGTATTTGTTTACCCAGGCGGCCAAACTTAACAAGGTTAATGTTAGGGCAATAAATACCCACGGAAACTCGGTAACACCCACAGCCAGCTTCCATAAATGATAGGTTGGCGCGCCAAATAATCCTAATAATGATATAGCAAATAATAAGCTTAAAAGAGTTAGCCGTACCATGCGTTTAATTTATACAATGAATAATTTGTAATTTACGGCAATAAATCAACCCATAAAAACCACATAAAAATATCATTAATACCAATACGGTTTACATCGCCTTGATTTTTACATATTAACAACATTTTTTTATATAAACTTGTACCCTCAAGGGGCCCCGGCCCATATACATTATATTAATGAACGAAGATTTTTACCGGCAAATACTAAACAAACAGCAGCAAATAGAGGCTGTTCCGTCTAACGAGTCTATTACCGAATGGGCCACGCGGGTTATACGTTTATTGTACCCGGAACAATCAAAAAAAATATTTACCTCTGTTGCGCATTTACAGGAGGAGTTTAAATCTCTTGAAAACGAGCTTTGCGAGATAATGAACGCTACCAAAGCCTGTAACAACTGTAATAGTGAAAAACTGGCCCAGGCATTTTTTAATGAATTGCCCGATCTGTACAGGTTGTTAAACACAGATATACAGGCCATTTTTAACGGCGACCCTGCTGCCCGAAGCGAGTTTGAGGTGATACGTGCCTATCCCGGTTTTTTTGCCATTTCATTTTACCGGATGGCACATGCCCTGCATAAATACGAAATACCTTTAATACCGCGCATACTTACCGAGTTTGCGCACTCAAAAACGGGTATTGATATACACCCGGCCGCTCAGATAGACGAATATTTTTATATCGACCACGGCACCGGTACTGTTATTGGCGAAACCACCCAGATAGGTAAACACGTAAAGCTATATCAGGGGGTTACCCTGGGCGCGCTAAGCGTTGCCAAAAGTATGGCCGATACCAAACGACATCCAACAGTTGGCGACAATGTGGTTATTTATGCGGGCGCTACTATTTTAGGGGGCGATACCGTAATTGGGCATGATAGTATAATTGGGGGCAATGTTTGGCTAACCAGTAGTGTTGCGCCAAAATCTACCGTATATCATACACCCAGGATAAAAGTATTAAAGAAGGAAAAGCAACAGTAATATGGCCGGAATATTAGACCTGATAGGCAACACACCTATGGTTGAGATAACAAAGCTTAATCCCAACCCTAACGTAAAAATATTTGGTAAGCTGGAGGGCAATAACCCCGGCGGTAGCGTAAAGGACCGTGCGGCTTATAACATGATAAAAAGCGCCCTGGAACGTGGTGATATTAAGCCGGGCACCAAATTGATAGAAGCTACCAGTGGCAACACAGGCATAGCTTTAGCTATGATAGCCGGTTTGTTTGGATTGGAGATAGAACTGGTATTACCATCAAACTCAACCCGCGAACGTACCCTGACCATGGAAGCCTTTGGAGCAAAAGTTACCTTGTTAGAAGGCATTGAAAAATGCCGCGACTACGCCGAAGAAAAGGCAGCGGGCGATGATTTTTTTATGCTGAACCAGTTTGCCAACCCGGATAATTATTTGTCGCATTATAAAACAACCGGGCCGGAGATATGGCGCGATACCGAACAACAAATAACCCACTTTGTAAGTGCCATGGGCACTACCGGTACCATTATGGGGTGCTCCAAATTTTTTAAGCAAGTTAATTCGGCTATTCAAATTGTAGGCTGCCAGCCTACAGATGGCTCATCCATACCCGGCATTCGCCGCTGGCCCGAAGCCTATATGCCTAAAATATTTGATGCAAAAAGGGTTGACAGGGTTATGGATATATCCGAAGCAGAGGCTACAGCCATGACGCGCAAAATGGTTAAACACGAAGGTATATTTGCCGGTATGAGCAGTGGCGGTGCGTTATCAGCAGCTATACGTTTGGCTGAGGAACTTAAAGAAGGCGTTATTGTATTTATTTGCTGCGACCGCGGCGACCGGTATTTGAGTAGTGAGTTGTTTGGGTAAATACCATACTACTGTCATTTCGAGCATAGCGAGAAATCTATGAAGCGGCATACGCATGTGTATGGATTTCTCGCTATGCTCGAAATGACAGGGTTGGTAAAGTGAAAACTTTATTGCGGCTTATTCCTCGGTCCTTTATTCCAAACCTTCTTTTTACCCCTATCCCTGTTATTTTTATTAGGCACATGGGCTGATCTTACCTCGGCGATAGAAGCGATATGCGGTGGAATCTCATGCTGTGGTAGCTTCCTGTCTATCAGGTCCTCAATGCTTTTCAGCTTCCGTTCATCACGATGATTTACGAATGTGATGGCAGTACCCGTAGTTTCGGCACGTGCGGTACGGCCTATGCGGTGTATATAATCTTCGGCGTCGCCGGGGGCATCATAGTTGATAACCAGGTCTATCCCCTCTACATCAATACCACGCGAAAGTGCATCGGTACCAATAATAACCGGAAGCTGTTTGTTTTTAAATTGCAGTAATATCTCTTCGCGTTCCTTTTGTTCCAGATCCGAATGAAAGGCGGCTACGTTTATCTTAGCGGCTTTCATTTCTTTATATAATGATTTAACCAGTTCTTTCCGCGAAGCGAAAATAATAGTGCTTACATAGGCCCCTTCTTTTAAAAGATGCAGCAACAAAGGTGTTTTTTGCGCGTCGTGTGCGCGATATATCTGCTGATCAATACCTACAGCAGGTTGTGAGAGGGCTATATTTATTTGCTCCGGATCGGTTAATACCGATTTGGCTAAATTACGTATTCGCCCCGGCATCGTAGCCGAGAACAATAGTGTTTGTCTTTGTTTAGGCAGGTAGCTGATGATGCGCATAATATCATCGGAAAAGCCCATATCCAGCATACGGTCGGCTTCATCTAATATCAAATATTTAATTTGATCAAGCTTTAACACGCCCGATGTAAGGTGAGCTATCAATCTGCCGGGTGTGGCAATAATAATGTTTACGTTATTTTGTATGCCGCGGCGCTGCTGCTCATACACATGGCCGTCGCCGCCACCAAAAACCGCTATGGAGCTGATACCTGTAAAATAGGCAAGCCCCTCGGCCTGCTGATCTATTTGTTGAGCAAGCTCGCGTGTTGGGGTTAAAATAAGGGCGAGGGTCTTCTCTTCTATATTTCGGCCTATTTTTTCTAAAACGGGTAATAAAAATGCCGCTGTTTTACCTGTTCCGGTTTGTGCACAGGCAATTAAGTCCTTGCCTTGTAATATTGCCGGTATGGCCATTGACTGTATAGGCGTAGGGTTTATATAACCCATGCTATTTAAACCGTCTGATAGATGCTCGTTGAAATTAAAATCCTGAAATGTCACTATATCTTTTTGTGTGCGTACAAGATAAGCAAAAATTGTGTGTTAGCGGTATTTTGGGCATAGGAGTTGGCATATCTTAAGAAAAACACAACCGTGTGAAGCTTGTTAACGTAGTAAAATTTGCCATTTTTCAGGCACTTGGGATTGCCTTTAAGCGGCAGTGTTAGTTACGACTGTATATAATTTTGCAGTTGCTCTATCGTAGCTTCGTGCGAGAGTATGGTTTCGGTTACCACATCGCTCATCGAAACAATACCTTCCAGTTTATTGTAACTAAAAACCGGCAAATAGCGCAATTTACCTTCGGTCATAATATGCATACAGTTATCGACAGAGGTTTCCGGCATAATGCGCGGGATGCTGGTGCTCATAATTTCGCCGGCTGTAGTATGGTCGGATGAGCGCCCTTCCAGTATCACTTTGCGGGCATAGTCTCTTTCGGTTAATATGCCTGCGTATTCACCATGTTCTATAACTACTACCGCGCCAATGTTTTTCTCAGCCATTAATTTTAAGGCATCCAAAACTAAAGTGGCGGCATCAATAGTTACTACTGCACTACCCTTGCGGACAAGTATATCAGAAACTTTACGCATAAGAATAAAAGGCTAAGTGAATAACGCTTATTTCAAATATAATTAATAATAAACAAAAAAGACCTCAAAAAGAGGCCTTTATATTAACATTTGTGTATTTCTTGTGTTGATTACTTAATCCCTGTCTCTACTTAGTTTGCTAAATGCAAGCGGGTTTTCATTTAACTCGGCACCCTCAACTCGGTTTTTTACAATATGTATGGCCGTAAACAATGCTTCGCGGAATGATATTTCTGATGCCAGGTTCTTGCCGGCAATATCAAAAGCGGTACCATGATCAGGCGAGGTACGTACAAATTTTAACCCTGCCGTAAAGTTTACACCCGATTCAAAAGCTATTTGTTTAAACGGTATCAATCCCTGGTCGTGGTACATGGCCAGCACGGCATCAAACTGCAGATAAGTCGCGTTAGCAAAAAAACCATCCGCGGCATACGGGCCAAATGCCAGTATATCGCTTTCGCGCGCCTGCTCAATAGCCGGAATAATAATTTCCTGCTCCTCGTTACCAATTAAGCCATTATCGCTGGCATGAGGGTTTAGTCCCAACACGGCAATGCGTGGCTTGCGTATCCAGAAATCGTTTTTAAGGCTGTTATTCATCAGCTTTAATTTGGCAACAATTTTATCAGCGGTTATGCTTTGCGCAACAGCCGAGATTGGGATATGGCCCGTTACAACACCTACACGTAAAGTATCGCTCACTAAAAACATTAATGATTCGGCTGCGCCATCGCGCTCCTGCAAATATTCGGTATGGCCGGGAAAGTTGAACGATTCGCTTTGGATATTATCTTTATTGATAGGGGCTGTAACCAGCGCGTCTATCTCGCCGCGCAACAGGTCGTTGGTGGCACGCTCTAATGACAGGAACGAATATTTACCCACCTCTTTATTTACCACGCCCGGTTCTATCTTTACATCTTCTTCCCAGCAATTGATCATATTGGCGCGCTTATCTTGCGCATCAGCAGGGGTGTTGATCACGTTGAAATTAAGCTCGGTTATTTCGGTAGCCTTACGGTGAAACGAAGCTACTTTGGTATGCCCGTAAACTATAGGGGTGCAATATTTATAAAGTTGACTATCGGCTAATGTTTTAATAATGATCTCTAAACCTATCCCGTTTACATCGCCAATGCTTATTCCTATTTTTAATTTCTCGCTCATGATTTTATGATTTCATCGGTCGTCATTACCATCACACCGGTGTATCTTGTTTATAATGTTCGCGCTTTTAGCTTCACAATCTTCAAATTTAAAAGATTTTGCCTTTAGCGTTCCTGATTAAAGCACAAATATGACTTAATTTGCTCAAATATTAATTTAATAATGTCGTTAGTAAGAGCAAAAAAACATTTAGGTCAGCATTTTCTTACTGATAAAAACATAGCGGCAAAGATAGTAGAGAGCCTGCGCCCCCAAAATAAGTACACCCAGGTATTAGAGGTTGGTCCGGGGATGGGTATCCTGTCTGATTTTTTGCTGGAGAAAAAAGAATACGAAGTTTCGTTGATTGATATTGATGACGAGTCGGTACAATACCTGCAAAAAAAATACCCGCAGCTGGGTAAACGATTGCTAAACGCCGATTTTTTAGAGCTTGATTTTGAGTCAATATTTAACGGCCCATTAGGCATTATTGGTAATTTCCCTTACAATATATCTTCGCAAATATTATTTAAGGTGCTGGATAACCGGGCGCAAGTAGTTGAGGTTGTGGGCATGTTCCAGAAAGAAGTAGCCGAGCGCTGCGCCTCTAAACCCGGCAGTAAGGAGTACGGCATATTGAGTGTGTTTTTGCAGGCGTATTATAAGGTTGAATATTTATTTACGGTAAAGGCGGGGGTGTTTAACCCGCCGCCAAAAGTGTTATCGGCGGTTATACGCTTAACCCGCAACGAAACCACCGAATTAAACTGCGACGAAAAGCTATTTTGGCAGGTAGTAAAAGCCGGCTTTAACCAGCGCCGCAAAACCTTGCGCAACGCGGTATCATCCCTCATCAACAAAGAAAAAATGACCGACGAGCCGCTGCTTGACCTGCGCGCCGAAAGGTTAAGTGTGGAAGATTTTATCAGGCTTACTAATCTGATTTCGGCGAACAGGGCCGGATAAACACATTTTTTATGACCACCGGGTTGATGCCCGCAAGGCGTCATTTTCTTTAATAAACAAAAAATCGCATTGGTTTAGGGCGTTATCATACGGGCGCCGCAACAGGCTGCATATATCATACAATACAAAGCCCTGCAACTTCATAAAGGCCATAACCTCATCAACCAGGGGGCAATTTTTATAGATGTTTAATAACGATACCTCAAGCAAAACAAACCGGGCGGCTTTAAGCGTATTTGGGCCACCTTTTAATATTTCCAGCTCATAGCCCTGAGTATCTATTTTTATAAAGTCGGGGGTTTCAAATTCAGTTCCTTTTACAACATCGTCCAGTAGGTTCAGTACGCGTTTTTCAACTATGGCAGGTGTTTCGTTGTCTTCTTTTAAAACCGAGCTGGCGGTATCATAAACGTTAAACTCAACCTCGCTTTTCTCGCTGCCCAATAGTTCAATTTTAAAAGCGGTGTGGCTCAATTCGCGCGTAACTTGTAGTAGTTTATCCGCTTTGGCGGTTTGGCCCTCTATCATCAATATGTGCGCTTCAGGAAACTGCTGCTTAAAGGCTTTTGTCCATAAACCCTCATAGGCCCCAATATCTAATACCACACCGGGCGTGTAGCCCAGATTTTTTAAATTGATAAAACTACTCTCCTGGCTCGGCACCCCCAGTTTATGGCGGAGCTTATTTTTAAAGCCCGGCGGTACCAGGTTTTTTATGAAGGAGGTTAGCGACATTATGGTGTTGATGATTATAGGGTGAATATACATATAAACAGGATAAATAATATTTATTGTCATCCTGGGCGTAGCAGAGGATCTTATACGCCATATAAACATTCAATTGGGCTGCTGGATAGGTTCTTGGCCTATAATTTTTTTGGTAAAATGGTTTACAAAGGTTTACATAATTAAAGAAAAAAACAATTAATTCATTGATAATCAATTTATTATAAAACAGCAGGTTTACATAAATGCAATTGTTTTTTTATTGATAGAATTACTTACTGGTTTAAGTTTAGTGCAACTTAACTTAGTTGGCATAATGCATTAGCTTTCAGCTTAATAAGATAAGCTGTATAGTTGCCGCATTTTAGGACGAAGCTACAAGCTTCGACCAGCATGGGGCGGGGTATTAGGTAAGTAGTTTTGTTATAACTGGAATCGCATGATGCATGAAAAAGTCTTTAAGTTCTGGTTTGATTAACTCGAATATTTCGTCCGTTGCCTTAGTTCCAACGTATGAAATTATTGCGCCAGAAGTTCTTTGATACCATTTTCTTTTACCCAATGGATAATCAGTTTTGAATGATATAAAATCAGTTTTAATATCTTCAACAGTATCAAATAATATTTGTTGTCCAAATTGAATATTATTAAGCTTATCTAATATCGCATCAATTTTTTTATTCAGTTCGATGACCTCATTATTTGAAAAAGCGTTTTGCTCTAAACCGGATATACCTAAATTTTGAAGTGCTCTAACAGCATAAAAAATCATTGACTGGTAATACAACTTTTGCGATTCAAATTCTTTATATTGATGATATTGCTGTTGTTCGTAGATGTCAAATTTGAAATCATTTCTTTTGACCTTTTTTTCATAGTTGCTTATGAAATCGTATCGAATTCTACTGTTTTCCTCTTCTACTTTAATATTTAAATAATTAATAGATTCAAGATTGTAGATTATTTTATCCTCCTTATTTGTAAACAGTTTTTGTCCATCGGTAATAATTTTCTTAGACTCTTTTCGAGAACGAATATTTGAATCAATGTATAAAATCGTTTCACGTTTTACTATTTGGTTAAAATTTAATTTTCCAATATCTTTTAATAATTCTTCAATTTCCATTATATAATAATTAAGATGTAGTCCTGTTTTTGTTTAACCTCTAATATTTACTTTCTTTGAATGCACATGCGAAACGCGTATGCCAGATCAGACAATAAAACTAAATCATTTTTTATAGCTTTAATTAAATTATAGCATTTATGATTCTTAGGATAATTGAATTTATTAGTAAGACTTTTGGCACAGGTAAAGACACGACGGCCACCATTGCTGTAACATTGGCAACTTTTACTATTGGTATACTAGTAACAGCGATTTTTAAAGCGATTGAAAACTTTCTGGACAGAATGAACCATAGAATAATGTTCAGGTTAAATTTGCTTAATTTAATAAGGGAAATGCACCGTCAGAGAATGTCTTATAGGAAATTTGCGGACGGGTTAATAATAGGTAAAAGTACGCCGGAATTTAAACAAATATCAATTTCAACATTAAGCATTTATCAGCAATTAGGTTATAAGGATAGCTATAATTCTTTTTTTAACGGTTTTGAAAACATCCGTTTAAGAAACGGAAATAAATTTAGAGAATCATTCAATCTAATATGGTCTACATTACAATTTCTTAATTTATTTCATCAAAAAACTTTTAAAGACGCTAGTGAATTTATCGAAGCTGAAAGGAAAGCCAATGAGTTACGTAATGAAGCAATTGCATCTTCTTATAACATTATAAATTCCATTCGTTTTACTTACCATAAACAAAAAGTTCAACGAAATTTAGGAGTATATTGTAACACAATTGAATCGATTTTAAAGGAAAATATGGCACACACTGACAATACCAATCCACAAATAGTTAACGATAGCATCATTTTACCAATAATGGCGCTAAATAACGATAACGTTGACCTAATGAAAGATTATATGGACGTTTTACAGCCCGTGGCTTTTGGTGATTCTCTGAACATAAGCGTACTTAGATACGAGAACCAAAAAAATTTAATAATATCAAATCAAAAGTATTTTCGACACCTAGATGAAGAATTTTCTAGGCACATAGATAAATTAAAATCGAGCTATAAAAACTTATTTCGATAACGGTGGTTCCCCCTATTGTTTACGTTTAGCGGAGCGTAACCTAGTCTACAATGTATTAAAATTTAGCTTTCAAAGACAAGTAGCGTACTTTCCCCATTTTAGGACGAATTCTACAAGCATAGACCTTACTCGTTCCCTTTGACGTTTGCAGGCTTGAAGGCACGGTAGACATACAAACAAACTACGACGCCCATTACCAAGACGATTAATTTACCCGCGTTGTTTTTAGGGTCGCTTTGCGTCCAGGAAACCGGCGGGGCCAGACAATACACCGCGGCTATCCATAAAACAATACACAAAATGGCGGTGGCTTTTTTGTTCATAGGGGTGATGACATGAGGATAAATATACTGATTTCTACTAAGTCACAAGAACTCCACGTTATTGGCCTCGCTGCTTTTTGCGCCAGCTTAATCTTTACGCAATAAAAAGCTACGATCTCATTTTGATACGCGGATTATAATTCCTATATTGTTGCGTTAAACGCCGAGTATTCAGCGGTTTATGCTAAACCACCCGATATGAAAAATCACCTTGCACTTTTAACTCTTATAGCCGCGTTTGCCCTCCAATCCTGCAAAAAGGGGGACGGGAGCGGTACGTCGTCGAGTTCGCAGTCTCCTGCAACTCCTGCCGTCACCTTACCATCGGTTGGCTTTTTTGTGAAGGATACTTTCACCTATCCCGCCGACATCTATGTGGTTGCCCACGACTCAATAGGGTACAACATCAACGTTTTCTCCGACGGAGGCGCGCCCGTCACGGCGCGCGGCGCATGTTGGAGCACCTTCCCAAATCCGACAATCGCGGACAAAAGGAATCTTGACGGCGCGGGAACTGCAAACATCCACAGCGGTATCGGCGGGCTGACGGTTAACACCAAATACTACCTGAGAGCCTATGCGACCAACTCTGCGGGAACGGCTTACGGGTCACAGATTACGCTGACCACCGCATACGTAAAGGGAGAGAGGTTCGGCGGCGGGATAATAATCAGCATCGACCAGACAGGTCTTCACGGTCTCATCGCCACAGAATTCGCAAAATCTGCGGTCGTGTGGGGTACGGGTACAGGGAATGCTTACAGCGCTTCTGACGGAGCAGGCAATACCGATAAGATAATACAGGCGCTGGGCCCCAATTCGGTAAATGCTGCAGCGATTTGCAGGGCATGCAGAGACGGCGGTTTTTCAGACTGGTTCCTGCCAGCCTTGAACCAACTTACGCTGATCGGAATACCGGCAAACGGCGCATCCTATTGGTCATCGACCGAAATATCCACCAATCCAGCAATTGTTTACATTACCGCCTCTCCCTACGGAAGCTCCTACGCCGAACCGAAAACGGTAAAGCACGAACTCCTCCCGATGCGGGCGTTCTAAGATTCTTTTGTCTCCGCACTTTCAGGAGAATCTGCGGAGGCGTAAGGGGGATTATAATAATAAACTAATCATTAATATTCATTAAAATTACCGGATATAAAAAACATTTATCATATTAAAAAAAAACCACATTCATCTAAAAACTAAACTTTATCAAATGAATAACTATCAATGTCAAAAATGTTCTACAACTGTTCAAAACGGTTCAACCCCGACTTCTTACGGCTGTCCAAAGGGTGGTTCACATTCTTGGAATAATTTAGGTTCCGTTGGAACTCATGATTATCAATGTAAAAAGTGTTCAACACATATTAAAGGAAATTCTACTCCAACTTCTTACGGCTGTCCCAATGGGGGTTCTCATTCTTGGAACAAACTTACATGATCTCTTTTGTCTCAGCAGGGCCTCTCGTAGATCACCCTGCGTTGGTTGGCGTATCGCAGGGTCCATTTCAGGAGACCTTGCGACTACTAAATCATTATAAAATAAAACCGCTCGTGGTGTAACATCGTAGGTATTTAAAACGTAAACATAAAAAAACCCTGCAAGGGATCAACTTACAGGGTCAAATATCGGGTTTGATAGCCCGACAGGGGCGCACTTATCTAACAATTTTCAAGGTGCTGTTTCGTACGTCCTTTATTTTAAGGCTCACGTCTGTGAGCCTTTTTATTTCCTTTAAATTATATATACGTAATTTGTTAAAAATTAGTTGTAGGATTTTATACTTTGATTGATTTGGCGAAAGTTTGCGGTGACAACATTTCGAAAATGAATTAAGCTTTCAGCTTAATAGCAGAAGCAGGATGCTTGTTTTATTTTAGGACGAAACTTAAGCTTCGACCAGTGAGAGGGTTAAATAGATGCTACCTTTTTAAACCCATCTTTGTAACTAAACGTTGCTCGGTAAACACCATCAATAATTAAAAATTGATTATTTATTTTTAGATCAAATGTCTTACCTATACTTTCCAAATGCCGGTAAATAATATATGATCGTAGCCTCTTATTTAATTCCTCGACAGATAGACTTGACCATTCAGCATTTTTTAAAGTTAACCCATTTCCAAATTCAACTTCATCTTTATGTTTTATACCGTCTAAACATACTTGATAGATATAAGTTAAAGTATCTGATGGTTCAACAGATATAAAATCTTTTATTATCTCATAATAATAACTATTCAAATCATTTAAGAAATAATAAAAAGGAGTTTGACTTGATCCTTGACACTTTACATAAAGCCGTAATGTTTTTAATGACGGTCGCATTGCTGCTCCGCCAGGGGCCTTTATCGCTATAACAAATGATGTGCTTGTATTTGGATTCCCTGGGGGTACAATTAATCCTTCATTTTGTAAAGTCTCCAATTCGGTATCTATTTTTAATCTACTATCTGTTTCCATAACAGAACATAACGAATCGTATGTTACACCAACGGGTCTTGCATATACAATGCCATCAGCTTCTGCTAAATCAAGGTCACTAATATTACAAGTCTTTTTAGAATGCTCACATAAATAAGATAATAGTTTTACTTGTGATGAGGTCAAACTTTTCAGCAGGTCAATAAAAAAAATGTTTTCATCTTCTTGATACTCTCCACACGACGCGGCGAATAATCCCGCCCACATATTTTGTAAAGTATCATTACTTACTTCTGAGGCATTTTCGATTATTCTTGATGCAACTCTGGGGTCTATATATAGTTTACTTGTATCCTGAGTGCTCTTTAATAATCGCTGTACTTTCTTGCCAAATTTCAGGCGGTTTAACTGTCGCAAGTAAAACACTTGATCACTTAACAGGTTCCCAAGTTCCTTCGCTGGTGGCAATAGTGCTGCTTCTACAAGAGATTTACCAACATCAATTACGGCTTTAACGCCTTCTTCTAGAAATTTATCTTCAATTGGATTCATCTCTTTATTTTTTATCTAAAACTATTGTTTAGGTGTATGACTTTTTCATTTCTTACCCAGCCCAACCCTCTCTATCCAAGCTTCTAAACTGTATGGCTTCGGCCAGGTGTTCAATTTTTATGTCTTCGCTTCCGGCAAGGTCGGCAATGGTGCGGGCCACTTTGAGTATACGGTCGTAAGCCCGGGCGGATAGGCCCAGTTTTTCCATGGCTTTTTTGAGTAGCATCTGTCCGGCCTCGGTTATTTTGCATAGGTCGCGCACCATTTGGGGGCTCATTTGGGCATTGGCGTGTAAGTGCGGCTTGTCGCCAAAGCGTTCTATCTGTACCTCGCGCGCTTTGATCACACGTTCGCGGATGAGTTCGCTTTTTTCGGCCAGCCTGTCTGATGCCAGTTCGTTAAAATTTACCGGGGTTACTTCTACGTGCAGGTCAATACGGTCCAGCAATGGTCCCGATATTTTACTCAAATACTTCTGCACCATCCCCGGCGGACAAATACACTCCTTCTCCGGGTGATTATAATAACCGCAAGGACATGGTACCGTTGACTTTTTACGCATGCTCTAAGATAGTGCAAAAACCAAGAAATCCCGCATTGCCCTTCGCGCTCAACACGCTTGGCGACCATATCAGGGCAAGGCGCATCGGAAAAGACCTGATGCAGCGGGACGCTGCGAAGATCATCGGTGTATCGGAGGACTCCGTGACCTATTGGGAAAACAACCGGGCGCAACCGCAGATACGGCACTATCGGGCAATCATAGCCTTCCTCGGATATTATCCGTTCGACCACGAAACTGAAAGCTTCGCGGGAAGGCTGCGACAACTGCGCTACTCACTGGGCTATACATACAAGCAGCTCGGGGCGGCGATCAACGTCAATGGTTCGACTGTTCGCGGGTGGGAGCACTCAATCAATATCCCCACCATGCCCCATCGGCTTCGCATGATGGCGCTAATCGAACAATCATCAAAGCCACAATACCCCTCAAAATGAGGGGTATTTTATAATAAAAGCACGAACACTTGAAAGAATAGCGTTAAAGTTATATGGTGAAGCAAAATAATTTGGTCTGGTTCTATTGGAGGCCATTATTATTGGTTAAGCAGAATTGGAGCAAAATAAAAATTAAAAGGGGGGTACTAAAATAGCCTTTATTCCAAGATCCCGTAGCTCTAAGCAGCTCTCCCCGGTCATTATACTTTTAGGCCAAGGAATTAACCGGGTCTAATTCCGCTATTGTGAGACGGGAGATCTATAGTAAAAACCGCCCCATTATCGTTATGGACCCTAATAGCACCGCCATGCGCCTCAATATGTTGCCTAACAATGGCGAGTCCCAGGCCTGTGCCGCCGCTCTTGTTTTTTGTCACAAATGGCTCAAAGATTGTTTCCATTATGTCGTGTGGGATTCCCGGACCACTATCCATTATTATAATTTTGATTGAGTCAGAGGATTGTGAGGCCGTCACCACTATTTTCTTTGGAGTCACTGTGGATCCAGACAACGCATCGGCGCTATTGTTAAGTAGATTACTAAAAGAACGCCTTAACTTTCCGGCATCACCACAAATCTTCAAATCAGGGTCTATTTCGACTTCAAAATTTATGTTAGATGTATCATCTCGGGTTTTTGTACATGCTAGCGCTTCGTGTATTACATCATAAAGGGATATCTCTGTTTTTTTAATCTGAGTCTTTTTAATAAAATCCAGAAAATCGTCGAATATCTCGGAAGCTTGCGCAGCAGATTCTTCGATCATATCCAACATTTCATCAGAACAACCGTCTTCTCGAATCATTCCGGTTATAAGCCTTATGTTTTTCACAGGCGTACGCAAATCATGCATAACCATACCGATGACCTGACCGACAGCAGATAATTTTTCGTTCTGAAAAAGTCTTTCCTGTAATTCGGCGTTACGAATTGCCTGTGCGGCATTTTGTACAAATATTTTCAGCAAGTATATTTTCTCCGTCTGCAATTTCTCATGCTTATGGAGCAAGGCGAATATGGAATAATTTTCCAGTCGCGCAACCACAAGTTCGCCAATTTGCAGTACCTCGTTCTCTCCAATAGGTTGGTTCTTAATACTGTCGACCAACTGTCCGACATCGACATAGTCTTCAAAAGCTCCAATACTGAGCACTTTTTCGTAGCAAAGGTCGGCATGAAATTTACCAATTAAAGCAATTTCGGAATTTAATGAGCTTGAAAGTTGTACAAGTATATTCCTTAATAAAACGGTTAGCTGATTTTTGTTTAAGCCAATCGACGAAATAGATTCCATTAAGCCCTCTAGATTACGAAGTTTGTTGTAATCGGTCACCGCTTTTGTAGCCAGTTGGACAATCACTTCGGGAACATAGGGCTTACAATGGTAGCCAACGTTTAAACCCGCTTGTTCTATTATCTCTTCAATAGAATGGTCGCTATATGCCGTAATAAATATGATTTCGGCCCTTTCGTCGTGTTTTCTGATTTCTTTAGCTGTTTCCAACCCGCTCCAGCCAGGCATTCGCATGTCTATAAAGATAACGGCATAGGGGCTCCCTTTTTTAATCGAACTGATAACCTGTTTGAGACCTTCCATTCCATTGGAGGCTTTATCAACGCTAAAAATAGGAATATTGGGTGCTCGGGACGCCTGTATTGATGTAGGTGTATCAAACAACACGTTTACCGCGTTATGTATAGTCTGCTGGCTCGTATTGAGAGTATCAGGTACGAGAATCTCCTCGATATTATCTCTTACCATCTTCTCGTCATCAATGACAAGAACCGCAGTATTTAACTCGTTCATTATTAGGGCTTACTTAATCAATATTGTATTTGGTTTAACGTCAATTCGCAAAAAAGGTTGTCTTATGAAATTAAACTTGTCAATTTTATAGTTATAATTACGATAGTGTACCGATTTTTTTATTAAATGAACATTTTTGTTCTAGTAACGTAAAAGAGCTATAAAGTAAATGCATTTCAAAACCGTAGAATATGTTCCTCATACCACGGCGGAAAGCTGCCATTGAACCATGTAAATAATCATTGCTTATATTTTTATAAGGTAAATACCAAATACATGCATTGGGAATAATATTTGTAATATCCAATTAAGAAAGGAATAAATGAAAGTCGAACAGAGATTATTTAAGAAGGCATTTGGTTGGGAAAATAAAAGAGAAAATAATATCGATCGTTCACTATGTAATATTGTATTTGGCTTCGGAGATATAGATATTATAAAAGATAGTAGTATCCTCCGCTCATTGAATGCCGACTATCCATCAGCGGAGATATTAATGTGCTCTACTGCCGGGGAGATCATGGATATTCAGGTCAATGAAAACTCGCTATCATTAGTCGCGATACAATTTGAAAAAACCAATATTCAAACCGCTTCCGTCCAAATTAGCGACTTTGAAAACAGCTTCCAGGCTGGTTACGACCTAGCCTCACGACTTCCTCACGAGAATCTAAATAGTGTTTTATTGATTTCAGATGGGCACAGTGTGAATGGCAGCGAACTGATACTTGCAATGAACGAATTTTTACCTCCCGGTACA
>NZ_JBDTJZ010000083.1:0-16101 GCF_039935595.1 Mucilaginibacter sp. | reverse complement strand
GGGTATGGTTTTATTATTTTGGTTGAAAGTGGTGTTAACGTAGCTATAATTGGCAAACTGGTAAGGTATATGCGATATGCCGGCACCAAAGTTCCAGCGGCCTTCTTGTTTAATATAGGTTAGCTGTCCGCCAAAATCATATACCTGCCCGTTTACAGCTATCCCCGCATAAATTTGATTACGTCCCAAAATATCGCTAAATACACCCTGTACACCGCTGGCCAAGCCTGCGCCATAAGTACTGCTGACTCCCACGCCAACACCGGTGCTGGCTAAATAATCCAGCTTAAACTGTGGTTTGTAAGGGATGCTTTTTATAGAATCAGCTGCTATTTTACGATAAGCCAGGAAATTGTTAAGATTGGAGTTAATCAGATCAACGCCTACCGACCGCGACGGCGGCAGCATAGCCGCGTCAAAATTAACACTTTGACTACTTACCTCCACCGGTGTAAAAGCATCGGCTTTGGCGTTGTATAATGTATATTTTTGAGCACGGTAGTAGGAATAAACTATATCATTATTATTAGATATACTTAATGCCGGCGAAAACTCGGTAATACCGCAAATACCGGTAAACAAGTTGGTCATTTGTTCAACCTTGCCGGTGCTTAATGTGTACCGGTACATATTACGGAAACCATCGCGGTTTGATAAAAAATAAACCTGCGTCCCGTCTGACGAATATTGCGGGTTCAAATTATTAGCACCATCAAATACCTTAATATCAGTTATGGCGCCTGTGGCAATATCGTATTCGGCCAGATTAAAGGTTATAGCCTGCGATAAGCTACGGTCATACGTTGTTCTGTCGCTCGAAAAAATGATCTTTTTACCATCCCTCGAAAAACTTGGCTGGTAATCAGAGTACTTATCATTGGTTAATTGGGTGATTGTTTTTTTGTCGAAATTATATAGGTACAGATCACCTTGTCCCTCGGCTAATCCCTGGAAAACAATATCCTTGCCATTAGGCGACCATGACAGGTTACTAAACTGAACGGCTTTGCCCATAGATACGTCGTCGACAACTGTACCGCTGGCTACATCAACCACCAGCATGCGGTTGCGCCCCTTGTTAAAAACGCTAAAAGCAAACCGCTTACCATCCGGCGACCATGTGCCCGCCGATTCAATAAAGTTAAACTCGTCAATATGTGTGTTTGATATTTTACTGGTGAGTTTACGCAGAACGCGCCCGGTTTTGGCATCCGCCAGGTAAAGATCAATGGTAAATAAATTCTTTTCGGATAAAAACGCCAGGTATTTACCGTCAGGACTAACCGCCGGGGCAATATTCATTTTTCCTGAATTTTTATCTGTTATAATCGCTTCTCCTACAGGTTTTTGTACAGTGTCTTTTAAATAAGGCTTATAGGTGGCTTCAATAGAGTTTTTCCATAATGACGACAGGGTTTTATCGTCATAACCAAACGTGCGGCGCGTACCGTATGCTACCCCAAAACGGGCAGCGTTTTTAAAGAAAGGCATAATAACCGTGTCGCCATAGGTTGAGCCAATAAACGCCCAAAATGCCTGCCCATAACGGTACGGAAAGTATTTGCTGCTTTCGGTAAGTTGTTTTACTGTTGGTATATCATGGTTAAGGTATGCGTCGCGTATCCACATGGCGGTATAAGCATCTTTTTTACCAAGCGATAGGTATTCGGCCATGCCCTCTATCATCCATAAAGGAAGATTGTTTATGTTTTCGTACGGATTATCCGGGTTACCTAAAAGCAGGTGATATTGAAAAGCGTGCACCAACTCATGCCCTATAACATGGCGCGTCATCTCGTTGTTTTCCATTACCGGCATAACCACACGGTTCTTTAATCCTTCGGTAACACCGCCTGTACCCACATCAATGCTGCCATCAATAGCCGTGGTTTGCTGAAACTCGGGGTGATTGGCATATAGTATAATGGGGTTGGGCTTGCTAAAAGTATCTCTGAATACCTGCTGATGTAGGGTGTACCAAAGCTCGCTCTCCTGGGCAAAGCGTTTTATCATGCTTTGGTTATCCAGATAATAATATATTTCAAAATGGGGGGTTTTATAAACCTTGAAGTTAAGTTTTTTATACCTAACCTTATTTTGGCCAAAATACTGTGCCTTAGCAGTAAAACTTAAAACTGTTAAACAAATAACAGCAATACATATTGGCAGGGTTTTATTGATAGCAGCGTAGCGTTTGGTCATACAGGTGATAAGATTAATATGCTAAATTAAACACTTTAAATATACTATGTATAAATTAAGGTAACGTTCCCGATGCCCGCTCTGCAGGCGCTAATTCACGATTTGCACTGTCGATTGGCGTGGCTAAACTATCTGTCTCAGTGGAATCTCTTAACCTTGGTGTAGGGCAATCATAGTTTTTGGTGATTTTCGTCCACGGTTTAGGGAAATGTCCCCAGGTATAACCCGATTTAGGATCAGCATAAACCCGTTCCATAAAGCTGCCGAAAATAGGTAGGGCCGTATGCGAACCTTCTCCGGTCTCGGACGTGGTAAAGTGTACGCTGCGATCATCAGCGCCTACCCATATACCCGTAATCAGATCCTTAGTTATGCCCATGTACCAGCCGTCAACATAATCGGACGATGTACCGGTTTTACCGCCAATTTGGTTATCATTCTTCCATAGGCCGTTGTATTCCCATAATGCCTGCGATGTGCCGCCCGGTTCTTCCATACCACCCCTAAACATATACAGCATTAACCAGGCTACTTCTTCGCTTATTACGCGTTCGGTTTTTAAACCAAACTCTTGCAAAACGTTGCCATCCTGGTCGGTAATTTTAGTTACTAATATGGGGTCAATCTTTTCTCCTTTGTTTAAAAAAGTACTGTAAGCACGTACCATTTCGTAAACAGACACATCATTTGAGCCTAATGACACTGATGGTACCGATTTTAATGGACTTTCAATACCGCATTTATGCGCATACTCAACTACCTTATCCCAGCCCACTTTCTCGGTAAGCTGCGCGGTAATGGAATTAACAGATTTACCCATGGCCCAACGTAACGACATTTCGTTATAACTAAATTTAAAATCGGCATTATTGGGCTCCCATACCTGGTCTTTACCGCCATCGTTATATTTAATGGATACCGGTTTATCAGTAAACTTATCGCAGGGGGTAAAACCGTTATCCAAAGCGGTTAAATAGGCAAATGGTTTAAATGTTGAACCCGCCTGGCGCTTTGATTGGTTTACGTGGTCGTAATTAAAATATTTATAGTTAATACCACCTACCCAAACCTTTATTTTGCCGCTTGCAGGTTCAATGGTCATCATCCCTGTGTTTAAAATACGGGCATAATATTTTATAGAATCGATGGTAGATAATGTAGTGTCTTTTTCGCCGTTCCAGGTGAATACCTTCATGGGTTTGGGCTTTTTAAAATAAGCCTGTATCTGGGTGGTATCGCCTTTATACCTGGTTTCTAATAATTTATAAATCGGTAATTTTTGCTCATTCTTTAATATAAAATCTACTATCTCGTTACCCTTCGAGTCTCGCCATGGATTTTTCTTGCCCCATAAGTTATCAAACCTGCGCTGTAGCATTTTCATTTTTTCATCAACGGCATCTTCTGCATATTTTTGCAGGCGCGAATCAATGGTGGTATATATTTTCAACCCATCTTCGTACAGATCATAATCATTATCGGTACACCATTTTTTAAGCCAGCGCTCAACCGCCTGACGTATGTACGAGTCGCCGTTGGAGTCTTTATCCACGTGACTCAGGTCCAATCCGATAGGTTTTTTACTGTAAACGTTATAATCAGCCTTGCTTAAATAGCCGTATTTTTCCATCTGGCTCAACACCGTATTACGGCGCTCGACAGATTTATCAGGATTATTAATAGGATTATAAGTTGAGGTCGCTTTTAGCATACCAATTAAAGTAGCGGCCTCAGCAGGGTTTACCTGGTTAGGTTCTTTATTAAAGAACTTTAAGGTAGCAGTGCGTATACCAAACGAATTGTTACCAAAAGGCACTGTATTAAAATAAAGGGTGAGGATATCATTTTTGCTATAAACATGCTCAATTTTATAGGCGGTTAACCACTCCTTACATTTAAAAACTAACGTACGCAGCAGCGGTACATGACTGATCAGTCCCTGCGACTTTTTTTTGCGGGTTGAAAATAAATTTTTTGCCAGTTGCTGGGTAATGGTGCTACCACCACGCTTATCGCCAGCAGCGGTTGATATCATACTGGTAACAAATCCATAAAAATCAACACCACCGTGTTTATAAAAACGCACATCCTCGGTAGCTACCAGCGCATGAACCAGGCTGGGGGATAGGTCCTTATACTCAACCGGCGAGCGGTTTTCATGGTAATATTGGCCAAGCAATTTGCCATCAGAATAATATACCTGCGATCCAACAGCTAAACTGGGTTGTTTAATATCCTGCATATCAGGCGAGTAGCCGAACAGCCATAAAAAGTTTAACTCAATGGCACAGAAAAATATGATTGTGAAATAAACAAAGAAGACGAGGTATCTCAGATATTTGTTTTGTAGACGTCTGAACATGCGGTAAAGATGTAAAATTATGGCCCAAAATCATAGCGCTAAGGGCAATTTAGTATCAACGTAATTTTAACAATTAAATTATTTTTTCGATTTGGTTGCCTTAGCCCGGGGATTGAAAGCTAATGCCGTGTTAACCCAATAGTCAAACTCCTGTTGTGTACGCATAGCTTCGGGGCCTACAAATACAAAATCTTTAAGCGGTTTGCCATTGCGTATCATACCGTGTACACCGTTTGTCTCTAATGCCTGCTCAAATAAATCGGGACCTATACGGCACAGCATTTCATCGCCGCTGGCGCATAAACACATTTTACCGTTTACCATAAAACATATTCCCCTAAACATCTTCTTTTCTTCTATATCAGGTTGGTTAACCAATGCTTCGCGTATTCGGTTTGCTAATTTTTCTTCGTATGCCATATACTTAAAATTTCGCCTCTGTTACCAGGCTGCTTTTACCATTTTTTACCGCAATTGCCTTTATTGTTCTGTTAGTTACAGCAGGTATCGGTTTAGTATACAAAGTTGATGCTGTTGTTGGTACTGATCCGTCTGTTGTATAATATATTTTGGCATCTGTATCGTTGCTTTTAATTTCAAGCAAGGTTGGCGGCGCTAAGGTTTGCAATGTTACTATATACGGGTTAGGTATAATCAAATTATCTGTAATGACTGATGTGGGTTTCTCCAAATCCTGCATAAAAATTTTATTAGCTAACCTGCCCGTAAATACTTCAAAGTTGCCGCCGTTGGCCACATCGTCATAGTTTAAATAAAGCTTGTTGTAGGCTTTTTTATTCAGGTTCATACCCTGTAAATAAATATTGTTGCGGCTCACCGTTGCCCCGTCATTCAGGATGGTAAACTTTTTACCATTCTCCAGGTTGACAACTGCTTTTTCAAATTGCGGCAGGCCCACCTGGTATTGTTGCTGGCCCGGTGCAATATTATATATGCCCAGTGAGCTCATTACATACCATGCCGACATTTGTCCGCAATCTTCATTACCGGCAAGTCCGTCGGGCTTATCGCTATATTCCTCATTCAGTATTTTGTTAATGTAATATTGGGTTTTATATGGAGTTTCGGTAAAATTAAACAGGTAGGCCATATGGTGACTTGGCTCGTTGCCATGCGCGTACTGACCAATAAGACCACTTACATCCTCTAATTTTTTCCCGGTTACCTTAGCTGTTGTGGTAAACAGTTCATCCAGCTTGTTTTCAAAATTCACTTTGCCCATAGCGTCGGCAAGACCCTGTACATCCTGCGGCACGGCAAATGCGTATTGCCAGGCATTGCCTTCGGTATAGTTGCGGTTTATTTCGGTTGGCTCAAAAGGAGCATACCAGCTACCGTTTACCCTTGCCTGCATAAAACCGGTTTGGCTGTTATAAACGTTTTTCCAGTACTGTGCACGTTGGATGTACGTATTATAATCGTCCGTTTTGTTCAGCATTTTTGCCATTTGGGCTATGCACCAATCATCATAAGCGTATTCCAGTGTTTTTGATACGGATTCCTCAACCGGCACAAAACCCGATTTAGCATATTTATCAAAGCTAAACTGGCTGCGGTTTACGGCGGCTTTCATGGCAGTCAATGCTTCTTCAGCATTAAAATCGCGTATGCCTTTGGCATAAGCATCTACAATAACTGGGATAGAGTGGTTGCCTATCATGCAAAAGGTTTCGTCGCTGCCCAGTGGCCATATAGGCAACAGACCACCCTGCTCGTACATCGCCAAAAAAGTTTTTATAAAATCGGTAGTACGTTTGCGGTCTATCAGGTTAAGCAGCGGGTTCTCGGCCCTGAATGTATCCCACAAAGAAAATACCGTATAATAATTAAACCCTTGCGCTGTATGTATCTTTTGGTCAAGCCCGCGGTATTGGCCGTCAACATCGTTATAAATATTGGGGGCCAGCATACAATGGTAAAGCGCGGTATAAAAGGTAACCAATTTTATATGGGCGTAATCAGGTGCTTTTTCTTTTTTTACCGGCCCTGATTTGTAGGTAAGCGGATTATAATTAGCAGGCAGATCAAGTGCCTGTTGATCAGAAGCACTTGGCGCACCGCCCTCTACTTCAATTTTTGATAGTTCAATATTCCAGGCAGCCTTAGCCGCTTTTTGTATAGCCTTGAAATCAAAACCGGGCACTTCGGTATCTAAATTCTTTAATGCCCCATCCGTGCTTACTGATGATATGCCCACTTTTGATATCACCTCGCTTACGCTGCCAAATTGCAGCGCCAGCTTTACGTTTTTACCTTCGGCCTTGCTTTTGCCGGGTTGCGGCGAATCATCAACGGCTATAACATAAGTTTTAAACGGTTTGGAGAATTTAGCATAAAAATAAACGTATTGATCCTTCGCCCAGCTTTTTGAACGGCGCAGTCCGCGTATCTCATGGTCGTTTACTACCTCCACCCACGATTCCAGCACCTGGTCGTGGTGCTTAAGGTCAACTATAATATTGGCATCCTGACCGGTAAGATAGGTATAGCGGTGTACACCCACGCGCTGGGTGGCCGTAAGTTCTACATCAATATTATACTTATCTAAATGGGTTTTATAATACCCGGGCGATGCTACTTCGGCTTTTTTGGAGAAATGGGAGCTGTACTCATCGTTCTTGAATTTAAGCGCACCGGTTGTGGGCATAAACAGCACGTCGTTATAATCAGCTATGCCTGTTCCGCTTAAATGCGTATGCGAGAAGCCGTATACCACACTATCCGTATAATGATACCCTGAACAGCCATCCCAGCCGGTTAAGCGGGTATCCGGACTTAGCTGCACCATGCCAAAAGGTACGACAGCACCCGGGTAGGTATGGCCATGACCTCCGGTGCCTATAAACGGATTAACATACCTGGTATAATCTTTCTTTTTTTGGGCAGATGACGGGAACGATACAGCAATTACCAGAACAATAAAAAGGGCTATCCTCAGAAATCTCATTCAGCTAAATTATTAATTCTTTAGCTCAAATTTATCCGCGTCCTTTAAAAAAGGGAAAGCCCGGCGGTTAAGGGCCAGTTCTTCGGCATTTATGGAGAAGGTGTATACATCTTCCTCATCGCGTTTATAATACACCACATTGCCATTAGGGTCAATACAGGTCGAATCGCCGGAGTGATAAACCTCGTTGCCATCGTGCCCAACACGGTTAACGCCTATAACATAGCACTGATTTTCTACCGCTCGGGCGGGTATAAGTGTGCGCCAATGCAGGGCGCGACGTTCGGGCCAGTTGGCTACTATAAGCAGCAGATCATACTCGCCACCCACATTACGTAAAAACACAGGGAACCGAAGATCGTAACATATAACGGGGCAAATTTTCCAGCCCTTTAGCTCTACTATGAGTTTTTTCTTACCGGAAGTATAAGTATGATCTTCCTGACCAAGACCAAAAAGATGGCGCTTATCATAATATTTGTAGCTTCCATCAGGCAGCATCCATATCAGGCGGTTATAGTATTTATTTTTTTCGGTGATGATTAGGCTGCCGGTTACCACACAATCAAATTGCTGCGCGGTTTTATGCATCCATTGCATGGTTTTACCGTCCATAGGTTCGGCCATTTCAGCCGCGTTCATGGTAAAGCCCGTATTAAACATTTCGGGCAGGATAATGAGATCGGTTTTTTCGCGTATGCCGGATAATCTCAAACTAATGTTTTGAAGGTTTTTATCTATTTTCTCCCAAAACAAGTACCCCTGGAACAAGGTTATTTTCAGATTATCCATAGTTGGTTGGCCCGGCTTGTGAAACTAATACGTAATAGTTATAGTAATGGTTTAAAATTCATTAATCTTTCAATAGCGGTATCCAGTGTTTCCTGTTTTTTGGCAAAGCAAAGCCTTAGTATATGATGGTCTGTTTGTTTGGTATAAAACACCGAGGTTGGTATAGTGGCTACACCGGCTTCTTTGGTTAATTGCAAACAAAAATCAACATCGCTTAAGTTACTTAGGTTTTGGTATTTAACTGATTGAAAGTAAGAACCATAACAAGGTAGCAATTCAAATGCTGTTTGTGCAAGTCCTTCACGAAAATAATCTCGCTTTTCCTGAAAAAATGACGGCAGATCCAAATAAACGCGCTCATCTTCCAGATATTTGGCCATTGCGTACTGCATTGGAGAGTTAACGCTAAAAACCAGGTATTGGTGTATTTTTCTAAATTCTTTCATTAAATAGGCAGGGGCAAGGCAATAGCCCACCTTCCAGCCGGTAGCGTGAAATAGCTTACCGAAGGAGGCTACAATGAAACTACGTTCAACCAATTCGGGGTAACGGGCCATACTGCGGTGGGTTTGGCCATCGTATATTAAGTGTTCATAAACTTCATCACTTAAAATAAAAATATCCTGGTTGCGTACAATGGCGGTCAACTCTTCTATATCATCTTCGTGCAAAATGGTTGCGGTAGGGTTATGCGGCGAATTAATAATAATAAGCTTTGTACGGTTGTTTATTAACTTTTTTACCATATCCCAGGGTATACGGTAATCGGGTGGTTCCAACTCCAATGATCGTACCACACCGCCCATTAACTTAATAGCAGGGGCATAGCAATCAAAGGCGGGCTCAAATATAATAACCTCGTCATTTGGGTTTATAATAGTGCTTATCACCGTAAAAACTGCTTGTGTGCCGCCTGCGGTAATGGTAACATCCGTATCAGCATTATAATTACTGCCGTGCAACTTATTAACTTTATTAACCACCTGTTGTCGCAATGCCGCTACGCCAGGCATGGGGGCGTATTGATTATAGCCATCTTTCATGGCCTGGTTTATCAGTTCAATTAATACCGGCGAACATTCATAATCCGGAAAACCCTGCGATAAATTAATGGCCCCAACCTCGGCAGCCAATGCCGACATGGTAGTAAATATAGTAGTGCCTACCTGAGGTAGTTTAGATATTATAGGTATCATGTTTGGTAAAAATAGGTATTTTATCTAAATAGTCTTGTGAAGAAACGCGTCCCTTCGACTCACCCCGACTGCGCTCCGCTGGTCGACCCTCTCTTCGCCTTCGGCGTAAAGAGGGTTGCCATAAACGGAAAGTATTTTGTTTACCAAAACCCTCTTTGCTGCTTGCAGCAGAGAGGGTGGTCGAGCGTAGCGATGACCGGGTGAGTCAAAATCCCGGTAATCTTTCAATCCTATTAATCTTAGTCCAAATTATTTACCTTAGTACCATGAAGTCGTTAAAACTTTTATCTGCTGTATTATTTATCATTATAATGGCATCGTGCCAACACAAACCCAAAAGTACCATCCCTGTTATTGGCTTTGTTGATATGTTTGAAGATGCTACCATAGCACAGGCACGTGTTGGTTTTGTTGACGCTTTAAAAAGGAATGGCTTTAGCGAAGCGCAGCAAAATGTAAAAATTGAGTACCGCAACGCGCAGGGTAGCATACCTACGTTGACCCAGATAGTAAACTATTTTGTTACCGAACCTGTAGATATGCTGGCTACCAGTACCACTTTATCATCAGTTACAGCCGTGCAAAAAACAAAATCGATACCAATTTTTGAGATGGTATCGCCAACGCCCGAAAGGATGAAGGTTTTGGACGCCAATGGCAAAGCACCGGCCAACTTATTCGGCGCGGTGGAGGATTTGAACTATATCGACACATCCTTTTCTATCATCCCAAAACTATTAAAACCCAAAAACGGTAAGCTGGTTATCGGGATGACCTATAACCAATCCGAGCCGCAATCAGTCGATGCACTGGAGCGTATTAAATCATTAGCCAAAGGTTTAAATGTTACTTTGATAGCCTTACCGCTTAATTCATCTGCCGAAGCACAATTGATTACTCAATCCTTATTAAGTAAAAACATCGACGCGTTTTTTGCCCTTCCCGACAATACCATATTTGCCGCTTTCGAGACCATTCTTAAAAATTGCAACCAGCATAATGTACCCATATTTACCAGCGAGGCTGGTTTGGTGCAGCGTGGTGCGATAGCGGCTTTTGGCGCGGATTTTTATCAGTGGGGCTATCAGGCCGGCGAGCAGGCTGCGCAGTATTTAAAAACCCATAAAACCGACGGCCTTAAACCCGAAATGGTAAAAGTGCGTAAGCGGGTATATAACGAGGCCGCCGCCAAAAAATATCATATTACCGTACCCTCAAATTTTGTAGCTGTAAAATAAATGGAATTTTACCTTACCGCTTTATTGCAGGGTCTTTGTTTTTCGGGCATAGCATTGGGGATATATATTTCCATGAAGATTTTTAATATCCCAGATATTACTACCGATGGTAGTTATACCCTGGGAGCGGCAGTTACCGCGGTAATGCTACTGCAACATTTGCCGGGTTATTTTATTTTGCCTGCGGCGATAGTGGCCGGGGGCATTGCAGGGGCAATAACAGGGTTGATACATACTAAGCTGAAGGTGAATCCTTTATTAGCGGGTATATTAGTAATGACGGCGCTGTATTCGGTAAATTTGACCATAATGGGTCGGTCGGATCTGCCGTTAATTAACACGCCATCTATATTTACTTCTGTAAGTCTGCTGGTCGATACTAACCAAAACACTTTTATTATCCTTGCTTTTTTTGTGACGATAGTAACCCTGTTAATAGGTTATTTATTAAAAACTGATTTCGGTATAGCCATGCGTGCCACCGGTAATAGCGAAACTATGATACGCGCGCTGGGCGTAAATACCGACAGGATGAAGATAATCGGCCTGGCAATGGCCAACGCGCTTACTGCTATTAGCGGTTATTTAATTACACAATTACAGGGCTTTGCCGATATTAATATGGGTATAGGTATTGTAATAGGAGGGCTTGGCTCGGTCATAATTGCCGAAACATTGATAGGTTGGTTTAATATAACTTCGGTTTGGTTGAGCCTGCTGTTGGTATTATTTGGTGCCATTATTTTTCAGATGGTGCTGGCCGTAACCTTAAATATTGGTGTTGATGCTAATTTATTAAAATTAGTTACCGCCGTTTTTGTATTATTGATCGTAAGTTTACCACGAATAAAAACACAAACCAACTAAATTTTATGAGAACATTAATTAAATCAACTATCAGCCCTTTTGCAGGCATTATGGTATTTATGCTTTGTATTTGCTTAAGCATACATGTTAAAGCTGCCGACAGGCTTTATTATCAAATTAAAGTTTATCATTTAAAAAATGCGCAGCAGGTGGACCGCGTTGAGCAATATTTAAAAGATGCTTACCTGCCTGCAATGCATAAATTGGGCATTAAAAATATAGGCGTTTTTAAACCGATAACTGATGCTGATACCAGCGACCGTAAGCTATATGTTTTTATTCCGTTTAAAAATATGGATGAATTGGAAGCCACACCTGCCAAATTACTAAAGGACGACCAATACCTGGCTAACGGTAAAGATTATTTGGATGCCGTAAGGCCCAATGAGCCGTATGTACGTATTGAAACCATTTTGTTAAGGGCTTTTGCTGTTGCGCCGGGTGTTACGCCACCTAACTTAACATCGAATAAAACGGAGCGGTATTATGAATTACGCAGTTACGAAAGCGCTACCGAAAAGTATGCCACCAGTAAGCTCAAGATGTTTGAGGGCGAAATAGCCATATTTAATAAAGTAAATTCAAACGGAGTTTTTTACGCACAGGTAATTGCCGGGGCACGTATGCCTAACCTGATGTATATGACCGTTTATAACGATAAAAAGGATATGGACGACCATTGGACCGCCTTTTTTGCTACAGACGAATGGAAGGTACTGAACGCGGTACCAGAATATAAGGGCAATGTTACTAAAGCTGAACGGAATTTTCTTCATGCAACACCCTACTCTGACTTTTAATTATATTAAATGGGGAAAGGACGTTTAGAAGCTTTTAGCGATGGGGTTATAGCCATTATTATAACCATTATGGTTTTAGAGATGCACGCGCCTGCCGGGCACGATCTACAATCACTAATAGCTATTGGGCCTGTTTTTGGGCAGTATGTTATCAGCTTTGTTTATGTGGGTATTTACTGGAGTAACCACCACCATATGCTGCACGCAGTAAAATCTATAAACGGGGCAGTATTATGGGCCAACTTACATTTACTGTTCTGGCTCTCCATGGTGCCTTTCGCCAGCGCCTGGATGGGCGAGAACCATACCCATAACACCTGGCCGGTAGCATTTTACGGATTTGTATTATTAATGAATTCTATAGCGTACTTCATATTAGCGCAAACTCTGGTACGGCATGAAGGAAAGCACTCAGCTTTGGCCGAAGCATTGGGTAAAGATAAAAAAGGTAAAATTTCTACCCTGATCTATATATGTGCTATACCGCTTTGCTGGGTTAACCCTTTAATAAGTTTTGGGCTTTATATATTGGTAGCTTTAATTTGGCTGGTGCCTGATAAGAGGATAGAGCAGAAAATTTTGCATGAGCACAAGTAATTAAGTGGGTATGTCAATACTGAGCTCCGTCGAAGGATATGCGCGAAGAGGCCTTTGCCCGCCATGGTTCGACGGGGCTTACCATGACACTGCACTTTTATGATTACAGCAATGACGTATTTGATTATTTATTGTTTTTTATAATCTCCTCTGCAAAATCTCCCGTCCGTTTAAATTCATAGCCCTTTGCTTTGGCCCATTGTATAAAATTTTCTATACGCTTTATAAACGGTTCGCCCGAGTTACGCGAAATGTGCGAGGGAAGGCGATATACACCTTTTGCAGTTATATCTACAAACTCCCAGGGATGAAAATACAGATTGAGGTAGCCATCCTTACGATGGGCGGCGGCGGCCATCCATTTAACCATGGTCATGGGCAGGTTATGAAAGCTAAGCCAAAATAATGGGAACCGCACCAACGGCGATACTGATGCAGGTATCTGTAGCACATCATGATCAAAAAACCAGGTGCGCGGCTTTTTAAAATTGTTATAACGACCGGGAATCCAGGTGGGGTTTACAGACGAATTGTACAAATAGCCGGCCTTGTTTATTTCGGCTTCATCAACAGGCATCATACGGGGCATACGGTAACCCGTTACTTTGGTGCCTGTTAATTGCTCCAGTTTTAGTTTGGATGATAACAGGTGTTTGATATCAAAATCAGAATGGTAATAGCCATGCGAAGCTATTTCATGGCCCTCATCAATAATTTGCTGAATAATGTCGGGTTTGTTAACTGCATAGTTAGCCGTACAAAAAAATGTAGCCTTTACCCGGTTAACCCTTAGTATTGCCAATATAGCCAGCGTGCCTTTGGTAGATACGTTTAGCTGTTCGGGGAAGTCAATACTTTGGTTATACTCAAGTGGCAGGTCAAATTCTTCAACATCAAATCCTAACAGAATCATTTTTGGCTTTTAACAAGTTTGTAGAACGAACAATATAATTGGGCCGATGTTTGGTTTGCAGAAATATTTTACCCAAATACATGCCAATTATACCTAAAACCAGTAATTGCAAACCACCAAAAAAGGCCACGGTTGCAATTAATGATGCCCAGCCCGATACAGCATCGTACCCGGCAAAATAACTGATAAAAATATAAGGTATATAAAGTAAAGCCGATACCGAAAAAAACAAACCAAGCCCGGTAGCAATATACAATGGCCGTACACTAAACGCCATAATGCTGCCAACGGCCAGTTTAGCCAGTCTTATAAACGAATAACTGGCCACGCCGGTATGGCGCTGAGCAGGGGTGTAAGGTATACCTATTTGGTTAAAGCCCACCCATTTAACCATTCCCCTAAAAAATATTTCGTACTCGTCTATTTGTTTTAATTCTTTTACCACCTTTTCGTCAAGTAAACGGAAATCAGATATACCATTCTCCAGCGTAATGTCTGACAGCGCGTTTATCCCCCTATAAAACATTTTTGAGGCAACGCGCTGGTAACCTTTTACATGTGGGTTAGCTTCTTCGCGGTAGGTGTAAATAATATCGTAGCCTTCTTCCCATAATTTCAGCATTTGGGGCAGTAGGTGGGGTGGGTGCTGCAGGTCGGCATCCATGGTTATCAGGGCATCGCCATTGGCGCGGTCAATACCAGCTTTAAGTGCATAATCCTTACCAAAGTTTTTTGAAAGCTCAATAAAATATACGTTAGGATAAATATCGGCTTGCAGCTTTATGGCATCAAGGGTTTTATCCTTACTACCGTCATCCACAATAATCAGTTCAAAATCATAGTTAGTAGCCCTTAATGCTCTGAATACTTCTGCTACCAGGAACTCAATATTTTTTTCCTCGTTAAAGGCCGGGATGACAATAGATAACTTCTTTTTCATACAGCAGCGACTTTAATATCCTTTTCAGGAAACATAGTTAAGTCATTTTCAGAAAATTTCCTAAACCAAGTTTCATAAATTATTTTTAGCCAGATGAGAAAACAGGGTAATGCCTTTAATGCATAAGGATCAACGTAGTTTACTTTCAGATATTTCGGGAAAAGATCAGACGGAGATAAACTGGTTAATATGAAAGCAAATATTAGTAAAGATATGTCAATGTAACTAACAGGTTTACTGGTGTTTATAAACCATATGGCTACACCTGTAAAAGCAATAATATAAGTTGGTGACTCGGACCCGGTACTGAATATTACAGGAAAAATAAGTGTTGACGCAACAATAAGCAGTTGGTAGTTTAATTTTTTAAAACAACTTACACGGATGTACGTAAGCGCGAACAATATAACTCCGGGTAATAATACCACCAGGTTTGATAGGTGAGGGAAAGCTATTTTACGCGCCATACCCATAACAGATACGTCTTCGCGTGTTGATACCATGTTGGTGGCGTTTTTATACAGCAGGTCGTTATACCAATCTTTATAGGTCTGTACAATAAAGGTCGGCGAGGAGATAAGCATGGGCAGTACAAACAATACTACCGACCAGAACAACAGGCTGGCTATTAACTTTAACTTATGATCTGAAAAAAAGAAGAACGCCAGTCCAACTACACCGTAAAGTTTAATAAACATACCCAGGGCTATCATCAGCGCAGCCCAAAAGTCCTGTTCTTTACGTATAAATACGTAACTGAATATTATTAAGGCAGCTATAAGCCCATTAATTTGCACATTGGCAGCCGCGGTCATTAACTCGTGTGCGCAAAGCAGCAATATCAGCAGGTAATGTTCCTGCTTTATGGGCAGTAGCTGTATGGCTTTAAGTAATATCCAGGCATTAAATACAACCCACAATATTACACCTGCTCCATCAGGTAGCAAAGCAAACGGTGCTATAATTAATGAAAATATGGGCCCATAATGGTTAAGATCAAAATAGTGCTCAGGATAGGGCAGGTATAGATTACGCTGATGTATAAGGTTCAAGAAATTATACTTATACACAAAGTAGTTATTGTGTATATGGCTGTGGCCAAGCACAACACTTTTAATAACTGCAAACAGGCTTAAACCAAACCATAATGCGATTATAAAAGGCTTGCCTTTAATAATTTTGGCAATTCCGGACATTAAATTTGAATGTATGTACTTTTATTGTTA
>NZ_JBDTJZ010000082.1:0-6948 GCF_039935595.1 Mucilaginibacter sp. | reverse complement strand
CTTCGCCTTCATATACTGTTTTGTCGGGAGTAAGAATTTCTAATGTCATGTGTGTAGAGATTCAAGATTCAAGAGCCAAGAATCAAGATAGAAGGATTTTGTCCTGGCTCTTGGTTCTTGACTCCTGAATCTATTTATTAATTATTAGCTTCCGCCAATAATTTCTTGCCTTTTTCTATTGCTTCTTCAATGCTGCCCACAAGGTTGAAAGCGCCCTCTGGATATTCGTCCACTTCGCCATCCATAATCATGTTAAAGCCTTTGATGGTTTCTTTAATATCAACCAATACACCTTTTAAGCCGGTAAACTGCTCGGCTACGTGGAACGGTTGTGATAAGAAACGCTGTACACGGCGTGCACGCGATACCACTAATTTATCTTCTTCAGATAGCTCGTCCATACCTAAAATGGCGATGATATCCTGTAACTCTTTATAACGTTGTAATATCTCTTTAACACGTTGAGCGGTATTGTAATGCTCGTCGCCCAAAATAGCCGGACTTAATATCCTTGAGGTAGAATCCAATGGATCCACCGCAGGGTATATACCTAACTCGGCAATTTTACGCGAAAGTACGGTGGTAGCATCTAAGTGGGCAAATGTTGTTGCCGGCGCAGGGTCGGTTAAGTCATCCGCTGGTACGTATACCGCCTGTACAGAGGTTATTGAACCACGTTTGGTTGAAGTGATACGTTCCTGCATGGTACCCATTTCGGTAGCCAACGTTGGCTGGTAACCTACTGCCGATGGCATACGGCCCAATAAGGCTGATACTTCTGAACCTGCCTGTGTAAAGCGGAAAATGTTATCAATAAAGAATAATATATCACGGCCCTTACCATCAGCGTCGCCATCGCGGAAATATTCTGCAATAGTTAAACCTGATAGTGCCACACGTGCACGTGCACCGGGAGGCTCGTTCATTTGTCCAAAAACGAAGGTTGCTTTGGAGTCTTTTAAAGCTTCGGTATCTATTTTAGATAGATCCCATCCGCCTTCTTCCATCGAGTGCATAAATGCATCGCCATATTTTATAATGCCCGCTTCCAGCATCTCGCGCAATAAGTCGTTACCTTCACGGGTACGTTCACCAACACCGGCAAATACTGATAAACCGTCATAAGCTTTCGCAATGTTGTTTATCAACTCTTGTATCAATACGGTTTTACCAACACCGGCACCGCCAAACAAACCAATTTTACCACCTTTTGAGTAAGGCTCTAATAAGTCAATAACTTTAATACCGGTAAACAATACCTCAGCCTCGGTAGAAAGATCTTCAAAACGGGGAGGGGTATTGTGAATTGGGCGACCATCGGTTTTATCTAAATTAGCAATACCATCAATAGCATCGCCAACTACGTTAAATACACGGCCTTTAATATCTTCGCCAACGGGCATTTTAATGGCCGAGCCTAAGTCAACCACATCCATGCCGCGCAGTAATCCGTCTGTAGAATCCATCGCAACGGTGCGCACACGGTCCTCGCCTAAATGCTGCTGAACTTCTAAAATAATTTTCTGACCATTATCCTTAGTAATTTCTAACGCGTTATAAATTTGCGGAAGATGGGCATTATCAGCAAAGCTGACGTCAACTACCGGACCGATGATCCGTGAAATTTTTCCAATGTTTGGCATATATACCTGGTAATTTTTTTAAAGATTATTATTGAAATGGATAGTTGTTAGCTATCCGCTATTTCAGGGCGCAAAGTTATTGTTTTTGGGCTAATATTAAAATACTTATATCAACATTTTTTAAAACTTATTTTGAATGTATTACGTAATATAATTAATGAATTTATTATTATTATAGTTTAATAGCAATAAAGGGCGTTTAATAAATTTAACAGTTAAGTTTATGAAAAATTTAAAGTTGTTGGTTTTCGCCTCAGTAGTGTTAACTGCCGGGTGTAAATTAGATAAAGTTAATGATTTGCCGGGTCCGCCGGATTTTTCAAACTTCATTGCTATTGGCGATTCGCAAACCGCAGGTTTTGCTAATGATGGCCTTTACCTGGATGGGCAACTGGCATCGTTCCCGGCGGTTTTGGCCAAACAAATGGCAACCACTTTTAATCAGCCTTTATTTGGTACCAATGAGAAAAATGGGTCGGGGTATTTAAAATTAACAGGCTTTACCAATACCGGGGCACCAATAATAACCCGTGTAACTACCGAATTGGCTATACGTGGTACAATCCCGGTGCCCGGACACGGCAATACCAACTTATTTACCAAATACCAGGGCAATATTAATAACTATGGTATTACTGGCATTAAACTGGCCGATTTAACCAACGCGCAGTTAGGCAATACCAATGGCTATTTTGAGCGCCTGCTTAGTGGTAATGCTCCAAATAATACCACAACCTATTTTGATTTTGCTGTTTCACGACCACATACTTTTTTTGTATGCTGGCTGGGGGCTAATGATGTGCTGGGCTACGCGGGTAGTGGCGGTGCCGGTGATACGCTAACCAGCAAGAGTTATTTTAACAACAGGTACGCCCTGCTTATTAATAAACTAACCGATAATAAACAAAAAGGTGTAGTTGCTACTATAGCCGATGTAACCACCATACCCTATTTTAACACCGTTACTGTTGATTCGATTTCTAAAGTAGCTAAAGCGGTTAACCCGCTTTTTGCCGGGTTATATATTACGGCAAAAAGTAATGCGGATATTACAGAAACAACGTACGTCCCCCGACTGGCTACTACTACTGATCTGATATTGTTAGGATTTGATGTGGGGAAGATAGGGAATCCGGTAAGCACATCTGCAGGAATGCAGCCTTACGGACTAACGCCGCTTGCTCCGATAGAAAACAAATATGTTTTAGACCAGAACGAGATTGCAATTGTGCGAGATTATGTGGCTGCTTATAATAACACTATTAAAACCATTGCAAAAACAAAAAACCTCGCGGTATATGATGTTTACACATTTTTTAACACATTAAAGAAAGACGGCCTAACCATAAATGGTGTAAAATTAACTGCTAACTATATAACAAGCGGAATCTTTTCGCTGGATGGTATACATTCAACTCCACGAGGTTCTGCTGCCACGGCTAATCAGTTTATTGCTGCTATTAATGCCCAATATCAAACCAGTTTACAGCCGGTAGATATAAGCACTTACGGAACGCTGCCGTAACCTATAAACGGATCAGTTAACTTAAAATTATTTTGCCCTTGTGCGCACCGCTTTCCATTATTTGATTAGCATTGGCTGCTTTTTATGCGGGAAGCCCTTGTCCATTTGCAGTATTTGTGCCTTATATTTTATAGGTAATAGTACGTTTTTTAAAAGGCCTTCAAGTTGATTGCGCCTAAGTACTTTGTAAATTTTTAAGAAGGGTAAAAGCCAGGGCGTGGCAGGTAAACTAAGCATATTACTTACCCTGTTCGGCACGGTTAATAGCTGCACTTGTTTTAAAATAGTAAATCTTAAAATGCCCAGGTGTTTTTTATATTGAAGATATAGGTCGGCAGTAAAAGTGCTGCAAACCAGATTTTGTTCTAAGTGTTCAGCACGCATTTTTTCCCAGCCGGTAAAATCGGTCGGCAGGTCGGTTAGCTGCATACCTGTGCCTACACGATAAAACACATTAAATACTTCATCCTTTTCGGCAGGGGTTAGTTTTCTATCCAATAATTCAAATGATCGGATAGAGTAATCTATTAATAAAAACAATACATCGCGGTAGGCCCAGGGGGGTATGTCTGCACCGCGGCTTGCCTCAACTGATTTATGGATAGCTGTAATGTGGTGAATGCTTTTTAAAGCCGTTTCTTCTTCTGAAAATAGGATCTGGCGGGCATAAGTAACGGTAGAGAATAGCCTGTCCAGCGGATCGGCAGGAAGGCGGCCGGTAAAGTACAGCCAATCTACCGCCTTATTCAGCGCGAACTCGGCAGCGGCACCCGCAAAAATAAATAGGGTAGTATCGGCCCGGCCCCATATTTGGCGCACTATTGATCGCTCATCTACAAAATAATTCATTGGGTATTGTTCAATTTAATGATCATCCGGTAGCAGGGTATTAATATTAATAATGTCACTACTCCAAATGAACAATCAATTAATTGCCAAAAAAGGGGTATGCCGCTGATGTTACCTGCAATAAAAGCCAATGGAAATATTAACACTGCGGCAATAATACCAAACTGAATCACCCAAATGTTTTTAACCGGGTCCTTTAATGGACCTATAAACAGTATAGCAAGCATCAGGTGCGCAAACGCCAACCAATCGGTACCGTAACTGATAAAAGGATAACGAAGATTAGTTAGCCTAACCGCATCGTAAATCTGGTTTAACCATAAAGATAGGATTCCGGGTAGGGTTGGCCCGTGATCTGTAAAAATTGCCAGTTCAGTTTCAATAGGGAAGGCGGTGATACCGCTTAACGCCAAACCAGCTATAATTATCCAAATCCGCACTTTTATGCGGTGAAGCAGTTGGGTTTTTGATAAATTATCCATAATATTAAAAGTACTTTGAATTACAAAGTAAATGATAAATAGTTTATAAAACAAATAACTATTTACCATGCCTTAGAAAATTAGAATTATTTTGCCCATGTGGCCGCCACTCTCCATTAGCCGGTGTGCGTCAGCAGCCTCCGAAACTGGAAATACCGAATTAATTACAGGTTTTATCTGTCCTGATGCCAGCAATGGCCATATATGTTCTTCTAAATTACGGGCAATAGCGGCTTTAAAAGCTACTTCCCGCGCGCGCAGCATAGAGCCGGTTATGGTTAGCCGCTTACGCATTACTACGGACAGATCAACATTTACATCCTTACCTTTCATGGTATTAATGAGTACCAGGCGGCCCTCGTCTGCCATTACTTTAAGGTTGCCGGGGGTATAGTCGCCGCCTATCATATCTAAAATAACATCAATGCCGGTAAGGGTATCGGCAAAGTTCTCTTTTTTATAATTGATAGCCTGGCCGGCACCCAGATCGAGGCAAAACTTACATTTATTATCGCTGCCTGCGGTTATAACCACTTTACTGCCCATAGCCTTGGCCATTTGTATGGCCGCAACCCCAATACCGCTCGAGCCGCCGTGCACCAGTAAAGTTTCGCCGGGCTTTAGTCGCCCGCGGTCGAACACATTGCTCCACACGGTAAAAAAAGTTTCGGGGAGGGATGCGGCTTCAATAAAAGATAAACCATCGGGTACAGGCAGGCATTGCCCCTCAGGGGCGTTGCAATATTCGGCATAGCCGCCACCGCTTACCAGGGCGCAAACTTTATCACCCACTTTCCAGCGGGTAACAGCGGCGCCAACTTCGACAATGGTACCGGCAATTTCCAGCCCGGGTATATCGGCAGACGCACCGGCAGGGGGCGGGTAGTTACCCTTGCGCTGAAAAACATCGGGACGGTTAACGCCCGCGGCAGCTACTTTTATTAATACCTCGTCCGCGGCAAATGCGGGTTGTGGCCGTTCGGCTATTTGTAAAACGTCGGGCACGCCGGGTTGGGTTATGACGATAGCTTTCATTAAAATTATAATAGACTAACAACTATAATGTTTGCAATATGGCCAATAATATGCCTGATTTTAAACGTTATTGCTGTAAATTAAACTTAATTTTCAATTTTTTTAGCGGAGATTAAAAAGAAATCCTATTTTTGCAGTCCGTTAAAAAACGCAGTTTGTTTATTACGGAATTGCATTTGTAGCTCAATTGGATAGAGCATCTCACTACGGATGAGAAGGTTTGGGGTTCGAATCCCTACAAGTGCACCAGTTTAATTAAGCCTTTCTGTATATACCGAAAGGCTTTTAATTTGAAAACACTATGCTAAACCTGGTGCTATTTGGCCCTCCCGGAGCAGGAAAGGGTACACAATCACAAAAACTTATTGAAAAATACGGTTTGATACATTTATCAACCGGCGATTTGTTGCGTGGCGAAATTTCGCAAGGTACTAAACTGGGTTTAGAGGCTAAAAAGCTTATGGATGAGGGCGCTTTGGTACCCGATGCCGTAGTAATTGGCATGATAAGCAATAAACTGGATGCCAACAAAGAAGCCAAAGGCTTTATTTTTGATGGTTTTCCACGTACGGTGGCGCAAGCCGAAGCTTTGGATAGTTTACTGGAAAGCAAACAATCGGCCATATCAGGTATGATCGCGCTGGTTGTAAACGATGATGAGTTAGAGCACCGCTTATTATTAAGAGGAAAAGACTCAGGAAGACCAGATGATGCTAACCCTGAAGTTATACGTAAGCGTATTAAAGAATACAACGATAAAACTGCACCGGTTGCAGATTTTTATCAGGCTCAGCATAAATTAAAAAGTATAAACGGTATAGGTTCAATAGAAGATATTTTTGGCGCTATTACCGGTATCATACAGTCTTATTAATTTCGGATTTCGGATTTTCGATTTCGGATTTGAAATTGAAAATATCTAACTATAAATCCGAAATTCCACATCCGAAATCCGAAATAGAAAAAATGTCTGGTTCAAACTTTGTTGATTATGTAAAAATTTGTTGTCGCTCCGGAAAGGGCGGGGCAGGCTCTGCGCATTTACATCGCGACAAGCATACCGCAACAGGTGGTCCCGACGGTGGTGATGGTGGTCGTGGCGGGCATGTTATTGTTAAAGGTAACGCGCAGTTGTGGACCTTGCTTCACCTTAAATTTCGCAAACACGTAATGGCCGGTAACGGCGACAGCGGAGGCAGCTCGACCAGTACCGGCAAAAGCGGACAGGACGAGATATTGGAGGTGCCGCTGGGTACCATAGCCAAAAACGCCGAAACCGGCGAAGTGTTATTTGAGATAAATACCGACGGCGAAACTAAAATACTAACGCCTGGTGGTCGCGGCGGTTTGGGTAACTGGCACTTAAAGTCGCCAACTATGCAAACACCCCGTTTTGCACAACCGGGAGAAGAAG
>NZ_JBDTJZ010000081.1:0-12715 GCF_039935595.1 Mucilaginibacter sp. | reverse complement strand
GCCTTTACCGTTGTTAACTTTTCCACAAAAATCGAAGTTGTTAACAAAGAAAAAGAAGCAAAAAGAAAGTTAACAACAATAATAATAAGCTTCTTTTATATACTTTGCTAATCTAAAGGTTAGTCCGGATTTATATAATCCCGGACTAAGTTAAACGCGGATTTGCAATCCGCATATCCGCAAAGCTCTTTCGCCCATGTTGGTGTTATCACCAACATGTAACGGAAATATTTATTAAATTTATAATCATCCGGTTTGTTGGTGATAACACCAACAAAGGCGAAAGCCCGTTTTATGAAGAAGAATTTATATCTTAGTTAGCGTACGGCAATATTTTGTTGTAGTTTTAAGGTATTTTTTGAGTGACCGCTTGTTAAAAAATTAAACAAAAACGTAATTATATTACCTAAAAATGCTATGAAATACCTTCAAAACCTAAAATTATGCGTTACGGTTGCCGTTTTGGCGATTATTGCCGTGTCTTGCCATAAGGTTGATAAAATAGTGGCCCCGACCACTCCGCCACAGTTAAATAATTTTGCAGGTATATATGTATTAAACCAGGGTAATTCGGGGGCCAATAATAGCGTACTGAGTTATTTCGACTTCTCTACCTGGAATTCCTGGAATTTAATGAACCATAAGTTTACAATATTTAGCTTGACAAACAACATTAATTTAGGCGACACGGGTAATGATGCGGAGATCTATGGCTCTAAAATGTTCGTTACGGTAACCAACTCTAATATTATAGATGTAATGGAAGCCAAAACCGCAAAGCTGATAAAACAGATCAATATAAATCAACCCCGCAGCATTGTTTTCGTTGGTAGTAATGCTTTTGTAACATCCTATCAAGGTACAGTATCTATTATCGACACTGCCGCCCTAACCATCAATAAAATTATTACTGTTGGTTCGTATCCTGAACAAATGGTTGTCTCGAACAATAAATTGTATGTGGCTAATTCGGGTATTAACAATCCCCCTGTTTATAACAACACTGTTTCAGTTATCGATCTGGCTGGATTGACTGTTATAAAAACCATTACTGTTTCTAACGTCAACCCTTTTTCGATGGCAGCCGACACCTATGGCCACGTTTACGTGGGATGTTTAGGCGATAACAAAAAGATGTTACCTTCGACGGTAGAAATAGATAATACCACCGATGCGGTGGTATTATTACCGGATTTAAATTTAGCGTATGGTTCGCCACTGGTAGTGAGCGGCGATTTACTTTACTATACGGGTACTGATTTTCAGGTTTCGGGATTTGACTGCAAACATCAAACAATTACAAAACCTGAAATTTTTGCCCAAAACACTTTCGGATCGGCAATTGCGGTTAATAATGATACCGGTGAAGTATTTGTTGCCAGTGCCTTGAACAAATTAATATACACTTTTGACAATAATCGCCAGATAATATATCAAATAAACACAGGTATCAATCCTGTCAAGGTTTTGCTGGTAAAGAAATAGGCTGCTTCTCAATTTTCTCCTAGTTAGTCCGAATTTATATAATCCCGGACTAAGTTATACGCGGATTTGCAATCCGCATATCCGCAAAGCTTGTGGTAAATTAATAAACGCTTACCGGAGATTATAAATCCCAAAAAATGTAGTCTGGGGATTATAAATCCGGACCAACTTCTCTTATTAATCTGAAAGCTAAAGCATTATGGAAACCAATTTAAGTTGAACTAAACTTAGACCCGCGAGGTACTATTTATCGGCGAAAAATTGCATTTTGTGTAACCCTGTATTTTATTAATACATTGATTATCAGCCAATTATAATTATTATTTTCTAATTATGTAAACGTTTGTAAACCATTTTACCAAAAAAATCGAGCTTAAAATACCTGGGTTTGTTGCGGCAGTATTGACCCGTAGGGTCTACCTGTTTGTAGAAATAATTTGCCACCATTACTTAAATGCCCCTTAGGGGCTACCCAAATTCGCGAAGGGTAGATCCTACGGGTCATAACAAATCATTTTTATTATATGCTACAAATAGGTAGACCCTAACGGGTCATTTTTTGTAATTGATATACTCAACTCACGTTAAAATGACAATCGTGTTAGCCATAAAACAAAAAAATGCCGATATTTGGGGTTCAAATAATTAATTTATTTATAAACAAACAAAACAAATGAAAATCGCAGTTGTGGGTGCCACGGGCTTGGTGGGCACCAAAATGTTGCAGGTTCTTGAAGAACGCAACTTCCCGGTAACAGAATTATTATTGGTTGCATCAGAAAAAAGTGTAGGTAAAGAGATCACTTTTAAGGGCAAGCAGTATAAGGTAATTTCTGTTGAGGATGCGATTAAACAGAAGCCGGATATCGCCTTGTTCTCGGCAGGTGGCAGCACATCAACCGCGCAGGCGCCTTTGTTTGCCGCGGCCGGTACTACGGTAATTGATAATTCATCAGCCTGGCGCATGGACCCAACCAAAAAACTGGTTGTGCCCGAAGTTAATGCCGATGTATTAACACCGGAAGATAAGATCATCGCCAACCCAAATTGCTCAACCATACAAATGGTAGTGGCCCTAAAGCCGCTGCATGATAAATATAAAATTAAAAGAGTGGTGGTATCTACCTATCAGTCGGTAACCGGTACAGGTGTTAAAGCTGTTGAGCAGTTATTTAACGAGCGTAAAGGCATTGATGGTCCTATGGCATACCCGTATAAAATTGACCTGAACGTGTTGCCTCAAATTGATGTATTTACCGAGAACGGCTACACCAAAGAGGAAATGAAAATGGTTAAAGAAACCAACAAGATAATGGGCGACGACAGCATACGTGTTACAGCTACTACGGTGCGTATCCCGGTTATGGGTGGTCACTCAGAATCTGTTAACATTGAGTTTGCTAATGATTTTGATGTAGAAGAAGTAAAAGCGTTGTTGGCTAAATCGCCGGGCATTATTGTTACGGATGATATTGCTAACTTAAAATACCCAATGCCGTTAGACGCGCATGATAAGGACGAAGTATTTGTGGGCCGTATCCGCAGGGATGAAAGCCAGCCGAATACCTTAAACTGCTGGATAGTGAGCGATAACCTGCGCAAAGGCGCGGCTACCAATGCTGTTCAAATTGCGGAATATTTAGTGGCTAAGAAACTGGTTGGTGAAGCGGTAGAAGCGTAAGCCCCCTAACCCCCTGAAGGGGGAACTATAGTTTACAAGGGATGGTCTAAGGACTATCCCTTTTTTGTTATATTTATATTGTGTATTTTGATATATGAATGAGATTTTCTTTTTAGTAGAAGAAGCATTAGAGGGGGGCTATACAGCGCGGGCCATTGGCGATGCCATATTTACCGAAGCGGATACGTTAGATGGATTGAAAGCAAATATTCGCGAGGCTGTTCAATGCCATTTTGAAGCTTAATAACTTTCGTTCACAATCTTTTTAGAGACTTACGAAGTTTTTGAAACTTCGTAAGTCTTTTTAATACCTATTCGTTAAAAGTAACTTTAAATGATGAGCCTGCATCCGGTGTACTATCTACTTCAATTTCACCGCCCTGCGATTCAATTTGTATCTTAATTAAAAACAGTCCTACGCCATTGGCAGCAGCATGGTTATGGAAGGTTTTGTACAGGCCGAATATCTTATCGCCATATTTTTCCAGGTCAATGCCCAACCCGTTATCGGTACATTCAAAAACAACCTTATGCTTTTTGCCGATGTAGGTTTTTAATATGATCTGCGGATCAACCCCCGGTTTGCGGTACTTAATGGCATTGGTGAGTAAATTTAAAATAATGCTTTCCAGGTATGCCCGCGGAAAGTCTACATATTCCACGCTAAATTGAGTTTCAATTTTCGCGTTATGGGCTTTAACATCTGTACCTATAACCTCTAAAACCTGTTTGGTTACCTCGCTAAAGCTTAACCGCTCGGCTGTCAACACACTCTCCCTTACTTTTATAGCTTCCGAGAGGTCGGTCAACGTTGTATTTAGTCCGGCTGATACTTTTTTTATCTTGTCAAACAACTCCTTGTTATGCTCATCCAAAGTATCTTCATTTATCATCGATGATATAAGGGCTATATTGCTTGCATGGTTACGTATATTATGCGATAAAATATGTGTAAAGCTTTTCAACTGCATGTTATTCTGCGAAACCATCTCCATTGATTTATTGAGCGACAGTTCGGTGTTTTTAAATCGCTCAATATCAATAAACACCCCGCGCAGTTTGGTAACGTCGCCGGTGCGGTTATATAAAGGTTCGCCGTATGATCGCACCCATTTTAAGTTCTTTTTAGCAGTAAGTATCTGCAGGTCAATATCCCAGGCTGTACCCTCGGCAACAGCCCTGTCAATTACGCTCTTTAATATTTGGTTATAGGGTTCTAAAAAATAATCATCAATATCATGCAGGCTGGTATCATAATCATAAGGCAGCTCATAAATATCGTATATCATTCTTGACCACACGGTTTCAAAAGTAATAAGGTCAATTTCCCAGGCACCCATTTTCCCCATCCGCCCGGCCTCGGCAAGCATAAACTCGCTTTGTGCTAATCTTTTTTCAAGGCCCTTGCGTTCAGCAATCTCTGCTTCCAAATCATTTACCGTACGTAATGAATGTATACGTGGCAATGTTTTATATAACCCAACTACTGCAGCGGCCGAAACAATACCGGTAATTAGCCGCAGTAATGCACTTAAGCGATAGGCCGGCCACCAAAATATTATGGCATCAAGCAGATGCGTGGCTCCGCATAATATAATGAAGCATATAAACAGCCATACAACTTTTGTAAAGGGAATATCCTTACGCCTTTTTAGCAAAAAAAACAGGAGAACAGGCAGGGTAAAGTAACATGCCCATATCAGCAGGTCAGAAAAAATATAAAGCCAGCCATGAAAATCGCTCCAGTTGCCGCATAACCAACGCGGGGGCCAATCAGCCGTATTAAATAGTTTTAAAAAAAACTCTTTAACCTGGTCGGCCATACCGGCATGCGTTGCGTGAGCTGTATTTACACAATTTGCGCCGCACAACGGGGTAGGCTTTAAGGGTAATGTATTCAACTTCAAAATTATGGTTTGTAGCTTAATTTAATTTTCACAATTACAGTATATGTAATAACCGGCAACCTTGTGCAGTAATTATACCACTTTTAACATTAAAACCCCTAAAGCCGTATTGTTAACTATAATACATTTGTATAAACCTAAAAAAATATTTTTAAGCTAAAAAACATTATATACTAATGTTAAAACTTTACGTTCTGCCTGTTTAAAGATAATCAAATTGTGCATTTAATTCCCCGCAATTGTAGCCATTGTAATTTGCGGGTAACTATATTTACGGCATGCTTCAAAAAAAAGCTTTAGTTATTGGCGCGGGCATAGCAGGTATTGCTACTGCCATACGGCTTGCTGTTAAAGGTTACCAGGTTAATGTTTTTGAGGCAAACAGTTATCCAGGCGGTAAGTTATCCCAATTTAGCAATGATGGTTTCCGCTTTGATGCAGGGCCCAGTTTGCTTACCATGCCGCAGTATATTGACGAGCTTTTTAAACTGGCCGGCAAAACTCCGGCTGATTATTTTAACTACCGGCAACTGTATGTTATATGCCATTATTTTTATGAGGATGGCAAAAGCTTGAAAGCCTATGCCAACGCGGATAAGTTTATTACGGAGGCTGAAAGCGTTACCGGCGAACCGGCGGCAGGCATAAAAAAATATATAAACAACAGTCGCCGCATTTATAACATAACCAATCATGTTTTTTTAGAGCGGTCATTACACCGGTTAAAAACCTATTTAAGATGGGATACGCTTAAATCGATAATCAATCTGCCGCATATTGATGCCGGGCGCACCATGCATAATGCCAATGCAGATTATTTTAACGACCAACACCTTATACAACTTTTTGATCGCTATGCCACCTATAACGGCTCAAACCCCTATACAGCACCGGCTACCTTAAACGTGATACCCCATTTAGAGCAACACTATGGCGCGTATTTTCCCGAAGAGGGAATGTATAGCATTGTAACCGCGTTGGTTAAACTGGCCAAAGATATGGGCGTTACATTTCATTATAATTCACGCGTGCAAGAGGTGGTTTTAGATGAGGATAAAGCCGATGGCGTAAAAGTAAATGGTCAATTGATAAAAGCCGATGTAGTGGTATCAAATATGGATGTTTGGTTTACTTATCACCGGTTGCTTAAAGACTATCCTCATCTGCATCCTAAAAAGATATTAGGGCAGGAACGTAGCAGCTCGGCATTGATATTTTATTGGGGCATTAACAAACAGTTTGCACAATTAAACCTGCATAATATTTTTTTTAGTGCCGATTATAAAGCCGAGTTTAACCATATCTGGAAGCAAAACAATATTTACCACGACCCCACAGTTTACCTGAACATCAGCTCGAAATATAAACCTGATGACGCCCCCCCGGGTTGCGAAAACTGGTTTACCATGATAAACGTGCCGGCCAATACCGGGCAGGATTGGAACACGCTTATAAACACAGCGCGCCAAAATATTTTAACCAAGCTATCGCGCTTATTGGGCGAGGATATAGCGCCGTTAATCAGTTGCGAACGCATTTTAGATCCGCGCAGTATTGAAAGCCAAACATCTTCGTACCAGGGCTCGCTGTATGGTACTAGTTCAAACAGCCGGTTTGCCGCTTTTTTGCGCCATGCCAACAAATCATCAAAAATTAAAAACCTGTACTTCTGCGGGGGCAGTGTTCATCCCGGTGGCGGCATACCGCTTTGTTTACTATCTGCAAAAATTGTGAGTGAGTGGGTAGATTAGAGTCAAGAAGCTAAACTATTTTAATATCATAAGTAGTTAACAACCCGGCTAATCCCTGCGACGAAAAAATGGCTTTTTTAATAGTATTCAATTCCGGCTCAATAATATAATTATAGGCCGTACTAAAATCAACGCCGGTAAGGTCGGTCTGATTAAAAATGGTTTCGTTAAGGTTGCATTCGTCAAAAACAGAGCCGGTTAATATGGCACGACTAAAGGTTGCCTCTTTTAAGGTGGTTTTTATAAAATGGGTTTTAGGCATTTTTTTATCCATAAATGAGGCGTAATCCAATATGCAATTCTCAAACCTAACGCTAAACAAAAAATCCTGCGTAACGCTAAAATTAATTCCCAACAGTTTACATCCTTTAAAAACCACATCATTTAAAGTTGTTTTATCCAGCTTTATCATGGTTAAATTGCAGCCCTCAAAAGTACATTCCAGTAGCTTGGTGTTTGACAGATCGCTGTTGGTAAAGTCGCAGTTTTTAAATGTACAGCTTTGAAACTCTTTGCCGGTTATGCGTTGTTCGGTATAAATAAGTTTATCAAAAGTTTGATCTTCGTATATTGATTTTTCCATCGAGGCAAGTTGACGTACGGCAAATATACCGGATTATGTATTGCTGCTAAAATCAGGTGTTATTTAATTATTTTTAAATAAAAAAACTTATGAAATTTTTATCAATAGAGGCTTTTGTGCCGTCGGGCAGCAACTTTGAAGGCTCAAAGCAGCTTTTTCTGGAGTTAGGTTTTAGTATTAACTGGGACCAGGGCGATTACATAGGGTTTCAAAAAGACGAATGCCGGTTTATATTACAACACTTTAATATGCCCCAGTTTGCTCAAAATTTTATGCTCAGCGTAAAAGTGACCAATGTTACCGGCTTCAGGGATATGATAATTGAGAAACGCCTCGCCGCAAAATATGGCATACGCATTAATGATATTGTGCAGCAACCTTATGGTAAAGAGCTAAATATGATTGATATTGCCGGGGTATGCTGGCATTTTGTTGAGCAATAATTTGATTTAATCAAACATTGGTCAATGTTTAATCAGCACAACCAATACCAATAACGTATCAATATTTTTTCTTAAATACCTGATGGCTTTGGTCAGATGGTTTTCTACGGTTTTTTCTGAAATTTGCAATTGTTGGGCTATTTCCCTATTTGTTTTATGCTGGTTACGGCTAAGTTCAAAAACCGAACGGCATTTGATGGGGAGTTGGTTAACACATGTCTCTACTATTTCTTTGAGCTCCTTATAGTTTATATAGTTTTCGGTTGAGTTATCAAACGAATTATTATCCACCACTAAAAGCGATTCGTTATAGGAGTTTTTTACAGCTTCGTCCCGTTTATAGTTTAATACCTGATACCTGATTGATGTAAACAGATATCCCTGCAAAGAAGAATGTATTTTAAATTTGCCGCGATTTAGCCAAAACGAAGTAAATAAATTTTGAACAATTTCCTGAGATGGTTCCCGTTCCCTTATCCTTTTATACGCGGCGCTATAAAGTTCCAGCCAATACCGGTTATATATTTCTTCAAAAGCCGCAATATTTCCCTGTTCGAAAAGCTCTACTAATTTATCGTCCGAAAGGTTAGCTAACTTCATCATTTTACAATAGAAACATATAGCGATTGAGCGTCGTATATATAATTCTTTTAGTTTATTGGTATTATAATCAAATGCAATTTAGCGATTTATTTAAATAAAGGTCGGTTTGACCTTTATTTAAATACACATTATCAATTCATTTGGTGTTTATAATACGAAAAAACAAAAAATATGTGATGTGAGGGCACATATTTCTTAGAAAACCCGTTAAATGGTTTATTAAATTATAATACAAGTATGACGTTTATTAGCTTGGTCTAGTAGCTACATTTATTCATTATAAAATAAGTTCATGGCATTTTTTTGATGGGTTAAAATGTTATTTATGAGCGTATGGTATAAAAGCTTTTACACTCATTTTTGATACTCTTCAATGTCATTTAAAAACTCCATCGCTGTTCTCAATTCTTTTCCGCCAAAGCCTTCGATAAATTTTCTGACCCATTTACGGTGGATGTTTTTGTAAGTTAACGTTTTGAATAAATAAATAGAACTTACCACAAAAAAAGCAACAACGCTGAGGTTGATCAGCCAAAACATTGTTCCGCCATGGTCCACTAAATCCTGGTTATACCAAAACGTGCAATAAAGCGGGGCCTGCAATATTAATATCCTGCCCACATTGTTTAACGAAGTTTGTATGATTGCTAATTTTTTCTGTGCTGTAGTAACGCTATCGGCAATATTTACTTGGTCCAATATAACCAGGTGCCTTATATAGGCAGCTACCGCGAAAATGTTAAACAAAGCGATCAGCCCAACAGAAATAACAAAATAAATATTATGCAAGGTGTTTACTACCAAAAACACAAGGATCAATATCCAAAGTATACCCACAACTACTCCGAAAACCTGGCTTCTACGAAACGAACTGATATGAACGTCTGCTTTTTGGGTTTGCATTTCCCTGAGGACTTTATAATTGATCTGCAGGCTTTTTTCAAGCTTCTGATCGTAATCATGCCATAGTTGCTTAATTGTTGCTTCTTCCATTTCTTTAGTGTTTAATTGTTGAAAATCTTTGTTTTAATTGTTCTTTAATACGACTGGTTTTTGTTCGGATATTGGCTTCGGACAATCCTAATATTTCGGCCATTTCCTTACCACTTTTTTCTTCCAGATACAGTAGCATCAGTGCCCTGTCTAACTCTTTTAATTCATTTATGAATTGTTGCAGCAAATTCAGGTTGTCCCCATCGGGTTCTTCACCTATGCTAAAATCCATCAAGTTTTCCGGCCATGGAATAATCAGTTGATTTTTGTTCTTTTCCTTCCTGTATGAACTGATGGCTACATTTAATGCGACCCGATACAACCAAGTAGATAGTTTGCAGCGTTCATCAAAACTCGGGAAAGCCCGCCATAGCTGGAAGATAATTTCCTGCACCAAATCATTTTTATCTTCTTCGGCTTTTTTGAATGATTTAGCGATCTTATAAATGATCCCTTTATGCTGTTCAATGACGGCCAGAAATAATGTCTCTTGTTGATCTCTATGCATTTAATACAATCGATATTTTCCAATTATTCGCCCGGGTGCGCCAAATGTTACACCATATACCATTTTTTTAAAGCAAGTATAAAAATACTAAGAACTGGCGCGGCAATAGATATAAAAGTGATGTAGTAAAAATCACAAAAAGTTTTATTGAGAAATTATTTTAATAATGGATAGGGGTAATGCACCATTTAAGTTACATATATATATAAACCATAAATATTTTCTTATACCATATTATTGATGAAAAATAACCTGCCCGCTGCTATTCTTGAAAAATATTTCAAAGGCGAGTGTAACGAAATTGAAATTGCTGAGATTTATTCATGGTATGATTCCTTTGATTCATTAAGCGACGATATCTCTCATCTTTCTGAGAATGAACAGGAATTGTTTAAGCAATTAATGTTAAATAATATTCTCGATGATATTGGATATGCCGAAAAAGACAAGGTGCATAGTTTAAATAAGATAAAGCAAAACCGTGCAAAAATAATTTATTGGGCCACCAGCATAGCTGCAATGCTGCTCATCGGTTTGTTTATCAATTACAAAACAAACAATAGCTTTAACGTACCCACTACCCCTAAGCCGCAACCGGCATTAACTAATAAAATTGTGGTTACCAATATGACCAATACTATTAAAAAAATAGTACTATCAGATGGCAGCAAGGTATGGTTGAGCCCTAACTCCAAATTAACTTATTTAAAATTGTTTGCCGCCCATAGCCGCCGGGTTTCAATGACAGGTGAAGCTTTTTTTGAAGTTACTAAAGATGCTAAAAGACCTTTTTCAATTTACAGTGACAATGTGGTAACCAAGGTATGGGGAACAAGTTTTCGCATCAGGGCCTATAAAAATGAATTGACTAAGGTAAGTGTTGTTACCGGCAAAGTTTCTGTAAGTGTTTTAGCACAGGTAAAATCTACAGCTGATTTTGAAAATGTTAAGGCTGATGTTAAACAGCAGCTAATGCTTACTCCAGATCAAGAAGCTATATATAATAAGAAATCAAATTCGCTTCAAAAGAAGCAAGAAATTACTGATCCGTCTATCAGCATTTGGAAAAACACCAGCATATCTTTTGATAATACACCTATGCCCGAAGTGTTCAGAATACTTAGCAAGCAATTTAAAGTTACTATATCATCAACCGATAGTAAGATAAATAGTGATTACTTAAACGCTGATTTTACAGACGAAAGCCTTCCATCAATTATGGAAATAATAAAGAAAAGCTTGAATGTAACCTATAAGGTAAAGGATAATCAATTCATTTTAGAAAGCAATTAAGAGAGCCAATTATAAAAACAACCAATTATAAAAACAGTTAACCTAAATTAATGTGTATGGATAAAAAAAAACCATTATAATTTTCTTTCACTAAAAAAAGAAAGGAGTGCTGGAGACACTCCTATCCTTAAAGTTCAGACCGTAGTTGAACGCCTTTTTCAAGGCGAAGTGGTCTTTTTTGTTTCATTTTTCTTAAAAAAATTAACATTTAAATGTATGAAAATTTATTTACCAAATCATTTTTCCTGGAAAATTATGAAAATCACTTTTAGTCAGATTGTACTAATTGCCTTTTTTACAGGAATGTCCTACGCTAATCCAAGCATAGGGCAAGCTTTATTAGAACGGCAAGTTGATTTCACTATTCAAAACGCAAGCCTCAAAACGGCTTTAACACAATTGGAAAGGCAAACAAACTATAGATTTGTTTACCGTAAAAGCCTTGTTGAACAAGAATCACAGGTATCCATCGATGCGAAAAACCAAAAAATTGGAGATATCCTGGCAAAACTATTGTTGCCACGGGGTATAGCATTCGAAGTAATTAGTAACAGAATTGTATTAAGCAGAATTAATAAGTCGGAAACCGTTGCCTTATTGCAAAATTCCGGGTTGTCGCAAACTGAGGTTGTTGCCAAAACCGTAACTGGTAAAGTAACAGATAATAAAGGCGAGCCACTTATTGGTGTAACCGTATATGTGCAAGGCAACAACTCAACCGGTACGGTTACCAATCAAAACGGCACTTATAACATCACAGTTGCCAATGATAATTCGGCACTGGTGTTTCAATATGTAGGGTACGAAACAAAAATTGAAGCCGTTGGTACCCGTACGGTAGTAAACGTAGTATTGCAAACACAAACAAGAGTTTTGGATGATGTTGTGGTAACCGCTTTAGGCATTAAAAAAGAATCGAAAAAGCTGGGGTACGCAACATCAACGGTAAAGGTTGATGAGATAACCCAAAATCGTACTACCAACGTGATGACCTCATTGGAGGGAAAAATAGCTGGTTTGGATATTGCACCGCCAACAGCCGGTGCTTCCGCAAGTAACCGGATACGTTTGCGTGGGCAATCGGGGTTTGCAGCCGCGGGCGTACAAAACTCACCTTTAATTGTAATCAATGGTTTGCCAATGGATCAGGACGCACGTAGTGCCGAGGGTGCTCCCGGTATAGACCAGGGTGATGCCCTTCAGCAGATCAATCCGGATGATGTCGAGTCAATGACCGTGCTTAAAGGTTCAACAGCAGCAGCGCTATATGGTTCAAGGGCTGGTAATGGCGCAATTATGATCACCACCAAAAGCGGTGCTAAGAATTCGAAATTTAGTGTAGAAATTAGTTCAAACTTTGCCGCTAGCCAGGCATTAGATTATACTCATTACCAAACAGAATACGGTACTGGTATTAACGGCCTCCGCCCTTCTTCACAGGCTGATGCGCAAGCAAACGGCAATTTGG
>NZ_JBDTJZ010000080.1:0-12726 GCF_039935595.1 Mucilaginibacter sp. | reverse complement strand
TCCCAATATTCTTACAGCTTCCAATATCCTTAATGTACCTATTCCATCTGCATTAGCCGTATACTCGGGGGTATCAAAACTTACCTTTACATGCGACATTGCGCCCAAATTATATATTTCGTCAGGTTGTACCTGCTGTACTATACGTATAAGGTTCGTGCTATCGCTTAAATCGCCATAATGCAATATCAGGTTTTTGTTGGTATCATGTGGGTCCTGGTACAAATGGTCTATCCGGTCTGTATTAAATAAGGAACTACGACGCTTAATGCCGTGTACTTCATATCCTTTTGAAAGTAATAATTCTGCTAAATAGGCTCCATCTTGCCCGGTTATACCTGTTATAAGCGCTATTTTTTTCATGTATTGTTTATGCGAATTTTTAGTAAAAATAATATCTATTTGTCAGCTTAATAATAATTTGTTTTAAAATGCGCCATCATCACCTTTAATTACATTCCAGAAGGTAAGGAATATGATCTTCAGATCTAATAAAAACGACCAGTTTTCCAAATACCATACATCCGCCTCAACGCGTTGAAGAATATGATCGGTAGATTTGGTTTCGCCTCTTAACCCATTGGTTTGTGCCCAACCAGTTATTCCCGGCTTTAAAAAATGGCGAACCATAAATTTATCAATTAATTGCGAATACTCTTCGGTATGGCTAAGCATATGCGGCCTAGGCCCTACAACAGACATATTGCCTATTAAAACATTAAAAAATTGAGGGAATTCATCTAAACTTGTTCTACGTATAAATGCACCTATCGGTGTAATGCGGGAATCGCCTTTTACGGCTTGCTTTTTATCAGCATCCGTATTTAAACGCATGCTTCTAAACTTATAGCATTTAAAAGGAATATTGTTTTTACCCGAGCGCTTTTGAACAAAAAAAACAGGTCCAGGCGATTGTAACTTTATCAAAATAGCCAGAATTGGAAAAAGCCAGCTTATAATAAATATGATGATAAATAACGAGAAAAGTATATCAAAAAGTCTTTTTATGGTTCTGTTTAATATACTTTCTAATGGCTCGGGCCTAACTGATATTACCGGTATATGATCAAAATTTTGAACAAACATTGCCCGCTTTTTTGAATTTATATAATACTCAGGAATGATTTTAAACCGTATTAAATGCTTATCAGCATCTAACATTAATTGTTCAATTTTGTCGGACTGTGAAACGGGCAAAGCACAAAAAATTTCGTCTACTTTATTTTCAAGCACGTAACTTATGCAATCGTCAATACTGCCCAGGTACAGCCCTATATCTGCAACACGTGATGCTTTATCATCAAAAAAGCCTAAAACCTTGTAGCCACTATGCTTATAATGTTCAAAATATTCAAAAATATCCTGGCCTATGCGTCCTGACCCTACAATAATTATGGTTCTGGAATCCATTAATAAATTACGTTTGCTTTTTCTTATAGCCAGAAACACCAACTTCCATATACCAACCAGCAAGCCAAATAACAGCAAAGAATACAATAGATATAAGCGCGAGATCAAATACGTTTGAGGGCCAATAATGGCCAGTATTGCAAAACAAATTAACGATACGAATACCAGATATGTTTTAAAAAATGACTGGTAGGTACGTATGGAATCGCGGTTTAAAACGCGTTCATATAAGCCGGTAAGGTTTGTTGATAGTAGCCAAACCAAATTAAACACTAATACTACTGACAAGTATTTGCTATCAGTATTCCATGATTGTGGCTTGTCAATTATTAAATATGCTATAAACATGCTAATATTAAGCATGATATAATCAACAGTTAAGTTGATGGCCTTAATAAAGGTAGCATACCTATAAACCATTAGACGCTATTTATTGTTTAAATTATTTATTTCATCTATCGTTGCCACTGCACTGCCAAACTTAGCTACGACAATTGCTGCAGCACTATTTGCAAAGTCGCACGCTTCTGATATGGATAAATTATTTGCCAAAGCAAAAGCTAAAGCAGCAATCACCGTATCGCCGGCCCCTGTTACATCAAAAACATCAATTGCCCTTGTAGGCTTTTTAATTACTTTATTTTGATGATAAATTGCTACACCATCTTCTGATAAGGTAACCACAATTATTGGCGAGGCCGTAACATCTGCAATTTTTTTGCATGCCTGCTCAAGCGTTTCATCATTTGTTATCTTAATGCCCGACGCTAGTTCGGCCTCCTTTTTATTCGGCTTTATTAAACCCGCACCATAATATACAGACAGGTCCTTGGTTTTTGAATCAACAACACTTAGTACGTTGTTGGCATTACAAAGTTTAATTATATTTTTTATCAGGTAAGGGCTTAATACCCCTTTGCAATAATCTGATAAAATAACTACATCGATGGTGCTTATTTTCGCTGCCAAGAATTCAAGTATTTTATCAGCAATGGTATCATCACAATAATGTTTATCCTCTTTATCCAGCCTTATCAATTGATGCCTGTTTACAATAACTCGGCTTTTTATGGTGGTACGACGTGTTTCGTCATGTACCAAATAATAAAAAGCAGGCTCTAACTTATTGATCTCAGTTTTTATAATATCTCCGGCACTATCATTATTGCTTATACTTATAATAGATGCCTCGCATCCAAAAGCTTTTAAATTTTCGAGCACATTGCCTGCCCCGCCTAAGCTGTAAACATCCTCGGATACGTCTACTATTTGCACAGGCGCTTCGGGCGAAATACGTGTGCATGATCCGTTTATATAATGATCAAGCATTATATCGCCTATTACACAAATTTTTACATTTTTGTGTTCCTGTAATTTGAATAAAGGCATTAGCGGTGGATAATGTAATAAAAAGTTAATTGCGAATATCGCTAATTAACAGGAATTTTAACAATAATTAAATTAGGCCTGCCCCATTGTACCACCAAAATTCATGGGGAACCCGCCCGGACCCTGTTGTAACTTAACCACGCCGTTTATTGCCTCAAATTTTTCAATATTATCCTCAAGGGCATTTACCAGGCGTTTGGCATGTTCGGGTGTAAGTATTATCCTTGATTTTACCTTGGCCTTGGGCACACCGGGTACCACACGTATAAAATCAATCACAAACTCTGAAGTTGAATGGGTAATTATGGCCAGGTTTGAATATATGCCTTCTGCAATCTCTTCAGAAAGTTCAATACTCAGTTGATGTTCATTTTGTTCTTCTTCCATTATGCTAAAATAGCAAAGCCTTCTATTTTCAAGAAGGCTTTGCTAAAATTATTATTTAATTATTGTTTATGCTTCTACTTCTTCAGTTTTTGAAGCCATTAAGCGGTCAAATTCTTCCTGAGAACCTACGCGTATATTTTCGTATTCGCGTAAACCTGTTCCTGACGGAATTAAGTGGCCAACAATAACGTTTTCTTTCAAACCAAGCATCAAGTCTTTTTTACCTGCTATAGCTGCTTCGTTCAGTACTTTGGTAGTTTCCTGGAACGATGCTGCCGAGATAAACGATTTGGTACCTAACGATGCACGGGTAATACCTTGCAATATCGGGCTTGACGTTGCTGCAATAGCGTCACGTACTTCAACTAATTTTAAATCTTTACGTTTTAAAATTGAGTTTTCGTCACGTAATTTTCTTACAGACAATATCTGACCAGCTTTAACATTTTCAGAATCACCCGGATCAACAACTACCTTTTTATCAAAAATATCGTCATTTTCTACCATGAAATCCCAGCTGTCAACCGATTCGCGCTCTAAGAAACGAGTATCGCCCGCATCTTCAATTGATACTTTTTGCATCATTTGGTGCACAATAACCTCAAAGTGCTTGTCATTTATCTTAACACCCTGCAAACGGTAAACTTCTTGTATACCATTTACCAGGTACTCTTGTACTGCAGCTGGCCCTTTAATAGCCAATATATCAGCCGGAGATATTGAACCGTCAGACAATGGCATACCTGCTCTTACAAAGTCATTATCCTGTACAAGGATGTGTTTTGATAATGGTACAAGGTATTTTTTGATTTGTCCATCTTTTGATTCGATGGTCATTTCGCGGTTACCACGTTTAACACCACCTAAGGTAACTACACCATCAATTTCGGTTACAACAGCCGGGTTAGATGTGTTACGTGCTTCAAACAACTCGGTTACACGTGGTAAACCACCTGTAATATCGCGGGTTTTACCGGTTGAACGAGGTATTTTAGCAATAATTTGTCCGGTTTGTAATTTTTCTCCTTCATCAACGGCAATGTGTGCGCCTACCGGGATGTTATATCCTTTAATTACATTACCCTTACCATCACTAACCTGTATTACCGGGTTTTTGGTTTTATCGCGGGTGTCAATAATTACTTTTTCACGGTGACCTGTTTGCTCGTCAGACTCTTCACGGAAAGTGATACCTTCTAACACGGCTTCAAATTGTGCCTTACCTGCAAACTCAGATATAATAACCGCGTTATACGGATCCCATGAGCAAATACGGTCGCCACGCTTTATTTTGCTGCCATCTTTTACATACAGGTATGAACCGTATGGAATATTGTTGGTAACAATTACCTTATTGCTTCCTTCTTCTACAATACGGAATTCGCCCGAACGACCTAATACTACATCAACAGCACCTTCTTCGGCAGTTTGATAACTTACAGTACGTACGTTTTCAAATTCAATTATACCATCAAATTTAGCGTTGATCTGTGATTCGGCCGCGATGTTTGACGCGGTACCACCCACGTGGAATGTACGTAAGGTTAACTGTGTACCCGGCTCACCGATTGATTGTGCTGCAATAACACCAACAGCTTCGCCTTTTTGCACGCGTTTACCGCTTGCCAGGTTACGGCCATAGCATAACGCGCATACACCACGTTTGCTCTCGCAGGTTAATACCGAACGAATTTCGATGCCCTCTAACGGAGAGTTTTCAATGTTTTTAGCTATTTCTTCAGTAATATCTTCTCCTGCTGATACCAGTAATTCATTGGTAATAGGATCATGTACATCACTTAAGGTTGTACGGCCCAAAATACGGTCATACAATGGCTCAACAATATCTTCATTATCTTTTAACGCGGTAGTGTATATACCCCTTAACGTTCCGCAATCAACCTCGCCAACAATCATATCCTGTGCCACGTCATGTAAACGACGGGTAAGGTAACCCGCATCAGCAGTTTTTAACGCTGTATCCGCCAAACCTTTACGTGCACCGTGGGTAGATATAAAGTACTCTAATACTGACAAACCTTCTTTAAAGTTTGAAAGGATAGGATTTTCAATGATCTCGCCGCCTGAACCTGATTTTTGAGGCTTAGCCATCAAACCACGCATACCTGCAAGCTGACGGATCTGCTCTTTTGAACCACGCGCTCCTGAATCAAGCATCATGTAAACCGAGTTAAAGCCCTGATTATCATTGCTCAGGATGTCCATCACATTAGCTGTTAAGCGGTTGTTGATACGAGTCCAAATATCAATGATCTGGTTATAACGCTCATTATTAGTAATGAAACCCATGTTATAGTTACCCATTACTTCTTCCACTTGTTTAGAAGCTTGTGCAATAAGCGTAACTTTTTCGGCAGGGATATTAATATCCTTCAGGTTAAATGATAAACCACCCTGGAATGCCATTCTGAAACCTAATTCCTTAATATCATCAAGGAATTGGGCAGCGCGTGCCATACCGGTGTTTTTAACTACTTCGCCAATAATATCACGTAATGATTTTTTGGTTAACAGCTCATTTATATAACCTACTTCGGCAGGTACGTGCTGGTTAAACAATACACGACCCACTGTGGTATCAATAATTTTATTTACAATGCTTCCGTCTCTTTCTTTAACTAAAGCTTTAACCTTAATAAACGCATGCAAGTCTAATTTCCTTTCGTTGTACGCGATGATCACCTCTTCGGCAGAGTAGAAAGTTAAGCCTTCGCCTTTTATAACACGGTCTGCATCAGTTTTACGGCCTTTGGTTATGTAATACAAACCAAGCACCATATCCTGCGATGGTACAGTAATAGGTGTACCGTTGGCAGGGTTTAAAATATTATGCGATGCCAGCATCAAAACCTGGGCTTCCAAAATTGCCGCGTTACCAAGTGGTACATGCACGGCCATCTGGTCACCGTCAAAATCCGCGTTAAAGGCGGTACAAGTTAAAGGGTGCAATTGTATAGCTTTACCTTCAACCAATTTTGGCTGGAATGACTGGATACCTAAACGGTGCAATGTTGGTGCACGGTTTAATAATACCGGGTGTCCTTTTAATACGTTTTCTAAAATATCCCATACTAATGGGTCTTTACGGTCAACTATCTTTTTGGCAGATTTTACTGTTTTAACCACACCACGCTCAATCATTTTGCGAATGATAAATGGTTTAAACAACTCGGCAGCCATATCTTTTGGTAAACCGCACTCGTGTAGTTTCAAATTTGGACCTACAACAATTACTGAACGTGCTGAATAATCAACACGTTTACCCAATAAGTTTTGACGGAAACGGCCTTGTTTACCTTTCAAAATATCTGAAAGTGATTTTAACGCACGGTTACCTTCGGTTTTTACCGCGTTAACTTTACGCGAGTTATCAAATAACGAGTCTACAGCTTCCTGTAGCATACGTTTTTCGTTACGTAAAATTACCTCAGGTGCTTTTATCTCAATTAAACGTTTTAAACGATTGTTACGAATAATTACACGACGATAAAGGTCATTTAAATCTGAAGTTGCAAAACGGCCACCTTCTAAAGGTACTAACGGGCGCAATTCAGGCGGGATAACCGGAACGATCTTAACGATCATCCACTCGGGGTTATTCTCAATCCTTGTTTTTGAACCACGGAAAGCCTCAACTACCTGTAAACGTTTCAAAGCTTCGTTTTTACGTTGCTGAGAAGTTTCGGTAGCTGCCTGGTGACGCAGGCTGAATGACAATTCGTCAAGATCAATACGTCTTAATAATTCTTCCAAAGCCTCTGCACCCATTTTGGCTACAAATTTCTGAGGATCCTTATCATCAAGATATTGGTTCTCTTTTGGAAGGGTATCTAAAACATCCAGGTATTCTTCTTCAGTTAGGAAATCCATAGCATTAATGCCATCGGCTTCCTTAATACCGGCTTGTATTACTACATATCGTTCGTAATAAATAATCAGATCAAGTCTTTTTGTTGGTAAACCTAAAAGGTAACCAATTTTGTTAGGCAATGACCTGAAATACCAAATATGCGCAACCGGAACCACCAAATTAATGTGGCCCATACGCTCGCGGCGCACTTTCTTTTCAGTTACTTCTACACCGCAACGGTCGCAAACAATACCTTTGTAACGTATGCGTTTGTATTTACCGCAATGGCACTCATAATCCTTAACCGGACCAAAAATACGCTCGCAGAATAAACCATCGCGTTCAGGCTTGTACGTCCTGTAGTTAATGGTCTCTGGTTTTAAAACTTCACCGCTCGAACGCTCCAGTATAGATTCAGGCGAAGCTAAGCTGATAGTGATGGTAGTAAAGTTACTTTTGATTTTATTATCCTTTTTGTAAGACATAGTCTCCTTTGTTTTAATGGTTAAAGGCTAAAGGTGAAAGGTAAAAGGTTTCAGCATCTCTGCCTTTGTCCTTTTACCTTTATCCTTTTACCTTATTCTAAAGTAATATCCAAACCTAAACCTCTTAATTCATGAACCAATACGTTGAATGATTCAGGAACTGAAGGCGTTGGCAGGTTTTCACCTTTAACAATAGCCTCATAAGTTTTAGCACGGCCAATAACATCATCCGATTTAACGGTCAATATTTCTTGCAGTATGTTTGCAGCACCAAATGCTTCAAGTGCCCAAACCTCCATCTCACCAAAACGCTGACCACCAAACTGGGCTTTACCACCCAATGGCTGTTGTGTAATTAATGAGTATGGCCCTATTGAACGTGCGTGCATTTTATCGTCAACCATGTGACCTAATTTCAGCATGTAGATAATACCTACAGTAGTTTGCTGGTCAAAACGATCGCCGGTTAATCCGTTGTATAAATAGGTACGACCAGATTCTGGTAAGTTGGCTTTTTTAACCCACTGTTCCACTTCTTCATGGCTTGCACCATCAAAAATCGGCGTAGCGAATTTCATGCCCAGCTCTTTACCGGCCCATCCTAATACAGTTTCATATATCTGGCCAAGGTTCATACGTGAAGGTACACCCAGTGGGTTCAACACAATATCAACCGGTGTTCCGTCCTCTAAGAAAGGCATATCTTCGTCACGTACAATACGTGCAACAATACCTTTATTACCGTGGCGGCCCGCCATTTTATCACCTACTTTAAGCTTACGCTTTTTAGCGATGTAAACTTTAGCCATTTGTACTATACCTGATGGCAACTCATCACCCACACTTATAGCAAACTTATCACGACGGTAAGCACCTAACTCTTCATTAACTTTAATATTGTAGTTATGAAGCAAAGTTTTTATTTGCTCGTTTTTATCGTCATCAGTTGTCCATTTAGTTGGGTTGATGTTTTCGTAGCTTAATTCAGTCAGTATTTTCTGAGTAAATTTAACGCCTTTAGGTACGTGCAGCTCTTTGTAAACATTAAATACGCCTTGTGATGTTTTACCATTCACAATCTCAAATAACTTTTCAATTAAAGTAGATTTAAGATCTTTTACGGCTTTATCATGTTTAGCATCTAATTTTTCAATCTGCGCTTTTTCTTCTGCCTTGGTAGTCTTTTTAGCACGCGAGAATAATTTGGTATCAATAACCACACCTGCAATTGAAGGCGGAGTTTTTAATGACGCATCTTTAACGTCACCTGCTTTATCACCAAATATGGCACGTAGTAATTTTTCTTCCGGCGAAGGATCTGATTCACCTTTAGGGGTGATCTTACCTATCAGGATATCGCCTTCTTTAACCTCAGCTCCAACACGGATAATACCGTCTTCGTCCAAATCTTTAGTGGCTTCTTCTGATACGTTAGGGATATCTGGTGTTAACTCCTCTTCCCCACGTTTGGTATCACGCACTTCCAGTTCAAATTCTTCAACGTGAAGCGACGTAAATATATCCTGCGATACAACACGCTCTGATATTACAATCGCATCCTCAAAGTTATAACCTTGCCAAGGCATGAATGCCACTTTAAGGTTACGACCCAGGGCCAGCTCACCATTTTGGGTAGCATAACCCTCGCAAAGTACTTGTCCTTTTTCAACGCGTTCGCCTTTTTTAACAATTGGCTTCAGGTTAATGGTAGTGCTTTGGTTGGTTTTTTTGAACTTGGTTAAAATATAACTTCTGGTATCACCATCGAACGAGATCAAACGATCAAGGTCATTACGGTCATACTTAATTCTTATTTCGTTTGCATCCACATACTCAACAACGCCATCACCTTCGGCATTGATTAACGTACGTGAATCTTTTGCCACACGGCCTTCCAAACCTGTACCTACAATTGGCGCTTCAGGGCGCAACAATGGTACGGCCTGGCGCTGCATGTTTGATCCCATCAACGCACGGTTAGCATCATCATGTTCCAGGAACGGAATCAATGAAGCAGCTATCGACGTAATTTGGTTAGGCGCAATATCCATCAGATCCAATTTTTCAGGATCAATGATTGGGAAGTCGCCTTCAAAACGTGCTTTTACCTTAGGTAAGTCAAAAACACCTTTATCGTTATAGTGTGCATTGGCTTGTCCAATGGTTTTACCATCTTCATCTTCTGCTGATAAGTAAATTACCGGCTCATTAACCTGTACTACACCTTCAACCACACGTTTATACGGCGTTTCAATAAAGCCTAAGTTGTTAATTTTAGCATGTACACAAAGTGATGATATCAAACCAATGTTCGGTCCTTCGGGAGTTTCAATGGTACACAACCTACCGTAGTGGGTATAGTGTACGTCACGAACCTCGAAACCTGCACGCTCGCGCGACAGACCACCGGGGCCTAAGGCTGACAGACGACGCTTGTGCGTGATCTCTGCCAGTGGATTGGTTTGGTCCATAAACTGTGATAACTGATTAGTTCCGAAGAACGAGTTGATCACCGATGAAAGTGTACGTGCATTGATCAGGTCGGTTGGTGTGAACACCTCGTTGTCACGAATGTTCATACGCTCGCGGATGGTACGGGCCATACGGGCCAAACCAACGCCAAACTGCGCATATAACTGCTCGCCAACGGTACGTACCCTACGGTTTGACAAGTGATCAATATCATCCACCTCGGCTTTTGAGTTGATCAGTTTGATAAGATATTTTACTATCGCAATAATATCCTGTTTAGTTAAAACCTTAGTTTCATCAGAAGTATCAAGCTTTAGTTTACGGTTGATGCGGTAACGGCCCACATCGCCCAGGTCATATCTTTTATCCGAGAAGAATAAACGATCAATGATACCACGTGCAGTTTCCTCATCAGGTGGTTCAGCGTTACGTAATTGACGGTAAATATGTTCAACCGCTTCTTTCTCAGAGTTAGAAGTATCTTTTTGTAAAGTATTATATATAATAGTATAATCGCCACTGGTTGATGCATCTTCCTTGTTTAGGATGATGGTTTTAACACCGGCGTCAATGATCATATCAATATGGTCATCTTCCAGCACGGTTTCACGTTCCAGGATTATCTCGTTACGGTCAATAGAAACAACTTCGCCGGTATCTTCGTCAACAAAGTCTTCAACCCATTTTTTAAGCACCCTTGCGGCAAGCTTGCGGCCAATAAATTTCTTTAAGCCTGATTTGCTAACCTTTACTTCATCAGCCAGTTCAAATAATTCTAATATGTCTTTATCTGAATCATAGCCGATAGCACGCAATAAGGTAGTTACCGGGAATTTCTTTTTACGGTCAATATAAGCATACATCACGTTGTTAACGTCTGTAGCAAACTCAATCCATGAACCCTTGAACGGTATTACACGGGCCGAGTACAATTTTGTACCGTTGGTGTGTCGGCTCTGGCCAAAAAACACACCTGGCGAACGGTGCAACTGCGATACAATTACACGTTCGGCACCATTAATAACAAAGGTACCTTTAGGCGTCATATAAGGGATGGTACCCAGGTAAACGTCCTGTACAATTGTTTCAAAATCTTCGTGCTCGGCATCATTACATGATAAGCGAAGTTTTGCTTTTAAAGGCACACTGTAAGTTAATCCGCGTTCAATACACTCGCGTATATCATAACGTGGCGGATCAATGAAATAATCAAGAAACTCTAAAACAAAGATGTTTCTTGAATCTGAGATCGGAAAGTTTTCGGCAAATACTTTAAACAACCCTTCTTTATAACGGTTGTCTGAAGTGGTTTCCAATTGAAAAAATTCCTGGAAAGACTGCAACTGCACATCCAGAAAATCAGGGTAATCAAGTACCTTTCTACTGGTTGCAAAGTTTACTCTTTGATTATTATTGTTTGCCAAGGTATTTTAAATTTAGTTATTAACTTGTAGATGTTTTTCAGATTTGAGATGTGAGATTTGAGAAGTAAGATCATAAAAACTTAGCTGTTAAAGCTATAGTCTTATATATCAAATCTCATACCTAAAAATCTCATCATTATAAACAGCAATAGACCCCGACCAAAATAGGTCGGAGTCTGATGCTATAAGTATTGTGGTTAACTTATTTAACCTCAACTACTGCTCCGGCTTCTTCTAATTGTGATTTCAAAGATTGAGCTTCTTCTTTAGTTACACCAGTTTTTACTTCTTTAGGTGCACCGTCAACAAGATCTTTTGCTTCTTTCAAACCAAGACCGGTTAAGTCTTTTACTAATTTAACAACTGCTAATTTTGAGCCACCTGCTTCTTTCAGGATAACATCAAATGCAGTTTGCTCAGCAGCAGCCGCAGGAGCGTCATCGCCACCACCGGCAGCCGGGCCAGCAACAGCTACAGCTGCAGCAGCAGGCTCAATACCATACTCGTCTTTTAAGATCTGAGCTAATTCGTTTACTTCTTTTACTGTTAAGTTTACCAACTGTTCAGCAAACGCTTTTAAATCCGCCATTTTATTTTAATTTTTACTTTAATGCTTTTGTTTTTAAAATCGAACTTTTAGGTGTCCGTTTAACCTCTTTCTTGTAAAGTTTTTACAAGTCCTGCAATTGTATTTCCGCCTGATTGTAATGCAGAAATAACGTTTTTAGCAGGAGATTGTAATAATCCAATAATTTCGCCAATCAATTGTTCTTTTGATTTTAATTTGGTCAAAGTGTCAATCTGATTGTCTCCAACAAATATTGCTGAGTCAATGTAAGCTGCTTTTAAAATTGGTTTATCACCTTGTTTTCTTAACTGTTTGATCAGCTTTGCCGGGGCAGTTGCTGATTTTGAGAAAAGAATTGATGATGAGCCTTTAAGCACGTCAAACATTGGGCTAAAATCACCGCCTGCAGCTTCCATAGCCTTTTTAATAAGGGTATTTTTTGCTACCTGCATCGTAATGTCGCTTTCAAAACATTTACGACGGATGTCATTGATCTTGGCAACCGTTAAATCAGAAGTATCAGTAATATAAAAATTACCGTAATCCTTAATTTGTTCAGTAAGGGCAAGAACAAGGTCGTGTTTTTCTTCTTTATTCATGATTAGATCCCCGCTACTGTTTTGGTTTCAATTTCAATTCCTGGTGACATAGTTGAAGAGATATGGATACTCTTAAAATATGTTCCTTTCGCTGATGATGGTTTTAATTTTGAGATAGTTT
>NZ_JBDTJZ010000079.1:0-33593 GCF_039935595.1 Mucilaginibacter sp. | reverse complement strand
AATGCTGGTGCTGTTGGCGCAGATACAGAATTCCAGACTTTTATCTCACCATCCTTTGGTACGCGATTCCAAACCCGATATATGCGGTCCTTATTTTTGTGAAATTCATCATAACTTATTTCGCTTTGTATCCATAGCAAAATAAGTATAGCAGCAGCCATACCTACAGCCAACCCAATTATATTAATTAAAGAAAAACCCTTATGTCGCCATAGGTTTCTTAATGCTATTTTGATGTAGTTTTTTATCATATCAATTATATTTTTAAACCCTTGTTAGCCCCCTTTCGGAAGAGGGCGAAAAGAGCAGTCATTATGATCAGTTTTTGCGTATTACTTTATTAAATCATAATATTTTCAATCACGGCTTGCCCATCCAATAGCCTGATGATACGGTGACTGTATCTCGCGTCATGCTCCGAGTGGGTTACCATTATAATGGTAGTGCCCTGTTCGTTCAGGTCGGTCAATAACTCCATTACATCGTTACCGTTGCGGCTATCCAAGTTACCGGTAGGCTCATCCGCAAGTATTAATTTGGGGTTATTTACAACCGCACGGGCAATGGCTACACGCTGCTGTTGCCCGCCCGATAGCTGTTGCGGGTAATGGTTACGGCGATGCATAATTTGCATCTTATCCAGCACTGCTTCCACCATTTTTACTCTGTCTGCAGATGCAACACCGGTGTATATTAATGGGAGTTCAACATTCTCAAATACCGTTAGCTCGTCTATCAAATTAAAGCTCTGAAACACGAATCCAATATTATGCTTGCGCAGATCGGCACGTTTACGCTCGTTAAAATGCGCTACTTCAATATCATTAAACAGGTAGCTGCCCGCATCCGGATCATCCAGCATACCCAGTATGTTTAACAAGGTTGATTTACCGCAGCCCGATGGCCCCATTATAGCAACGAACTCGCCCTTTTTAACTTCGATGCTTAGCTTGTTTAAGGCAATGGTTTCTACCTCTTCGGTGCGGTAAAATTTTTCAAGGTCCGTTATCTTTATCATAAGCTCTTTTTTGCCCGGGGGCTATTTATAATTGTGATTAATTTACTTTTTTAATACTAATTCCTGCATATCGCCATAGGTATCATAGCCGGATGTTATTACTTTATCGCCGGGTTTAAGACCGCTTACCACCTCATAATAATCAGGACTTTGGCGGTTTAGCTGGATATCCACTTTGTATGCGGTTTTACCATCATCACTCACTTTAAATATCCAGTTGCCACCGGTTTGTTGGTAAAAGCCGCCTTTAGGTAATAATATGGCCTGTGTTTCATCGCTTAAAGCCAACCGTATTTGCAGGGTTTGCCCGCGCCTAATGGTTTTTGGCACCTGGCCCACAAACTGCATATCAACCTGAAAATGCCCGTTGGTAACCTGTGTAAATACTTTGGCAATTTTAAGCTGATAGGTTTTATCGTCAATAGTAAAATCGCCGGTTAGACCATTAAATACCCGGGTAATATAATGCTCGTCTATATCAACCCGTACTTTATAGCCCGATAGCACATCAATTTGCCCCAGCCGTTCGCCTTTGTTCTTACTTTGTCCAACTTCAGCATCTAACGCGGTAAGCTGCCCGTCAACAGGCGCCCTAACAATAAGGTCGGCCACCTTTTTACGCATCAAATCAAGCGTTTTTTTCATTTGTGCATACTGCTCTTTAGTTTGCGCGTCCTGCTGTTTCACCAAAACTGTATCCTGCTTTAATATTTGCATGGTCAGGTTTTTACGACGCAATTGATAATCATAAGCATTTTGTGCCTGCCTAAACTCTTGCGATCCAATTGCTTTTTGCTCATATAATTGTTTGTTCAATTTATACACCCTTTCGGCCTCTTTATAAGCATTATCCACATCGGCCATTTGGTTAAGCTTGCTTATAGTGTTTTGCTGGGCATTGTTACGCGATATTTGTATCTGTGTTTGGGCGGCATAAACCTGGTTTTCCTGGCTGGCCAAACTCAATTCCAGATCGGTGTTGGATAGTTTTAATATGGGCTGATCTTTTTTCAGGTTGGTACCATCCTCTACAAAACGTTGCTCAACACGCCCCCCCTCTAAGGCATCTAAATAAATAGTAGTTATGGGCAGTACCACACCATTAACCGGTATATACTCACGAAACGGCCCTTTGGTTACCTCACTTATAGTAAGGCGCTCGGTATCTACATTTAACTTGCTTTTGCCCGACGTAAAAAATATACTGGACGCTATTAATAATACCAATGCGGTAATGCCGCCAATGGTCATTAAACGTTTACTGTTCCACCTGCTTTTTTCTATTTTTCTATCCACTGTTGGTGTTTATTTATGTGATATACTTATACAAACCTGTGCCATAAAATAATTAACTCATTTACAGCAAATTATAATTTTTTTTTAGAATAAGCACGTACGCTTCTATTACAACAGGTGTTCGGTTATGATACAGTTTATATTTCAATGTATACCAGAATGTATTATTTGTCAATAAGTTAGCATTATGGTAAATTAATTGTTAAAAATTGCAGAGATTTAAAGTTGTAATATTATACCCTTATGCTATTAAAAAAGGCAACTATATTAGTTGTAGACGATGATCCTGATGTACTCACCGCTGTGAAGCTTTTGCTTAAAACAGAGGCTCATGAAGTTATCACTGAAAAAAATCCAGAAAATATACATTCGCTGCTGCAACGCAACGCGGTTGATTTGATATTATTGGATATGAATTTTAATAGCTCCATTAATACCGGTAACGAGGGAATATACTGGCTACATAAAGTAAAGGAGTGGAAGGCCGCAGTTAAAGTAATAATGATAACCGCTTATGCTGATATTGATCTGGCGGTACGCGCATTAAAAGAAGGTGCTGATGATTTTGTGGTTAAACCATGGCATAACGACAAACTAACAGAAATTATTAAAGAACTGCTGGATAAAAAAGAAGGCGTAAAGCAAACAAAAAAATCCGCACAAACAGGTAATGCATTTGACGCAATACTGGGCGAGTCGGAACCAATGCAGGACATATTTCAAAAAATAAACAAAATAGCGCCTACTGATGCCAATATCTTAATATTAGGAGAAAATGGTACGGGGAAGGATCTGGTAGCAAAAGCCATTCATGAGCAATCCTTACGTGCAGGCAAACCGTTTATTAAGGTTGATGTTGGCGCGTTAACTGATACCCTTTTTGAAAGCGAATTATTTGGCCATAAAAAAGGAGCCTTTACTGATGCGCGCGAAGACAGGCAGGGGCGCTTTGAAGACGCGCAGGGGGGGACATTGTTTTTAGATGAGATAGGTAATATTAGTTTGCAACAGCAAGCTAAGCTATTAACCGTGTTGCAGAACAGGCAGGTTACCCGCCTGGGCACCAATAAACCGGTAGATATTGATATCAGGCTGATATGCGCTACCAACCTCCCCATACAGGAGCTGGCTAATGAAAGCCATTTCCGTAAGGATTTGGTTTATCGTATAAACACGGTTGAGATCATTATGCCGCCGTTACGTAAACGTGACGAAGATATTGTGTTGTTAGCTAAACATTTTGCCCAGGTTTACAGCTCAAAATATTTAAAACCTGCTGTTGATTTTGATCGGTCAGCATTACAAAAATTAAGATTATACACATATCCCGGAAATGTGCGCGAATTGCAATACAGCATTGAGCGCGCAGTTATCATGGCTGATGAACCGGTGCTTAAGGCAGAAGATCTGATATTTTCGGCATTGGAGTCGTCGGTTAATGAGAGTATGGTAAATACTGACAATATACCATTAAGCACGCTGGAGAAAAATGCCATACTGCGTGTTATTGAAAAACATAATGGCAACATTACCCGTGCCGCAAAAGAGTTAGGGTTAACCCGTACTGCACTTTACAGAAGGCTAAGTAAATATGATATTTAAACGTTATGAGTGGCGGCTGATTTTGAGAGTGCTGGCTTTATTTGTCACACTGTTAGCCGCCGCGTTTATTTGGCTTAATGGGTTATATATTTATTTGTTGATTGTATTGCCGATAGTTGCTTATGAACTTATAGACATGATCCGCTTCAATAAAAAAGCGCAGCAGGAAATAAGTCAGTTTGTGGAGTCTATACATTATCGCGATTTTTCAAGGTATTTTGATGTGGGCAGGGCCCCCGGAGAATTAAAGGAACTGCGAAAGGGCTTTAACGATATTAACAACACTTTCAAACTTATAAGCCGCGAAAAAGAAACGCAATACCATTATTTGCAAAAGATACTGGAACTGGTTGATACCGGCATCGTATCCTACGAGCAGGAAACCGGAGAGGTCATCTGGATAAACGAATCTTTTAAAAATTTGCTTAATATTCCTTACCTAAAAACTATACAGTCATTAGCTAAACGCGAGCCTGCTTTTTATAATGATATCATCAACATTAAACCCGGCGATAATAAACTGGTTACTATTACCCGCAACCAGCAGCAAATTAAAATACTGGTAAATATCAGTATATATAAAATTGAGGAAAAAACATACAAGCTGCTTGCCTTTCAAAATGTAAGTGAGGCGCTGGATGAAACGGAATCAAAAGCCTGGCAAAAATTATTGAATATCATGACCCATGAGATCATGAACTCTGTAGCGCCTATTTCGTCACTTGCCGAAACCCTAAAGAACCGCCTGCAAAACCCTCAAATCGCAAACAGCGTTGCTCCTGCCGAATTGGAAGACTTGGAGCTGGGCATTGATACCATTAAACGCCGCAGCGAAGGCCTGTTAAAATTTACAGAAAGTTACCGTAACCTAAATAAGATAACCCAGCTTGACCTGGAGCCAGTATTGGTATGCAACCTGCTTGAAAACATTAATAGCCTGATGCTACCCACGCTGGAAAAAAAGCAAATTGAGTTGGATATCATCATTAAAGACCTAACCCTCGCGGTTGATATCGATATTAATTTGGTGGAGCAGGTATTAATTAACCTGCTTATAAACGCGGTTGAGGCGGTTAAGGATAATAATCAGCCTCGCATAGTTTTATCCGCAGAAGCACAAAACAATAAGATACTGATTAAAGTAAGTGACAACGGAACAGGCATGTCTACGGAGTTGATAGATAAAATATTTATTCCTTTTTTCAGTACCCGCAAAACAGGTAGCGGTATAGGGTTAAGTTTATGTAAACAGATCATGCTGTTGCATAAAGGCAACATACAGGTTCAATCGACAGAGGGAAAAGGCTCCGTATTTATAATGCAGTTTAGTTAAGTAGTAAAATATCTTATTATCAATTACTTAACTATTTTCCGATACAGAACTTACTAAATATATTCTCCAACAGATCATCAGTAGTGACTGCTCCGGTAATTTCGCCCAGGTAGTAAAGGGCCTGTTTAATATCCATCGACAGGAAATCAGAAGTTACGGTATCAATTCCGTTAAGAACGCTTGACAATGATTCTTCTGTTTTTTGCAATGCTTCCAGGTGACGTATATTGGTTACTAATATTTCGTTACCTGATAGTTGGTCTTTTATTGCTGCTGCGTATATTTTTACTTTTAATTCGTCAATATGTTGCTTTTGTTTAGCTGATACCTGTATTGCACCGGCAGGTAATACAGCAATTTGTCGGGGCGTTAACAGGTCTATCTTATTAGCTACCATTAGCAAGGTAACACCCGGTTTTTGCAGCTTCATTATATCACTATTCAGTTCTTCAGGGGTTATTTGTTCGGCGTCAAAAACGTATACTAACAGTGCCGACTGGCTTATCTTTTCCATGGTACGCTGTACCCCTATCTGTTCAATGGCGCCAGTAGCTTCGCGGATGCCGGCGGTGTCTGTAAGCCTAAAATTAATGCCCTGTATATTCAGCACTTCCTCAATAGTATCACGTGTAGTGCCTGGTATATGGCTTACAATGGCCCGCTCTTCGTTTAATAAAGCGTTTAGCAGGGTTGATTTACCCGCATTGGGTCTGCCGGCTATTACCGTATTAATACCCTGTTTTATAGCATTACCCAGCTCAAACGATTGTATGAGCGCGGTAATTACCCTCGTAATTTCATAAATAAGTTTTTTTAGCTGGTCGCGATTAGCAAACTCAACATCTTCTTCAGCAAAATCGAGTTCCAGTTCAATTAATGATGCAAATTGCACCAATTGGTCACGTAATTGCTGCAACTGGGTACTAAACCCACCCCGCAACTGTTGTAATGCTATCTGCTGCGATGCTTTGGAATTTGAGGCAATCAGATCGGCCACAGCTTCGGCTTGCGAAAGGTCCATTTGGCCATTCAAAAACGCACGCAGGGTAAACTCGCCCGCTTTGGCCGACCGGGCACCTTTTTTTATCAATAATTTTATGATGGATTCAATAATAAAAGCCGAACCATGGCAAGAAATCTCCACTACATTTTCGCGGGTGTATGATCGCGGTGCCACAAACAACGATACCAACACTTCATCAAGTATACTATCACCGTCAACAATATTACCAAAATGTATGGTATGCGATTCCTGTTTAGTAAGATCCTTGCCGCTAAAAACACCGGCAGCAATTTTTATAGCGTCCGGCCCGGAAAGGCGTATAACACCAATAGCTCCGGTTCCGGTAGGTGTGGCAAGGGCAACAATGGTATCTTCTTGATAGATCATAGTTCATAGTTGATAGTTCATGGATGATAAAATGGCTATGAACCATGAACTATCATCTATGAACTAAAACACAAAAGTCGCAAATTACTATGAACTATGAACCATCATCTATGAACTAAAAAAATTACCTTGCGTACCAATTATGGTAACTTTTTTTGAAGCTTCTTTAGCTATTATTTCGGTACATCATGTGGGCAACCAGTCGCAAAGCGAAATGTACGCGCTTTCTGATCAGCCCCTTGTTTTAAAGGACGAGTTGATCTCCAGTCTGTTAAAACAATATTTTTTATCGCCTTTTGAAAAAGTGAACGAGGTATACCACCTGATGCATAGCAGCGATATAAACCTGAATGAGATTTATAGCTTTGCCACACAGATATTTGATGATAAGAGCAAGTTTCACGAAGTGTCTGAGCAAATTGCTAAATATTTGTACAAAGTGGCCAATCATCCTAAAATAAAATCGGGCGAATTATATGTTGCATACTTTAAAGACGTGCAAATTGAAGGCGAACTACTGGATGCCATCGGCATATTCAAATCAGAAAACAAGGAGACTTATTTAAAAGTATACCCCGATCAGGGTGGTTTCCAGGTTGATTACGAGGAAAATGCCATCAATATTAATAAGCTGGATAAAGGCGTACTGATATTTAATACCGAAAAAGAGAACGGTTATAAAGTAGTGGTGGTTGATAAAGCCACCGGCGGACAGGATGCCGCTGTTTACTGGAAAGATGAATTTTTACAACTGAAAATTCGTAACGATAATTTTAACCAAACTAACAATACGCTAAGCATTTATAAAAACTTTGTCACCAATAAAATTGATGAAGATTTTGAGGTGAGCAAAGCCGATAAAATTGACCTGCTTAACCGCTCCATGAAATATTTTAAGGATAAAGACACTTTTGATCTGGATGAATTTGCCGGCGAAGTAATTGGTAACTCACAGGCTATTGAGTCGTTTAAAACCTATAAACAGCAATATGAGGATGAATACCAAACCCCAATTGCCAACAGTTTTGAAATATCAGACAATGCCGTTAAAAAGCAGGCCCGGGTATATAAAAGCGTGTTAAAGCTGGATAAGAACTTCCACATTTATATTCATGGTAATAAGGAATTGATTGAAAAGGGTTTTGATGACGATAAGCACATGAATTATTATAAGGTTTACTTTAAAGAGGAAGCGTAAGCATTTTAAAGGTTCATTTTTTTGCAAATCGCTATTTAACGTAAAACAGGGCTATTGTTTTATAAATCAATAGATTGTAAATTTAATTAATCAAACTTAAAACCTCCCTAATTATGAACCTTGCATTAATTAACTGGCTCGCAGTTTTTGTTGCTGCATTATCAGGTTTCGTTATCGGTAGCCTGTGGTACAACCCATCCGCGTTTGGTTACGCGTGGATGAAAGATAGTAACTTATCAGAAGAACAAATAAAAAGTCAAACATGGGCAAAACGTTTGGATTTGCAGCCCTATTCTCGTTGATATCCGCGGCTAACCTGGCGGCTTTCCTGGCCCAGCCAACAACAACCACCTCCTGGGGCGCTACAGCAGGACTTTTAGCAGGGGTATGGACCTTTGCGGCTATTGCCACTCATAGCATATTTGAGCAAAAAAGCTGGCGCCATATTTTTATAAATGGTGGGTATAGTGTGGTTTCGTTGGTGGTGATGGGCGCTATATTAGGAGCGTGGCGGTGAGCCCCCTCCGCCCCCTGAAGGGGGTACTTGTGAGTAGTGATTGGTGATTAGAGAATAGTTATTAGTATTATTTCTAATCAATATTAACTAATCACTCCGCCTTTGGCGGATAGCTTCGTAAAGTATTACCCCCGTCGCAACAGATACATTCAACGACTCTATCTCGCCATACATCGGTATTTTAGCCAGATGATCGGCTATGCGGATGATATCGTTGCGCACACCATCTTCTTCTGATCCCATGATGATGGCAGTTGGGGCGGTATAGTCGGGTTTGTAAATGTATTCGGTTGTTTTTTCGGTACAGCAAACCAGTTGCAGGCCCGATTCCTGCAAAAATTTTACCGTTTGCATAAAATTATCATGGCGGCAAACCGGTATTTTATATAATGCCCCCGCTGATGTCTTTATCGCATCAGGGTTTACCTGTGCCGAGCCTTTGGCGGGTACAACAATAGCGTGTACCCCGCTACATTCGGCCGTACGGGCTATAGCGCCCATATTGCGCACATCGGTAATAGAGTCTAACACCAAAATTAACGGCACCTCGCCTTTTTCGTATATAGTGGGAATTATATCTTCAATTTTTTGATAGGTGATTGGCGAAATAAAAGCAATAACCCCCTGGTGGTTCTTCATGGTTATACGGTTCAGTTTCTCAACCGGTACCTGTTGGGCCACAATCTGATATTCATTAAGCAACTCTTTAAGTTCGCCTAATAAACTACCGCCTATACCTCGCTGTATGTATAACGATTCGATCTCCTTACCCGACCGTATAGCCTCAACTACGGCACGGATGCCAAATACTACCTGGTTACTTTCGCGCGGCTCCCTTGAATTATAGGTCATTCTTTTTTAACTATTAAATAAGGTAACAAAAATAGCTATATTAATTGATTTAGGCCTTATTGTACTAAAAGCCCGTTTCGGTTTTTTTAATTCATTAACAATTTAAATCTTTATCAACAGGCGCATAAGTTTTTGACCATCAGTAACGTTAAAACTATACCAACATTTTATTAACATAACACTGTTGATTACGCCTGTTAAATCAGCATTAAAAATAACAGCGGTTATTTAATATGTTAGGCATTTTTTGATAAATAGGCGGCTTAATTGTATATTTTTGTTTTGTATGACCTTTGAGAATAATCCTGAATACAACAAGCCGAATACTAACGAGCGTAGAAGCCGGATAACTAACCCAACACATTATAGTGGACTGGGTAAATTACCCCCACAGGCAACCGACCTTGAGGAGGCTGTTTTAGGTGCCCTGATGTTAGAAAAGGATGCACTATCATCAGTAATTGACATACTTAACCCGGAAGTTTTTTACCGCGATAACCATAAAAAGATATTTAACGCCATCAGGATATTGTTTGAAAAGACATCGCCGGTGGATATATTAACCGTTACGGCCCAACTTCGCCAGCAGGGCGAACTGGAAATGATAGGCGGCGCCTATTATATTACCGAGCTTACCAACCGCGTAGCATCGGCAGCCAATATTGAGTACCACTCGCGTATCATCATCCAAAAGTTTATACAGCGCGAACTGATACGTATATCAACCGAAGTAATAAACAGCGCTTACGAAGATACTACCGACGTGCTTGACCTGCTGGATAAAGCGGAAAAGAACCTTTTTGATATCGCCCAAAACAACCTGCGCCGCGATTCGCGCAAAATGGACGACCTGCTGCACGAAACGCTGAAAGAAATTGAAGCCCTAAAAGATAAAAAAGACGGGCTAACCGGTGTTGCATCCGGGTTTACTGATCTGGACCGCATGACCTCGGGCTGGCAAAAATCAGATCTGGTTATTTTGGCGGCACGCCCGGCAATGGGTAAAACGGCCTTTGTATTAAGTTGCGCGCGCAATGCCGCGGTTGATTTTCATAAGCCTGTTGTTGTATTCTCGCTGGAGATGTCGTCGGTACAGTTGGTTAACCGTTTAATATCCGGCGAGACCGAAATTGAACAGGAAAAAATACGCAAGGGTACTTTGGAAGAATAGGAATGGCAGCAGATACACTCAAAAATTGGCAGGCTGGAGCAGGCCCCGTTGATTATTGATGATACCCCGGCGCTGAATATATTTGAGTTCCGCGCTAAATGTCGCCGTTTAAAAGCACAGCATGATATACAGTTGATCATCATTGACTACCTGCAATTAATGCAGGGTAAAGGTGCCGACGGCAAAGGCGGCGGTAACCGCGAGCAGGAAATTGGCAGCATATCAAGAGCGCTTAAGTCGGTTGCAAAAGAGTTGAATGTACCGGTAATCGCGCTATCGCAATTAAGTCGTGCGGTAGAGACGCGGCCGGGTGGCTCAAAAAGACCAATGCTGTCTGACTTACGTGAATCAGGCTCAATTGAGCAGGATGCGGACATGGTATTATTCCTTTACCGACCGGAATACTACGGTTTGGATGTGGATGAAGATAACAACCCTACCCAGGGCGTTGGCGAGGTAATTATAGCCAAACACCGTAACGGCGAAACCGGCAGGGTACGCTTAAAATTTGTGGGCAAATACGTGAAGTTTCAGGATCTGGACCAGGGCGATGCGTTCCCGGCAGCGGCAAGTCCGTTAGCGGGCCTAAACCCGTCGCAGGATTTTGATAAGCCAAGCAACTTTATTATCCGTCCGTCAAGGATGGATGATATTGATGATGAGCCGCCATTTTAACCCCCCGGCCCCCTGAAGGGGGAGTTTTTTTATTGGCGAATTATAAAACTATCGTTCCCCCTTCAGGGGGTTAGGGGGCTAAAAGATCAACCCCAACACCACCCCTATCAAAATAACCACCGGTGTTTTTATTTTGGTGAAATATAGTAAAGCAAATGTGCCCGCCATAATAACATACGCCAGCCAGTTATCATAAAAAGGGCGCGCCAATAGTATAAAGGCCGTTGCCATAAAGCCTACCGCTACGGCATTGATACCACTCAACGAATTTTTTATACGGGTTATTTTTTTTAGGTCGTCCCAAAACGGAACGATGAACAGAATAAGTATAAATCCCGGCAGGTTAATACCTATTACGGCAATCACGCTACCTAATACTTGTCCCCAAACGCCGTAACCGTTGTTGCCTAATGCCATACCTCCTAAAAAGGAAGTAAACGAAAACGTTGGCCCCGGCAAGGCCTGCTGCAGCGCGTAGCCCGATAAGAATCCGGAACTGGTGAGGTAATGCTTTACCTCTACAAACTCGGTATACATCAGCGGCACCAATACCTGTCCGCCGCCGTGAACAAGGATGCCGTTCCGGTAAAAATTTTCGAACAAACGTATGGGCAAACTAAACGGCGATGTACGGTTTACAACCGCGCCCAAGGCTGCAAATGCCAGCAGTATACCCAAAAAATACGCTACTTTATTAGGGTTAACATTGGCAAAAAGCTTTACACGTAGCTCATTTTCCTGCGGCTGGGTCTCTAAGGCTGATGATATGATGCCGCCCAACAATATCAGAATGGGGAACGCGTAGGGGTTTTGCAATATAAGTGTAACCAATAACGAGCCGATGGCCAGCATGGTACTTACCCGTGTTTTTAAAAACCGATGGGCAAATGTATAAGTGGCATAGCCCACAATGCCTACGGCGATAGGCTGCACAAAACGCAGCACCTGGGTAACAAGGGTGCGGTTGGCAAACATTTTATAGCTGATAGCCGCCATGCCCATTATAGTAGCCGACGGCAGTACCCATATTAAAAGGGTAATAATAGCCATGCGCAACCCGCCCACCTTCCAGGCAATGCCAATTAATGTTTGGGTTGATGACGGGCCGGGCAAAATCTGCGCCAGGGCGTTCAGCTCCATTAATTCATCTTCGGTAACGTAATGGCGCTTTTCTACAAATTCGCGCAGTAAAATACCAATATGAGCCTGCGGACCGCCAAATGCACTAAAGGTGTACACCAAGACATCCCGCATAAATAGAAAATCGCGTTTTTTCAATGAATATTATATACTTTCTGTCATTTCGAAACGTAGTAAGAAATCTTATACAAGAGATTACCACTCGCATGGCGTATAAGATTTCTCCTCGTACCTCGTTCGAAATGACAAGGTTTGATATTATTTATCTTTTAATAATCGTCATCCTCATCATAACCAGTAGCTTCGCGATACACGGCCTGCAACTCGGCAAAGGCGTGGTTGTCGCGTTTTTGTTTGGCTATTTCCATCCCCTTTTCATAAATATTGATGGCATCCTGTTTACGGTTTAAAGCCTCGTACAATTTACCTAAATGGTAGTAGGTACCTACGTAATTGGGATGATTGTTTACCAGGTCCTCATAATAGGTTAAAGCTTTATCAGTTTCATTTAAACGCAGATATTCGGTTGCCAGTGCATATTTTAAAAACTCATCATTGGGCTCGTTTTTAATAAACTCCAGCAGCTTTTCCAATCTGTTTATCTCCATTTTAAACTCTCTCTTTTTTAATTAAATTTGCATACAATTATGGGGAACCATCGGGAACGTAAATTGAAACAATATAAAACAATTTGCCAACCGATACCTTCATTACCATTAAAGAACACTAAGTATGAAAATTTTGGTATGCATAAGTAATGTTCCTGATACCACGACAAAAATAACTTTTACCGCCAATAACACCCAATTTAATACAAATGGGGTGCAATTTATTATAAACCCTTATGATGAGATAGCTCTGGCACGCGCTATGGAGCTTACCGAGGGCGGTAAGGGTACGGTTACCGTTATTAACGTTGGCACAGTTGCCACCGAGCCAACTATACGCAAAGCATTGGCTATAGGTGCTGATGATGCCATACGTATTAACGCCGAGCCGCATGATGCCTGGTTTGTAGCCAACCAAATTGCACAATACATCAAAACCAACCCTTTCGATCTGGTGTTTACCGGCCGTGAATCTATAGACTATAACGGCTCAAAAGTGGCCGGCATGCTGGGCGAATTATTACATATCCCTTCGGTTTCTATCGTCAAAAAAATAGATATTAACGGGCAGGAAGCAACCGTTGAGCGCGAAATAGAAGGCGGTAAAGAAATACTAACCATACCATTGCCCATAGTTGCAGGTGCTGCCGAAGGTGTTGCCGAACCGAAAATACCCAATATGCGCGGCATTATGTCGGCACGTACCAAGCCCTTGGCCGTTGTTGAGCCGGTTGAAGTTAAGCTAATTGAAGAGGTGATCAGTTATGAATTACCTGAGCCACGCGGACAGGTTAAACTGGCAGCCAATGCCGAACAATTGGCCGAATTATTACATGCTGAGGCCAGAGTTATCTAATTACATTTATCTATGTCAGTTTTAATATATACAGAAAACACGGATGGCAAATTCAAAAAATCGATTTTTGAAGCGGTGAGTTACGCCCGTGCTATTGCTGATGCGAATAGTACCGATCTGACGGCCGTATCCATCGGCAACGTTAACGCTGATGAACTGGCTTTGTTAGCCGCTTACGGTGCTGATAAAATATTAAACGTAACCAGTTCCAACTTAAAAAACTTTGTTAACCAGGCCTATGCCTCGGTTATTGCCGAAGCCGCTAAAAAAACAGGGGCAAACGTCATAGTATTAGCCAATACGCTTTCGGGCCGTGGGTTGGCACCACGTTTAGGCGCTAAACTGGAAGCTGGTGTTGTTGAAGGCGCGGTTGCATTACCGGACCAGACTGATGGTAAATTCATTGTTAAAAAAACGGCATTTTCGGGCAAGGCTTTTGCATTGGTTGAATTGACATCGGCCATTAAAATAATTGCTTTAACACCAAACTCCTTCCCGGTTACCGAAAATAGCAAGCCTGTGCAGGTAGAAGAGTTTAATGTTGATACAGACCCTGCAAATTTTAAGACCATGCTTAAAGAAATTGTACGCTCTACAGATAAGGTATCCTTACCTGATGCGGAGATCATTGTATCAGGCGGGCGCGGTTTAAAGGGTCCCGAGAACTGGAAAATATTAGAAGACCTTGCTGATGTGCTTGGCGCAGCACTTGCTTGCTCTAAACCTGTATCAGACGCCGGCTGGCGACCACATAATGAACATGTTGGCCAAACAGGTGTTGTAGTCAGTCCAAATTTGTATATTGCAGTAGGAATTTCGGGTGCTATACAGCATTTGGCAGGTATAAGTGCCGCTAAAGTTATAGTAGCCATTAACAACGATGCCGACGCTCCCATTTTTAAAGTGGCTGATTATGGCATAGTTGGTGATGCATTTGAAATTGTACCGCAATTAACTGCGGCCATTAAACAAAAAAATAAAGCCTAAAAATATCTGTCGTGATGGGTAATAATATGAAAAAAATAAAGCTGGATATAGTAGGATTATCATACAGCCAAACCCAATCGGGCGCCTATGCGCTGGTTTTGGGAGAGGTTAACGGGCGCCGCAGGTTGCCCATTATTATAGGCAGCTTTGAAGCACAGGCCATTGCTATCGAGATAGAAAAAATGACCCCCAGCCGTCCGCTTACACATGATCTGTTTAAAAGCTTTGCCCAGGCTTACCACATCAACATTCAGGAAATAATTATTTACAACCTGATTGATGGTATATTTTATTCTAAATTAATTTGCTCGGACGGTAAAAAAACAATCGAAATAGATGCCCGCACTTCGGATGCTATTGCGGTAGCCGTACGTTTTGACTGCCCAATTTATACTTACGAGTTCATTCTTTCAAGCGCGGGTATTGTAATTGAAGGTAATGATTTTGTGTATCTGGAAAACATTAACGAAACGCCTGAAGAAACTACACCATCTCCCAGCGCGATGGCCAGCTTCAGCTCGCTGAGCACGGATGAGATAAAAACCAAGCTACAGGAAGCCCTGGCCGAAGAAGCCTACGAAAAAGCTGCCAAACTGCGTGATGAATTGAACAAACGAAAAGCTTCTTAATTTTTGGATTTGCTGTAGATGTCATTTCGAACGTAGAGAGAAATCTATACATTGATGTGCATGTGTATAGATTTTTTCGCTACGCTCAAGAGGGTAGTTCTCCTCGTACCTCGTTCGAAATGACAGTTTTAATTTGTTTATTGCACCAAATTTGAAATCCGATATCTGAAATTCGAAATAATTAACTACTTTCCATTTTAATTAAACTGGTAATTTATTTTAACCCCACGCGCCGTATATGACGAATATTAAGTTCCGCTTAATACTGATGAATTTCATGCAGTTTTTTATATGGGGTGCATGGTTGCTCACTATCGGGCATTACTGGTTTGATAATCATCTGGGTACGGCTACGCAGTTCTCGGCCATTTTTTCTACCATGGGTATCTCGGCTATTTTTATGCCTGCCCTTACCGGTATTATTGCAGACAAATTTATAAACGCCGAAAAGCTTTATGGCACATTACATATTTTAGGTGCGATAGTACTGTTTTGTGTACCGATGGTTAAGGACCCTACCCTGTTTTTCTGGGTAATGCTGGCTAATATGGTGTGCTATATGCCTACATTGTCCTTGTCTATCACGGTTGCTTATAGCGCGTTAAAAAATGTGCCGCTTGATGTGGTGAAAGTTTACCCGCCTATACGCACCTTTGGCACGGTTGGTTTTATTGCGGCTTTGTGGGTGGTTAGTTTAACCCATAATGAATCTTCGCCCAATCAGTTTTATATTGCCTCTGCCGTAGCGCTTACATTGGGTTTATATTCATTTACACTACCCAAATGCAAGCCTCTTTTACAAACAACCGAAAAAAAATCAACGCTGGATATGTTGGGCCTGCGGGCGTTCACCTTGTTTAAAACACCCCGTTTCGCTATATTCTTTGCGTTCTCGATGTTATTAGGGGCCGCGTTACAGCTTACCAATGCTTACGGAGACGTTTTTTTAGGAGATTTTAGTAAAAACGCCTTGTTTACCGGCAGTATCGCGGTTAAATACCCGGCCATTATCATGTCTATATCACAGGCCTCCGAAACACTTTTTATACTTACCATTCCATTTTTTCTGCGCAGGTTCGGTATAAAATATGTAATGCTGTTTAGTATGCTGGCCTGGGTACTTCGTTTTGGTTTATTTGCATTTGGCAACCCGGCAGATGGTTTATGGATGATCATATTATCATGCATAGTGTACGGCATGGCGTTTGATTTCTTTAATATTTCGGGTTCGCTTTTTGTTGAAACCCAGGCTGCGCCCGAAATAAGGGGCAGCGCACAAGGCTTGTTTATGATGATGGTAAACGGCTTTGGCGCATTATTTGGCAGCCTGGCAAGCGGTGTAATTATTGATAAATATTTTACCCTGGCCGATCAAACTAAAAACTGGGAGGGTATATGGCTAACTTTTGCCGGTTATGCTTTAGTTATTGCCATCATATTCCCGTTTGTGTTTAGGTATAAACACACATCTGCTTTAGAGCACGCCATTAAACACGCGTAACTAAAACAATTTATATCCCAAAGTAAGATTAAAGAGGTTTATTTTAGTTGAGCCGGCACCATAATTTTGTTTGCTTAACCCAGCTTCGTACCGCAGATCGACAGATAAACTTCTGATATCAACACCTGTACCTATCTGCCATGCGTAATTTTGGTCTTTGTAATCTAATTTAGTAATGCTGCTTGCGGCACTGCTATAGCTTTGATCTTTATTAATGGCGAATGATACTACCGGCCCGGTATAAAACCTGGCGCCTAAGCCAAACGCGCCAACTTTGCCACCAAATAATAAGGGAACATCAACGCTGGTAAATTTGGCGGTTGTAGTGCCGGTATTATCCGTAACGTTTACATTTTTACTGGTTACATAAGCCTCGGGCTGAAAATTAAAGCCTAATGCGCCAAACCTGGCCCAAATGCCACCTAAATAACCAGCCTGGTTATTAGCATCAAAAGTGCCTGATTTTGATATGGATGTTAAATTCATCCCTCCTTTTATACCGAACTGTATTTTAGGTATTAATTGCGCGGATGCCGAATAGATTATGGCCAGGAAAATAACTAAGGTTATGCTGATCTTTTTCATGGTAATTGGGTGTAGATTATATGCAAATATAAAACTTTTGAATAACCGATTATTATGTTGCTTAACGCAACATAACATCTTTAATTACGTATTAGATGTATAATATTTTATATACTTAACTTATTAAATCCCGAAAAAAATGATCTTATTAACGCTCGCGTATTTGTGCAGACGGTTTCATGTGTTGGAGCGCTTGAATGCTTTAGTATTAATTACTAAAACCCCTCAAATGGCAATGATATATGCCATGCCTTCAAATTTGGCTTTTAAGAGACCGTAAGTTTCTGAAAACATCTAATTTTCTTGTCATTTCGAACGATAGTGAGAAATCTATACATCTTCATAATAACTTAAATCAGCATGTGTATAGATCTCTCACTATCGTTCGAGATGACAATTTTATAATCTGCGTGTATTTTAAGATAGGTTTCTATCCCTGAACCAAACATCGTCAGGTTTAATGGTAACGTTTTCCATCAGGTTAACCAGTTCAACAGCGTCCGTTGAAGTAATTACCAACTGGCGATTTGCGGGCTTTAAAAAGCGTTGCTCAACCATTACGTCCATCTGCTTTAATAAATAATCGTAAAAGCCGTTAACATTTAGCACTCCTACCGGATGGTTATGCAAACCCAGTTGCAGCCAGGTTAATACTTCAAAAAATTCTTCAAGCGTACCAAAGCCGCCGGGCAGCATGATGATGCCATCGCAAAGATCATTCATTAACTGTTTGCGCTGGTGCATATTTTCTACCACATGCATTTCGGTTAACCCGCTATGGCCAACTTCCTTATCCATCAAAAACTTCGGGATAACGCCTACAGCTTTGCCCCCACGGCTCAACACCGCATCTGCCAGCAACCCCATTACGCCAACGTGGCCACCGCCAAAAACAAGGTTGATGTTGTGGGCTACCATAACCTCAGCCAGATCCTCAACAGCTTGTTTTAATAAAGGGTCGCCGTTAAAATTGGCCCCGCAGAATACAGAAATGCTTCGCATTTAGTAATTAGTTAATTGGTGATTAGTGATTAGTTTTTCCCAACGGAAATTACTAATTAATTGATTCACAAAAATACAACTAATCACTAATCGCCGGTCACTAATCTCTACCTCGTATAATTCGGTGCTTCCTTAGTTATGGTAATATCATGCGGGTGCGATTCGCGTATACCTGATGACGTGATCCGCACAAATTTGGCTTTTTGCAGGCTTTCAATGTCCTTAGCACCGCAATAACCCATGCTGGCGCGTAAACCACCTACAAACTGATAAATCACTTCGGATAAAGTGCCTTTGTACGGTACACGACCAACTATACCTTCGGGAACCAATTTTTTAATATCATCCTCTACATCCTGGAAGTAACGGTCTTTTGATCCCTGCTCCATCGCTTCAATAGAACCCATACCACGGTATGATTTAAAGCGACGGCCTTCATAAATAATGCTTTCACCCGGCGATTCTTCGACCCCTGCAAACAGCGAGCCTGCCATGATGGTGCCCGCCCCTGCTGCAATGGCTTTGGCAATATCACCTGTGTGCTTAATACCACCATCGGCAACAACCGGCACACCTGTGCCTTTTAATGCCTTAGCGCACTCATAAACAGCATACAGCTGTGGCACGCCAACACCGGCAATAATACGGGTAGTACAAATAGAACCCGGACCAATACCAACCTTCACACCATCGGCACCTGCATTAGCCAACGCTATGGCGGCATCACCGGTGGCTACGTTACCTGCAATAACCTGCAAGTCGGGGTATTTAGCTTTAACTTCCTTTAACTTATCAATAACCCCTTTCGAGTGGCCGTGCGCGGTATCAATAGCAATAACATCCACGCCTGCTTTTACCAGGGCATCTACCCTTTCCATCGTATCGGCTGTTACGCCTACTGCCGCACCTACACGCAGGCGGCCCAGCTCATCCTTACAGGCGTTGGGGAAATTTTTAAATTTTTGGATATCCTTAAAGGTGATCAATCCTATCAATATGCCATCGGCATCAACCACAGGTAGTTTTTCAATTTTATGTTGTTGTAATATTTCTTCCGCTTGCGATAGCGTGGTTCCTTTAGGGGCAGTTATCAGATCGGTTTTGGTCATTACCTCCTGCACGGGCTTGGTCATATCCTTCTGGAAACGGAGATCACGATTGGTGATTATGCCTTTTAATTGCTTATCCTCGCCCACAACGGGTATACCACCAATCTTGTATTCGCGCATTATTTTAACCGCATCGCCCACGGTTGATGCTACATGAAGTGTGATCGGGTCCTGTATCATACCGCTTTCTGAGCGTTTTACTTTACGTACTTCATCAGCCTGACGTTCAATGCTCATGTTTTTATGCAGCATACCTAAACCACCGGCCTGGGCCATAGCAATAGCCAGTTGTGCCTCGGTAACGGTATCCATTGCGGCGGAAACCAACGGCACATTTAACCTAATCTTTTTAGTTAAAAAAGAACTGGTATCAACTTCGCGCGGTAAAATTTCTGAATAAGCCGGGATTAGTAGAACGTCGTCGTAAGTTAATCCTTCGGCAACAAATTTTGATGAGTCTGACTGCATAGCAAATAATTATTTGGAGGTATTATTTGCCGGGCAAAGCTAATGATTTATTTCGGATTTCGAAAGTCGGATTTCGAATTTACAATTCAACTACACATTTTAATAAAGCGTCATCACGAAAGGATGAACGATTGTGGCAATCTCTGCGCGATAGATGATAAGCTACCTATCGTGTAGAGATTGCTACGCTACGCTCGCAATGACGTTCATGGTTAATACTTCCCAACTATCACTTTATAAAACTCATCAAAATTTAAGTATTTATTGGCCAGTTGCAGCAATTCGGGTGCAGTAATGGTTTTTACGGTCTGCGTGTAGCGCTCGTAATAATCATAATCCAGGCCTGAGAAATACAGGTTTTTAAATTTATCCGCATGCGAGAAAACATTTTCAAGGCTACCTAATAAAGAGCCCAGCATGTAGTTTCGCACAAGTTCCAATTCATCATCCGGTACTAAGTCAGTTTTAAGCAGATTGATCTCCTTTTCAATTTCAACTACAGCAGCTTTACAAACATCTGCCCCCACTTCGGTAGCAATAAATAGCGCACCGGTTTGTTTAAATGAGCTCATGCCTGAGCCAATGCCATAAGTATAGCCTTTATCCTCGCGGATGTTATTCATCAGCCTTGACCCAAAATAACCACCCAACACGGTATTTAAAACCTGCAACGCCGGGAAATCAGGATGCAGGCGATTAATTAACGGCATTCCCATACGGATGGCCGATTGCAGGGCGTCGGGTTTCTCTATAAAATAAAAATGTTCGGCTGATGGCTGTAGGTCCGGTTGACTGTTATCGGCCGGCTTACTGCCATTTTCCCACCCATTATCAAAAGTATCAATCAGTAACTTAAGCGAGGCTTCATCAACCTTGCCCGCAATTACCAGTGTACAGTTTGATGGCTGGTACATTTGCTTAAAAAATGCCAGCATGTCTTCGCGATGCAAGGTTTTATAGGTATCAAGCTCGGTATTTAGGCCATAAATGGTATTGCCATATAATGCCTTATTAAATTCACGGCGGGCTAATACATCATTTTTTTGAAGGCTCACCTGTAGCTTTTGCTGCTGGTTACGCACAAAAGTTTCTAACTCCTTTTCAGGAAATACGGAGTCGGTTAAAATATCTTTTATGATGTGCAGGGTATTTTTCAAATGCTTGTTTAAGCTGTAAAGCGTAACCTGCGAGTGATCAAAACCATAATCAACCTGCAAAAAGGCACCGTAAAAATCAACTTTGTCTGCTATTTCGGCAGCCGTTAATTTACCGGTTCCTTCCGTAAGCATAGAGTTTACCGCCATATTTAACAATGGTTTCGCAGGATCAAAACGCAGGTTGTTAAATATCCATTCAATGCGCACCAATTCCTGGTCGCCCGAGTTAAAGCTATATACATTACAACCGTTAGCAAGCTGTGTATGCTGAGGGCGTATCAGGTTTATATTATCAATAGCCTTAAAATCAGGCGCTGTTTTTCTGTCGATCATGTTTTTGTCATTGGGTCATTAGGTCATTGAGTCTTTGGCCGCGTTACAATGACCTAATGACTTAATGACCTAATGATCATTACTCTGCTAAATATATTAATGTGGACGAATTATCTTTTCTGAACAATTTATTGGCCTTACCCTTAATTTGTTGTGCGGTTACTGCCAAAAATTTGTCTATCTCATAGTTCAAACCATCGGCATCGCCTAACAACTCAAAATAGGCCAGGTTCATCACCTTATCCAGCAAAGCCATTTCAGAGAATATCATTGTCGATTCTGTTTTGTTTTTAACTTTGGTCAGCTCGTCAGCAGGAATGGTTTCGGTCTTTATTATTTCCAGTTCTTCCCATATCGCTGCTTCTGCCTGTTGTGTTGATACCCCTTCCAACGGCTTGCCTTCGCATACAAACATACCCTTATCCATGCTGCCGGTCATGTAGGCATGTACCTCGCTAAACATCTGCTTTTCTTTTACCAGGCTTTTATATAGCCGGGATGAATTTCCGCGCGATAGGATATCAGATAACAATTCAGTCGCATAAAATGATGTATCCCTACGTCCTCCCATCTGGAAAGCTATATAAACATCATTTAAAGGCACTTTGGCAGTAACGGTTTGGCGTCTTTCTTCGTGTTGTTCATCTTCCTGCTGTAGGTTGCGGTTATATTTTTCTCCTGCCGGGATAGGGCCAAACCATTTTTCGGCCAGTTGTTTAATATCCTCGACTTTAACATCGCCGCCAACAACCATAATGGCATTTTGCGGATTATAGTGTTTTTTAAAAAAAGCCTTTACATCCTCCATTTTAGCCTCTTCGATATGCTCAATACTTTTGCCTATGGTATCCCATTGGTAAGGGTGCTTTTTATAAACCATTGGGCGCAGTTTTAACCATACATCGCCGTAAGGCTGGTTTAAATAACGCTGTTTAAACTCCTCAATTACCACGTTACGCTGTGTTTCCAGGCTCTTTTCATTAAAAGCCAGGTTAAGCATACGGTCACTTTCCAGCCAAAAAGCGGTCTCTAAATTTGAAGACGGCAGGGTGATATAATAATTGGTAATATCATTACTGGTAAAGGCATTGTTTTCGCCCCCTACACGCTGCAATGGTTCGTCATAGTTAGGCACGTTTACCGAGCCGCCAAACATCAGGTGCTCAAACAAATGGGCAAAACCGGTTTGCTCGGGGTTTTCATCGCGCGAACCAACATCGTATAAAATATTAACCACCGCCATTGGGGTTGTATTATCTTCGTGTACCAGTACACGCAAGCCGTTATTAAGTGTAAAGCGGTTGAATTTAACCATGTAGTATCTGTTGTATTTATGTGGTTAGCAAATGTATAATTTTTACATAAGTTGCGATAATTATAAAGCTACTATTACTTTTATATTATGCTTTTTCGCGATGATATTGTTAAACAACTTACAACCAGTCTAGGTAAAACCACGGTTGATGAATTAAGTAAAAAGCTAAAAGCACAAAACTTCCCGTTTCGCGAGGTGGTAGACCTTACCTTTCATCCCAACAAGCAAGTAGCGTTTAGAATGGCATGGCTAATGGATACCCTGTATTTTGATGACCCTATGTTTTATTTGGATGATATAGATTACCTGCTGCAACAAGTACCCAACATAAAATATCCCGCAAGTAAAAGGCATTATTCCCGAATAACGCTTAACCTGACATCACCCAGATCACCAAAAGCTATACAGGATAAACTGGCAACCATTGACATGGAACAAGTAGTTGAGCATTTTTTTGACTGGATGATAGACCCGAAAGTGAAAGTAGCGGTAAAGGTTTTTGCTGCCGAAGTGTTATTTAATTTGCGTGAAAGATATCCGTGGATATCGGAAGAATTGACCAACCAACTACAATACCTGATGCGCAATGGCAGCGCCGGGATGCAAAGTGCAGGTAAGAGGTTATTGAAAGGATTGGAAAAGTAAAAATTACTCTGTCATTTCGAACGAAGAGAGAAATCTATACATCTGCAATTTGCGTGTGTATAGATTTCTCACTCGTTCCTCGTATCGAAATGACAAAAAGGTTTTGGGCGTTAAGCCGTCGGCCTATCCTCCCCGTGCAGATTATGACTTACCTGGTGATGGTGCAGTTTGGCAGCAATGGCTGATGAGCTATTATTGGCGTAGGTACCATAGGCATTAACCAATATACCTTTAAGGTTATATTTACGTGAAGTAACCGCATAAACTATTGACGTATCTGCCGGGTTGCTTGCACCTTCAAAACGATAAAACTCGTCTATCTCAAAATCGTCAGCAGTCATTATTATATCGCGCGACTTATCCTGTACGGTATCGCCCTCTAAGCTTAAATTAGCTTCATATCCTCTTTTCATTAAATCATTAGTGGCATCCACTAAGGTTTCGTAGTTTTTCATGATGTAGCAGATTTATAACAACAGCACACTTTGCTGTTTGTATCTGCTTAACCTAAAAAACAGGAATGTTGTTTTGGATAAAAGAAAAGTAATTAAACGGCCCGGTTAACGTCCCAATTCTCCAGATGATCTGCAACGCGGCGTAAAAACATACCACCCAGCGCACCATCAACCACCCTATGATCGTATGACATAGAGATATACATCATATGCCGTACCGCTATAACATCCCCTTCTTCGGTTTCAATAACGGCAGGCCTCTTTTTAATAACCCCTACCGCTAATATGGCGGCCTGTGGCTGGTTAATAATAGGCACACCCATTATATTGCCGAACGAACCGATATTGGTAAAGGTAAAAGTACCATCTTTTACATCATCAGGCACCAATTTGCCCGCTCGAGATCTTTTTGCCAGGTCATTAACCGCTTTGGTTAAACCTATCAGGCTCAACTCATCAGCCTTTTTAATAACCGGCACAATCAGGTTACCATCAGGCAATACCGTAGCCATACTGATATTAATAGCATTCCGTTTGATGATCTGGGTACCATTAACCGAGATATTGATCATCGGGAACTCCTTAATAGCCTTTACTATGGCTTCGATAAATATGGGGGTGAAGGTAATTTTTTCGCCTTCGCGTTTTTCAAAACTATTTTTAACCTTTTCGCGCCACATAACCAAGCCGGTTACATCAGCTTCGACAAATGAGGTAACGTGCGGAGAAATTTGCTTGCTCATTACCATGTGGTCGGCAATTAAGCGGCGCATCCTATCCATCTCAATAATCTCATCACCTTGCGAAGTATTTACCTGCTGCGCAGCAGGCTGGGGCCTTGCTGCCGGTTGCGGCGCGGCCGGTTGTGCTGCGGGTTGCTGGGGTGGTGCGGGTGGTGTATTTGTTTTTTTCTCCGCTTCCTGTGTATATGTTGGCGCAGCAGCCTGTGCAACTTGGCGCTGCGCAGGTTGCTGGCCGCTTTGCTTTTGTTTAACATACGCTAACAAATCATCTTTTGTTAAACGACCTTCGGCACCTGTACCGGGTATGCGGTCAAGTTCTTCTACACTGATTTTTTCTTCAATAGCAATTTGCTTTACCAGTGGCGAATAAAACCTTGGCGAACTTTTAAACGCATCATTATGCGGGCTTGCAGGCTTTGCTAATAATTCTGTACCTGGTATTGGCATTTGCGGTACAGCCGTTGGTTGTTGCGCCACAGGTTGCGGCTGTACTACTGGTTGCGGTGCCGGTGCCGGCATAACTTCTTCAATTTCGTCAGTTTCAATTATAGCCACCACATCACCCACCTGTACTACATCATCTACCTTGCAAAGCTGCGCAACCAACCGCCCCGAAACAGGCGATGGCACATCAGAGTCAACCTTATCAGTAGCAATCTCTATTACCGTGTCATCAACATTTATATAGTCGCCCGTGTTCTTTGTCCACTTAACTATGGTTGCTTCCGCAACACTCTCCCCCATCCTCGGTAATAACAGTTGGTATTTGGCCATAAAAAATTATAGTTCGATGGGTAAAATTAGATATTTTTAGGTTTAGTTTTAAACATCGCGAAGTAAAGTATTCAACATTGTTAAGGCCGACGCAGCGCTCCTTTCAATATTTTGCTGGCGCTTATTGCCGAATGTGAATTTTTTGGCGATTGTTTTTTTTGCCGATGCCGCTGCAATCCAAACAGTTCCTACAGGTTTGTCGGGCATACCGCCATCAGGGCCGGCAATACCAGTTACCGCTATGGCATAATCTGATTTAAAATTTTTCAAGGCGCCCGCTACCATTTCTTTAACCGTTTCTTCGCTTACCGCTCCAAATTTTAATAATGTTTCATGGTTAACACCCAACAGGCTTTCTTTTAGCTCGTACGAGTATGATATGGCGCCACCAAAAAACACTTTTGATGACCCCGGATGCTGGGTAAACAAGTGCGAAATATATCCACCTGTACAGCTTTCGGCTACAGACAGGGTCAGGTTTCTTGCCGCCATAAAATCAAGTATAGCTTTCTCAAGCGGTACATCTTCATCCGTAACAACCGCGCTGCCTATACGTTCAATCAGTTTGGCTGCGTATTGGTTTATTTCGCTTTTAAGTAATTGTTCATTATCGCCGTAGGCACTTAAACGCAAGCGTACCTGCCCCAATTTGGGTAAATAGGCCAGTTTTATATAATCAGGCAAGGCATCTTCAATATCTGCAATTTTTTCCGCCAGAAATGATTCTCCTTCGCCTGCCGTTAATATGGTTTTATGTATAATTACGGGCAGTTTAAAAGAGGCTATCAGTTTAGGTATTACCTCTTCCTCCATCATGTACATCATTTCAAAGGGCACACCCGGCATTGATACATATATTTTGCCATCCTCATTAAACCACATACCCGGTGCCGTGCCATTTTTATTGATTATCACCTCACAATTTGCAGGTACCTGTGCCTGCATCCGGTTTATCTCCAGCATGGGGCGGTTATATTTTGAAAATATGCGCAGTACACTATTTAAGGCCTCCTGGTTTTCAACCATGCCCACATTAAAGTATTCGGCTATAGTCTTTTTTGTGATATCGTCTTTAGTTGGCCCAAGCCCGCCGGTAACTAAAATTATATCGGCCCGTTCGGCTGCTTCAGCAAGCGCGGTTAAAATATGCTCACGGTTGTCTGATACTGATGATATCTGCTTTACACGTATACCCGCATCATTGAGCTGTTTAGCCATCCATGCAGAATTGGTATCCACTATTTGGCCTATAAGTATTTCGTCTCCTATGGTAATTATTTCTGCAAGCATATTATCTGGAAAATTGACCACCACCGGTATAATCGCTTCTTTTGCTCAGTTTAAGGTCCTGCAAAATATCTGATTTTACCCTTAAAGTAACATTGTATGATTTATAATAACCAAAGGGAAGCCATTGCACCGACAAATCCCAGCAATGCAAGTCGCGTGCAATTGCAAACGAAGTTGCGCTACTTATCTGCCGCACCTTAAGATCGACGTTGCTATTAAATATCACCTTCCATTTTTTGGTTAAGTTAACATCGCCACTTATCATTAAGGTATTGGTGGTAGCCGTGTTTACTACGTTATTGGTGTAAGAAAAATTATAACTGAGCGTAAGGTTCCACGGTATATTAAAATCAATATAAGCCGCAGGATCGCTGTTAAGCAGGGCTAACTTTTGTGCCTGTTCGGGATTCATGTTTCGTAGCCCGTTACCAATGGGTTGCAGCGGTGCTTTAGGTTTAAATGATGTAGAATTTAAACTGGTGCTGGCTGATATGCTGAACGATTGTAATAAAGGGAAATGCCCGTCAAGAAATGAATAACGGTTTAACATACGCGCGTACCGTATAACCTGCCCGTTCTGAATAGTATCTTGCACCCGCATTGAATATGGATTTAACACCCCACCAAATGAAATATCAACTTTGTTATTAAAAATGCTGGTATGTCCGGATATGGCAATAGGCTGAAGCTTAAACGAATCGGCAGCAAAGTTATAAAACGTAGAAAATGTTAAGCTTTGCAATAATTGTATTTTCCTTTCGACGGCGCTGGTATCGGTACTTTTGGCCCGCACCTTTGCCTCCACATTATTATCTAAAACAAAACCTAACCCGGCTTGCCTGCCGCCAGCGGGCCCGCCAAAAATACCCTGATCAAATATAGAATAACGTTGCGACACTACCGGGTACGGTACAGTGGCATTACTAACTATACTGCGGTTAAAGCTATAATCAAATGAACTGTAATCGGGCCGGTAACTAAATGATATACTTGGCGTCATTACATGCCTGATGGCTTTTATTTTTCCGTTTTTAAAGGTTAACATATTGTAAACTTTGGTTGAAAAACCTGCGCTTGCGCTATAGTCGCCCACACGTTGAAACCCCGGAACAGTATCGGTAATTAACGAGTCGGCGCGGCCATACCGCTTTCGTATAGTTTGAAAGTACCAGCGGTCAGTATAATTTACATTGGCATTAAATTGAAAATACTTAAACACGTTTAAATTTAGCCCAATAGGTATTTGATGTTGTAAGCCATTTTGCATTTTTTTAGTTAATGTAGTGGCTGTAAATAATTCTGCCTCTGGCACATTGTTAATTTTATTGGTACCTGTTAAAGTATAGCCCACGGTTATTTTTTGATACCATTTTTGCTCGGTAGTAACCCGCGTTTTTGAATCAAAAGGGCTAATGGTAGCCATGCTAAAGTTAAACGTAGGCAAATCAAGCGTAACTGTTTTACGGGTAAGGTCCTGACTATGGCCCAGGCTTACTGTAAGTGCAAATGGCGTACCTGCCCAAACCCGCCCATAAGAAATACTTGACCGCAGGTTGTTTTGGGTTAGCGCCTGTAAGTTATAGCCTACCGTACTGGCATCGTTTTGAAAAAAAGTTGAGGTACCAGCATTTACTGATGCGGAAAAAGTACTGCCGGGGTTAGCGTTAGGGTTTTTAGTGTGCGACCACGTGATATTAAAATCCTTGTCAGCCGGGTCGCCCTGTAATTTGTTATTGTGCGATCCATAACTTAATGTAAGGTTCCCGCTATATTTATAGCGGTTACGGTAATTAAGGTTGGTATTAACCTCATATGATCCGTTAGAATAATAGGTACCCATAGTAGTAAGGTCGGCATAATCACTTAATCCTAAATAATAACCAAAATTACGCAGGTAAAATCCCAGGCGTTGGTCTTCGCCAAAGGTAGGCAGTATTAAACCTGATGTACGTGTATCCATCTTCGGAAAAAACCCAAACGGGATACCAATGGGTATAGGCACCCCCTCAATTTCAAGGTAAGCCGGGCCGGATATAATTCGCTTTTTCTCAACAATACCCTTGGTTATTATTATACCAAAATCAGGGTCGGGCTTGTCGCACGTGGTAAAAACTTTATTGCGTATAGCTATCTCGTCTTCATTTATTTTTTTGTCCTCGCCGTGCGTAAGGTAATTTTCCTGCTGTTTGGTTGATGAGTTCCAGGCCTTAGCCTTCTTTGTTTCATAATTATTCCTAAGCGAGTCGGCAGTAATAGGCTCATCAGTACCCTGCTTTAATATGGGCCGTCCAACATATCTTTTTGTTTTAGGATCAATACTTCCCCGGGCAAAAATAATATGTGTTTTGCTGTTTATTTCAATATAATCAGCATCAAGCTGCATGCCATTATAATCTATCCGGGCTTTGTTTATAAGATAGAGAATAGAATGATCTGCAGAGTAACGAATAGTGTCTGCCGACCGGGCTGTCAGGTCGTCAATTAAATCACTTTTACCCTTTTTGGTAGTGTCAATAAGCTTTTTTGTGGTGTCATTACCTGTTACAACGAGTTTATTAGATTTCTTATCTTTAGTTGGCTTAAATGTTCTTACGATGTTTCCTGATGCTAAAATAATGTTTGCCTTTTGATCTATCTGGATATAATCAGCATCCATTTCAAAAGCCGTATAATTAATATGCGCCTTCCCAATCAGGTATATTATATTACGGTCATCTGAGTAGCGTATAACGTTTGCTGTTTTTGATATCAACTTGCCATCTGACTCATTTATTGCTGTTTTTGTAGTATCACCCGGTTTTTTAGAATCGTTAATAGCGGCTGTTTTTATAGGCAAAATAGCTGAGGTTTTGCTATCTTTAGGGGGCTTAATTTTTTGTGTGGTATCTATCTGTAAAATACTATTAGCAATAAACCGATAGCTGTTAACGTTGCTTTTACCGATAGCAGTTAACATATTTATCAGTAAGAAGATCGAAATCAGAAAAAATAAGCTAGTGAATTTCAAATTAATTATGAATAGTTATATTGCGGACATAGTAAAACGCGTTCAAAAATAATGAAAATTAAGGCATTGAAAAGATTGATTTATGGTTTATCGGCATTTGTAATTTGTTTTTCGCTTTTTTCGTTCAAGTCATTAGCTTCTACGAAAAGAGATACCCTTGTAAATAATGGCTTTAAAATTAAAACCATTATTGTTGATGCCGGCCACGGTAACCGCCGTCCCGAAGGGGGCCGTTATTCGCCGGGTGCCGAAGGTTCTTATTCGTTTGAAAGGAATGTAACGCTTGCTATTGCGCAAAAATTGCAGAAAGCCATAGAAAAAGAGATTGACGGCGTTAGGGTTGTTATGACACGTACAACACCTGATGATGTACCATTTCAAACCCGATCAGATATTGCCAATCAAAACAAAGGCGACCTGTTTATTTCAATACATTGCAATGCCTTGCCTAACCGCACAGTACGCGAAGTTGTTGGCCACCGAAAAGGCAAAAAAATTTATAGAACAGTATCCGTTCCTGACCGTTCGGGCCGGGGCGTGTTAATGCTGGTATACGATACCAAAAGAACCGCGCCGCAAGTTGAGGCTCTGATGGAGAACGTTGAAATCGGCGATGGTAAGGATGACGAAAAAGCCGCCAAAGAGCCTGATGACCCTATTACCACCATCATGATCAATCAATTAAAAAACAAATACCGCAAACAAAGCATACACTTAGCTGATTTACTCAATAATGAATTTATTGACGAGGGCCGCAAAAGCGAAGGATTAAGGGAACAGGTGCTGTTTGTGCTTGACCATACGGCAATGCCCTCAGTATTGGTAGAAACCGGCTATATAAATAATCCGCAGGACGAAGATTACTTAAATTCTGAAGATGGACAAAACGAAATTGTTAATGCGATTGTTAGAGGGATAAAAACTTATAAAAAGGAAGCAGAACAAACTGCTGATTGAAAACGTTATATATAAAGCTTTGAAACTATCCAACGAAACTAAAATAGGGGCACTTACTGCCGTTACAATCACCATACTTATATTAGGTTACAGCTATCTGCGTGGCAATGATGTTTTTTCGGGTTCCAATAAATTTTATGCTATTTACCATAGTGTTGATGGGCTTACCGTATCAAAACCGGTATTGGTTAATGGCTTTCAAATTGGCCGCGTTTCAAAAATGGAACTGCGTAATAATGGCAATACCGTTGTTGAATTTAAAATAGATGACCAATATAATGTACCTGTTAATACACTGGCCCGCCTGGTTAGCACCGACTTACTGGGTGGCAAAGCTATAGTTTTTGAGTTGGGAAACAGTAATGAATATGCCGAAAATAAAGACACTTTACGTGCCGATGTGCAAGGCAGTCTGGCCGAAAGCCTGCAGCCCATTCAAACCAAGGCCGAAAACCTGATGACCAAACTCGACTCATCACTGGCGGCTATTAACCGTATACTAAACCCGGGCTTTCAGCGCAATGTAGATAGAAGCTTTAATAGCATCGCCAACTCATTGCAGACCTTAGAAGGTACCACCAAAAAAATAGATTATATTGTTGGGAGCCAAACAAGCCATATAAACGGTATATTAACCAATGCCGAAGCGGTATCGGTCAACCTTAAAAACAGTACCGCGGGTTTAACAGATGTAACATCAAATTTTAAGCGTTTTAGCGGCGACCTTGCTAACTCGGACGTTAAACAAACAATAGAAAACGCCAACAAGGCCATAGCCGATTTACAACAAACTATCAGTAAATTAAATAGCAATAACGGCACTTTGGGCAAGTTGATGAATGACGATTCGTTATACCGCCATTTAGATTATGCCTCAAAAAACCTGGATGCTTTATTTATTGATATCAAAGCGCATCCAAAACGGTACGTACATTTCTCGGTGTTTTAATACTGCTTAAATAGCAAACGTTTTTCCCTCAATAGCCAACTCCGTGTTCGGAAAAACACTTTGCGCTTCTTCAAGCAGTTCATCAAGACTTTTATAACGTGCCGAAAAATGCCCTATCAGTAATTTTTTCGCGTTGGTTTGCAGCGCTATGTTTGCGGCCTGCAATGCGGTAGTATGGTGAGTTTCGCGGGCCCTGTCGGCCATATTGTTTAAGAAAGTGGCCTCGTGGTATAGCAGATCGGAGTTAGTTATCTGGTCAAAATATGCCGGGTTAAAAAGCGTATCTGAACAATAAGCATAACTTTTAGGTTGTTCAGAATCAATGGTGAGGGTATTATTTTTATATACGGTGCCATCGTTGGCCACATAATCTTTACCTTTTTTTAGCGCTGTAAAAAACTGAACGGGCACATTCAATTCTTCCAGCTTTTCTTTTAATAACTTACGTAAGCGCTTTTTTTCTTTAAATATAAACCCGGTACAGGCTATACGATGGTCAAGCGGTATGGTTTCAATGGTTACGTCGTCATTATCAACTATTACCTGTGCTATTTCGGCATTGGTTGGTGTAAATTCAATAGGATAATTTAAAGTAGTTTCAGAGTATTTTAATTGCAGCTCAATAATCTCCATTAACGTCGCCGGGCCAAAAAGTTTTAATGGCTTTACGCGTCCGTTAAGGTGCATTGACGATAGCAGACCTACCAAACCGAGGTAATGGTCGCCATGCAAATGGCTGATAAAAATATGGTCAATACGGCTGGCTTTAATATCAAAACGCAGCATTTGCTGTTGTGTGCCTTCGCCACAATCAATCAAATACCAACGCTCGTTAATATTTAACGCCTGCGATGTGGGGTTTCTGTTATAAATAGGTGTTGCTGAACTGCTTCCAAGTATGGTAACTTCAAACTTCATACCGGGTAAACAATTAACAGTTTTATTTGATTTCTTTCTTCAACTCTTTTTCTATCTCCTCCATAAAAATCAAATCAATAGCTTCTTTGGTTGTTGGCACAACGGTAAGCACATTGTCTAACTGGGATATAGTTATTAAACGGGTAACGGCATCATTTAAGCCGGTAAGTATAAATGAACCTTCGGCGCTTTTGCATAAACGGTGACCAACCAACAGGCTGCTAAGACCCGATGAATCAGCAAATTTTACCTGCGACAGATCAAGAATAATATTACGCTGACCTTCGGTATTGGTTAATATCAATTCAGATTTTAATTGAGGGGTAACTAACGAGTTCAATTTTGACTCATTAAGCTTTATTAAAATATATTTCTCGTGTTTGTCTATAGAAAACTTCATTCTCTTTCTTCGTAAATTATATGCTAATATATAATTTTATTTACTAATTACAATGCAGATAGCGCATGGTTAATTGCACTTTCCACACGCTGTAATATTTCTGTACTGTCGGGTTTTACAAACTGTTCGCCTGTTATTTGTTCATATAGCTCAATATATCTTTCAGATATTGAAGTAACTATTTCTTTTGTCATTAATGGCACTACCTGCCCATCTTTTCCCTGAAAACCGTTTTCTATAAGCCATTTGCGTACAAACTCTTTTGAAAGTTGCTTTTGAGGCTCATTGTTTTTTTGACGTTCAACATACCCGTTACTATAAAAATAGCGGGACGAGTCGGGCGTATGTATCTCGTCTATCAAATATATTTTACCATCGGCTTTGCCAAATTCGTACTTGGTATCAACTAATATCAAACCTTGTTTGGCGGCAATTTCGGTACCACGTTTAAATAATAAACGGGTATAATTTTCTAACTGCACATAATCAGCTTCTGATACGATGCCCTGTTTTAATATTTCTTCGCGGGATATATCCTCGTCATGCCCTACCGCTGCTTTGGTTGTTGGGGTAATAATGGGCTCGGGCAGTATATCATTTTCATTTAGTCCTTCGGGCAAACTTACTCCGCATACTTGCCTCCTGCCTGCACTGTATTCGCGCCAGGCATGTCCGGCCAGGTAACCGCGAATCACCATCTCTACCTTAAAAGG
>NZ_JBDTJZ010000078.1:0-25207 GCF_039935595.1 Mucilaginibacter sp. | reverse complement strand
AGCCGGCGACACAGTAGATGAAACACAACTAGCTTTGCCACAACGCTGGGACATGGCTTTTATACGACGTTTTATGGTAACTTTCGGTCTATTAAGTTCCGTTTTTGATTTCCTTACATTCGGCTGTCTGCTGTTGATCTTTCGAGCTAACGAGCAGGAATTTCAAACTGGTTGGTTTACCGAGTCCGTAATTTCCGCTGTAGTTATTGTGTTAGTGGTACGTACCCGTCAAGCATTTTTTCGTAGCAAACCAAGCCGGGGGCTATTGTTGGCCAGTCTTGCTATTATCATTACAGTCTGCCTTATCCCATTCTCACCACTTTCAACCTGGTTTAATTTCACCCATCTGCCTTTACCAATTTATGGCTGGACAACGCTAATAATAGCGGCTTATGTAATTTTGGCCGATTTGGTTAAACAGTGGTTTTACAAAGATTTTAATCGTCGAATGGCCAAACGCGCATTTGTCAGGCGACAAATTTAGCACAGTGTTAGTGATAAGTTTTTTTAAAGGATAACCCTTCTTGTTATTTGATGTTTTGGGTTAAAACAAAAAAACCTACAAATCAACGATCTGTAGGTTTTTTTAGTATTAAGTTACCAATTTGCGGTGAGGGAGGGATTCGAACCCTCGGTACAGTTTCCCGTACGTCAGTTTAGCAAACTGATCCTTTCGGCCTCTCAGGCACCTCACCTTTAATAAAAATAAACTTTCCCTTTTTTTAGGGACTGCAAATATAGCAATTAGCCTAAGCCATCAAAAAAAATTATTTTAAATGTTGTAAGCGATTGAAAATGTTGTGAATAAATATAAAAATCAACCTTTTTAACACTTAAAACCTCTTATAACCACTTCAACTTTACCTAATAATCCATCCTAACATGATAAATGCTCATCAGCATCCGTTTAAATATGGCTTTAATAGTTTCAATGTCCTTTAGGGTAATATCACTGTCTTTCAGCTGGTTTTGATCAAGCTTGTATTTTACAATACGGTCCACAAGCGCGCTTATTGATTTTTCGTCGGGTTGTTTTAATGATCGGGATGCTGCCTCAACCGAGTCGGCCAGCATTAAAACACCGGTTTCTTTGGTAAAAGGTATGGGACCCGGATACCTGAAAATATTTTCATTGATAAATTTTTCAGGAAAGTTTTTCAGGAACGACTGGTAAAAATAATCAACCCGGGTATCGCCGTGGTGGGTACGTATAAAGTTGATAACAATTTCGGGCAAATTGGCCTTATGCGCCATCTCAATACCTTTACTTACGTGCCTTATAATAATTTGAGCGCTTTCTTCATAAGGCAGTTTATCATGCGGGTTAAACCCGGATATCTGGTTCTCTATAAAAAATAATGGGTTTTCCATTTTGCCTATATCATGATACAGGGCCCCTGCCCTAACCAGCAATGCATTACCCCCAATAGCATATATGGCGTTTTCGGCCAGGTTGGCAACCTGCAGTGAGTGCTGGAAGGTACCCGGCGCAGTAAATGCCATTTCGCGCAATAAAGGGGCATTGGTATTGGTTAGCTCAATTAGGGTAATGTCTGAGGTAAGTGCAAACATCTTCTCAAACAGGTAAATAAGCGGGTAAGCCAGCAACGTTAGCAATACGCTTACCACAAAAGGTACAAAGTCAAGCCAGTCTATATTTCCAAAGCTGCCCTCGCGTATCAATAATATACCTAAAAATGACGCCAGGTAGGTAAACGTAATAATAGCTGCTGATAGAAGGAACTGCTCGCGCCGTATAAGGTTTTTGATACTGTAAATAGATACCATGCCAGCGGTTATCTCTAAAAAGGCAAATTCAAAACTATTGGGCACAAAAAAACCGGCAATAAGCACCACCAGCAAATGTATATTAAGCGCCAAACGCGTATCAAACAAAATACGAATGATAATAGGTACTATACAATATGGGATATAATATAAATTAGGCAGTTGTAATTTTATAGCCATTGAAAGGGTGAACAGCATGGCTGTTATTACCAATAAAATAAGGCTAACCAAACGGTTATCATTATAAATATCGCGTCTAAACAGGTATAAAAATATCATGAGCAGGGCGATGGAAATTGCTACTAATATACTTTGGCCAAGCAATACCAACTTGTAATCGCCGTTTATGCGCGAATTATCTTCAAAAGCTTTTTTGTACGATTGCAGTTTTTGGTATACGTCATCATTAACAACGGATCCTTTGGCTACAATGATGTCGCCTTTTTGCACCATCCCACGTGTTAATGATAAATCTTCCAGCGCTTCCTTTTCTAAACGGTTGGTTAAACGATCATCATAAACCAAATTAACCTCTATGTGGCTTTGCAGCAAGTCAAGCAAAAAAACTTTATCAATACCAGTATGGTTGCTTAATTCGGCATTGCAGTAAGCTAAGGCTTTTTCCTTGGTATAAATATCGGCTGTATTTTTAGCTGTAGCTACATTTTTATCCAGTATGGTTATATCATAATTCTCAGTATTTTGCTGGTATTTTGGGTTAAGCGATAAAACACCTGTAGCGTAGATATTATTTATCAAGGTGTTGCCAGTTGTAATATAACGTTCTTTTAAACGGTCATCAATTCCGGCAGTATGCCACTTTATTTCCAGGTCACTTTTAAACCCATCCAACATTTGCTTATTTACCCCGGGTTGAAGTTGGTATACGGGGGTAACGCCAGCCAGTACAGCTTTCTTATCACTTTCAAGCTCGGTTGGGGTTTTTAATATGGCAAAATTGTATGGCGATATCAGGTCCTTTTGATTCCATATACGGCCTTTTTCAATTTCGTAACTAAACTTAGTTTGTTTGGGCAAGGCGTAAACAATTACGCCAATGCTAACTATCATCATTAAAAACTTAACATTGCGGGCATATTTGCGCAATAAAGCCTTTTGGCGCGAAGGAGAAAGTGTTGCCATTTAGTAATTTAACCGTTCAAAATTAATATAAGTTTCGGTTATATTGATTTTTACTTATGTATTGGGCATAATTATTATGCGAGCATAGTAATACAGATTAAAAATATACTTTTGCTGCGTATTTTTTAATTTAGTATGGTACTTATAATTGTTTTTCAAAAAATACGTTATTGGCTTAAATGAAAAAATTACTGTTAATCGGTTTGTTATTGTTGGCACTACCCCTGCTGCTGCTGGCACAACACACCAGCCCAAGCGCTAACACTAAACAGCTTAACAATTATCAGGATAGCTTAAATACTCTGGGTAAAATATTTGTAAACAACGAAAATGATCTGGAACGCAAAAACGCCAATTATCAGTTTATAAAAACCCTGGTTAGCGCGCTAAAGGTGCCCAATTCATTTCAGTTCCCTTTTGATTCGGTAAAAAGTGTAAGTATTTTAAAATCACCAGATAATAAATTCAGGATTTTTAGCTGGCCCATTGTTAATGATGACGGCAGTTATCGTTTTTACGGTGCCATACAAATGAATACCGGCGGTCCGTTAAAAATATTTCCCTTAGAGGATTATACGCCATTACTACAGCACCCCGAAGACTCTGTGACCGATAACCGCAAATGGTACGGGGCCGAATATTATAAAATTATACCGGTTAATAGCAGTAATCCTTACTATGTTTTATTAGGCTGGAAGGGGAATACGGTAAAATCTACCAAAAAGGTAATTGAGGTACTATCATTTAAAAATGATAAAATGCAATTGGGCATGCCTGTATTTAATGAAAAAGGCAAAAGCAGAAAAAGGATTATATTTGAATACACCCGACAGGCATCTATGTTGCTGCGTTATGTGCCCGAGCAAAACCTGATAGTTTTTGATAACCTTGCCCCTCCTGATAAAAAATTAAAAGACAAGCCCGATACCTATGGTCCCGACCTCACCTATAACGGCTACCGCCTTAGAAACGGCAAATGGGAATATGTTGACAACCTGGATATGAGGAATGTTGCCGATGCGCACGATGCTGATTATATTGATCCTAAAAATGACCCGGATAAAGCCCAACGCGCATCCGCAAAAAAGAACAATTAATCTTTGTTACTTACCACAAAATTAATTTATAACATAATAATAGTATTTTAGAGAAACTTTAAATAATATTTATGGCTAATGACACTACTGTAGCAGCTCCCATTGAACCAAAATATCCAAGAAGTATTCCATTTATTATTGGGAATGAAGCTGCCGAGCGTTTTAGCTTTTATGGTATGCGGTCAATATTGGTGACGTTTTTGGTTGCACAGTTTTACAACCCAACGCATAACCCTGCACTTACTACAGCCGCCGAGGCACATGCCAATGAGAGCACACATTTTTTTGTAGCATTAGCTTATACGCTTCCATTTATCGGTGGGTTAGTTGCCGACTGGTTTACCGGCAAGTACAAGATCATCCTGTATATATCAATGGTTTATTGTGTGGGGCACTTGTTTTTAGCCTTATTTGACACTAATTTAACCGGGTTTACATCCGGGTTAGTTTTAATAGCTATAGGCGCGGGTGGTATAAAGTCGTGCGTATCAGCCAACGTAGGCGATCAGTTTGACAAGAGCAATGAGAGCCTGCTTTCAAAAGTATATGGATGGTTTTATTTTAGCATTAACGCAGGTTCTATTATATCAACTATATTAATTCCATGGATATATGAAACTTATGGTGCCAAATGGGCATTCGGCATACCTGGTTTTTTAATGGCATTAGCTACCATTATTTTCTTTTCGGGCCGTAAAATGTATGTGCGTGTGCCACCATCGGGCATTAATCGTAACAACTTCGTATTTATATCTGCTTATGCCTTAATGAACATGGGCAAAAGGAAACAAGGTCAATCTATTTTAGATGTCGCTAAAGAAAATTTCGACCCGCAAAAAGTAGAGGGGGTAAAAGCGGTATACCGTGTAATTGCTGTATTTGTATTTGCATTTGCTTTTTGGGCCGTTTGGGATCAAAACCTGTCTGAATGGGTGTTACAGGCCGCTAAAATGGACAGGACCATAAATTTGGGCTTTTATAAATTTACCATGCTGCCGGGCCAGGTACAAACCTTTAATCCTGTATTCTTATTAATATTTATACCTGTGTTTAATTACTGGGTATATCCTTATTTTGATAAGATAGGTCTTAAAACAACGCCATTAAGGCGCTTAGGGGCAGGCTTAGTGCTTACTGCTTTATCATTTATTATAATAGCACTAATACAAATGCGTGTTGATGCCGGCACTACCCCATCTATTTGGTGGCAAATATTTGCTTACGTTATTTTATCAGCGGCTGAAGTATTGGTTTCCATTACCGGCCTGGAATATGCTTACACACATTCGCCAAAATCAATGAAAAGCACCATGAGTGCTATCTGGCTGTTAGTAATAGCTTTAGGTAATACATTTACTGCTTTAATTAACAGCAATATTTCATCTGGCGGCTTATTGTCAAAGCATTTGCAGGGGGCTAATTATTATTGGTTTTTTGTTGGTATAGTGCTAATTTTTACCGTGTTATTCATGCTGGTATCTCCACGATTAAAAGAACGCAGTTATATAGCCGAACCTGATGATGAAGTAATTAACGAAGCCGGCGCCAAAACAAATAATTAAAATACATAAATTATACTTAAATATATATTGCAGCCGTTACCATTTTAATTTTATATCAACAGTATTTCTGTTATTTTAGCCAACTACATTTATCTTTAATCAAAAATATTTAAGTGCCTGATAGCATAGTCATAATACCTACTTACAACGAAAAGGAAAACATCGAACGGATGATTCGTAAGGTATTTTCTTTACCTCACAACTTTCATTTATTAATCATTGACGATGGCTCGCCTGATGGTACCGCCATTATTGTAAAAGAGCTGCAAAATGAATATGCCGACAAACTTTTTATAGTGGAGCGCGCAGGTAAACAGGGTTTGGGTACAGCTTATATCCATGGTTTTAAATGGGCCATTGAAAAGCAGTACGACTATATTTTTGAGATGGATGCCGATTTTTCGCACAACCCTGATGATCTTATAAAATTAAAAGATGCTTGCGTAAATGGTGCAGATATGTCTGTAGGCTCACGGTATGTAAATGGGGTTAACGTAGTAAACTGGCCCATGAGTAGGGTATTGATGAGCTATTTTGCATCTGTTTATGTACGTTTTATAACAGGTGTAAAAATACAGGATTTTACTGCCGGCTTTGTTTGCTATAAACGCAAAGTATTACAAACCGTGGAACTAAACAAGATAAAATTTGTAGGCTATGCCTTCCAAATAGAAATGAAATACACTACCGTTAAACACGGCTTTAATCTGGTAGAGGTGCCTATCATTTTCACTGATCGTACCGCGGGTGCTTCAAAAATGTCAAAAGGCATATTTAAAGAAGCCATTTTAGGCGTCATACAAATGAAGATCAATAGTATTTTCAGGAAATATCCGGAAGGATAGTGATTAGTTAATGGGTGATTAGAGATTAGTCCTATCGATTATGATTATCCGTTAAATAACTAATCACTAATCTCCACTCTCTGATCACTAAATTTAAACTAATCACCAATCTCTAATCACTAATCACTAAATTCGTGTAATGAATGAGCATCTTGATCCCGATGGTGAAAACCTATCCCCTGTTGAGCGTGACATAGAAAAAGTATTACGCCCGCAGGCTTTTGAGGATTTTACCGGTCAGCATAAAATATTAGCCAACATCCGGATATTTGTACAGGCGGCCCGCCAACGTGGCGAGGCGCTTGACCATGTTTTGTTGCATGGCCCCCCAGGCTTAGGTAAAACTACCCTGTCGCATATTATTGCTAACGAGATGGGTGTTGGTATTAAAATAACATCCGGACCTGTATTAGACAAACCCGGCGATCTTGCCGGACTACTTACCAACCTGGAAACCGGCGACATTTTATTTATTGACGAGATACACCGTTTAAGCCCACTTGTTGAAGAGTATTTATACTCGGCTATGGAAGATTTTAAAATTGATATAATGCTGGAGAGCGGCCCTAACGCGCGTTCAGTGCAGATATCATTAAACCCATTTACTCTGGTTGGGGCTACTACCCGCTCAGGCTTGTTAACTGCGCCTTTAAGGGCTCGGTTTGGCATTAATTCAAGGCTTGAGTATTACGACGCTAAACTACTAACCACTATTGTTTTAAGGTCGGCAGCTATATTAAAAACGCCTATAAGTGATGAAGGTGCTTACGAAATTGCCCGCCGCAGCCGTGGTACACCACGTATAGCCAACGCACTACTGCGCCGTACGCGTGATTTTGCCCAGATAAAAGGCGACGGTAATATTGATACCGCCATAGCCAAATATGCGCTTAACGCCTTAAATGTTGATGAGCATGGTTTGGACGAAATGGACAACAAGATATTGCTTACTATTATTGAAAAGTTTAAAGGTGGTCCGGTAGGTTTAAAAACAATAGCAACCGCCGTTGGCGAAGAAGAAGGCACCATTGAAGAGGTTTACGAACCCTTTTTAATTCAGGAAGGCTTTTTAATGCGCACTGCACGTGGCCGCGAAGCTACTGAAAGCGCTTATAAACATTTAGGAAAAATTAAAACAGGCGGCAACCCTTCGCTGTTCTAAAAATAACGCACTATTATTTTATAATTACAATTATTTTCCTGCTGAAATATATTATTTTAGATACCGTTAATAATAGCATAAACACCCCAATTATAACCATGTATAAACAACTTACCACCCTGCTATTTGCAGGTATTTCGAGTATTATTTTAAGCCAACCGGCATCGGCACAAAATGCAGCCGCTATTATGGCGCGTAAGCAAGTACCCGTATTATGCTATCACCAGATACGCGATTGGAAAGCTACCGATTCAAAAACAGCTAAAGATTATATTATCCCTATTGCAGCATTTAAACAACATATTAAAATGCTGCATGACAGTGGCTACCACACCATTTTGCCCGACCAGTTATATGATTATTTAACCAAAGGCGCTGCCCTGCCCAGCAAACCTATTATGTTGACCTTTGATGATACTGATCTTGATCAGTTTACCATTGCCGCGCCCGAGCTGAAAAAATACGGCTATAAAGCAGTGTATTTTATCATGACCGTATCGCTTGGCCGCCCGCGTTACATGACAACTGATCAGGTTAAACAATTATCAGACGCCGGCAACGTTATTGCCAGCCATACCTGGGATCACCATCGTTTTGACAGGCTATCGCATACCTCATCATTAAAGATCATTGGTAAAAATGGCAAAATTACTTTGCGCCCAACGGATGACTGGGTTACCCAATTAGATAAACCAACCAAAAAGCTGGAAGAAATTACCGGCAAACCAATAAAATACTTTGCTTTCCCTTTTGGTATATGGAACGCTGCAAATTTACCCGAGCTGCATAAACGCGGGTTTAAAATAGCATTCCAACTTGCTGATAAACGCGATGCTAATGATCCGTTAATGACTGTTAGAAGGATATTGGACAGTGGCTACTGGACTACCAAAAACTTAAGTAATAGCATAAAGGGTAGCTTTTAGCCCCCTAACCCCCTGAAGGGGGAACGATAGTTTGATAGAAAGTCGCTTTAGAAGTTTAAAGCGACTTTTTTTGTGCTCCAGATTCCCCCTTTAAGGGGTTAGGGGGGTATCGTCCTCTGTTTGCACGGGTGCTGGGTCGCCATCATTGCCGGGCGTTACTGTTGGTATCTCTTTAGCTACTTCTGCTTCAGGCTCAGGGTGCTTATTAGCTTCATCGGCGTGATCAGTATTGGTTACAGAGTTATCATCATTGGTGATACTCTCGTCTTTCGGGCTATTATTTTCAATGGTTTCCATAGTAATGCGCTTTTTTATTACAACAACTATTTCACAGGTGCTGTTTTATAAATCGGTGTCAAAATTGTTCAAGCTTGATTTTCTTATCTTTGCAATATGCAATCGCAGTTATCAGCATATAGCCAACTCATTAAAACCGAGGCCAAAAACCTGGGCTTTATGTTTTGCGGTATTGCCAAAGCTGAGTTTTTAGAAGAGGAAGCCCCACGCCTGGAAAACTGGCTGAACAAAAACATGCATGGCGAGATGCAGTACATGGAAAACCATTTTGATAAGCGGCTTGACCCGCGCCTGCTGGTTGATGATGCCAAGTCGGTTATATCATTGGGCGTAAATTATTATACAGAAAATCAGCAGACCGACCCGCTTGCACCCAAGATATCGAAGTACGCTTATGGCATTGATTACCACAGCATTATTAAAGATAAACTAAAGCAACTATTACAGGTAATTAACGAAAAAATAGGCGAAGTTGGTGGTCGCGCATTTGTGGATTCGGCACCGGTGCTTGACAGGGCCTGGGCTCAAAAAAGCGGCATGGGCTGGATAGGAAAAAACACCAACCTCATTAACAAACAAACAGGCTCGTTCTTTTTTTTGGCCGAACTGATTATTGACCTGGAACTGGAATATGATATTGAACCCACGGCCGACCATTGCGGCACCTGCACCCGCTGTATTGACGCCTGCCCTACCGATGCCATAGTTGGACCCTATGTGGTTGATGGCAGCAGATGTATTTCTTACCTTACTATTGAGCTTAAAAACGAGATACCGCAGGAGTTTAAAGGCAAAATGGATAACTGGATGTTTGGCTGCGATATTTGTCAGGATGTTTGCCCCTGGAACCGCTTTTCCATACTGCATACTGAACCTGCTTTTGAGCCTCATCCCGAATTGCTTGGTTTAAACCGCAAAGACCTTGAAGAGATTACCGAAGATGTTTTTAAAAAAGTATTTAAAAACTCGGCGGTTAAACGCGCTAAGTTCAGCGGGTTGAAACGGAATATTGATTTTTTGAGAGAACATTGATTAAAAAAACCGGTGTCCTTTCGACGAGGAACAAGAAGAAATCTATACATGGGCAAGATACCCACCTGCATGTATATAGATATCTCACTATGTTCGGGATGACAATTTAATTTTTATCCCTTCTTAAACTTATCTGCCAACAACTTCAACATATCCTCGTTAACAGGTGCCGCGGGTTCTTCCTTCTTTTTAAAAGGCTTGTTTTCGTAAGGTTTGTTATAAGGTTTATGTGGTTGTGCTTTGGGTGCATCTGCTTTAGCAACAGGTTGCTCAACAGGTTTTGGTTGTATTGGCTTAGCCACCTGCCGTTCGGCCTGCTTTTTGGCATTCCAACGACTGTGTATTTCTTCCAGTTTGCGCTTGGTGTACAACGGGAAATCGCCCTGCATCATCCAGGAGTAATAACTTGGCTCTACGCTAAGCACATCTTCAACACGCTTGCCTTTGTGTTTACCAAAGTTAAACACCTCTTCGCCCTGCTCATTATAGGCCATACGGCCCGCAAAATCAACCGGGCGATTGATATTGGTAAACTTATGCAACCCTTCTACATCATTTACAACAGGTATACTGCGGTTGCCTTTTTTATCTTCCCATTCCTGGTTTTCATATCGGGCTATTTGTGCAAGCAATACTTCCATAGTGGCGCGAGTATCAGCCTCGGCACTATGCGCATTTACAATTTGCTTATCGCAATAAAACTGGTAAGCAGCCTTTAAAGTACGCTGTTCCATTTGGTGAAATATATTCTGCACATCAACAAAATGCCGTTTATCCAGATCAAACACCACACCCGCCCGTAAAAACTCCTCCATCAGCATGGGTATATCAAACTTATTTGAGTTAAAACCTGCCAAATCACTATCGCCCAAAAACTCTGCCACGGATTGTGCTATATTTTTAAACACCGGCTCATCCTTAATATCCTCGTCATATATACCATGTATCAATGAGGCTTCCAACGGAATTGACATTTCAGGGTGTACGCGCCAGGTTTTAACCTCTTCTAATCCATCCGGGTGCAGTTTTATAATAGATATTTCTACAATACGATCGGCACCAACGTTTACTCCTGTAGCTTCAAGGTCAAAAAAAGCCAGTGGGCGTTTTAAATTAAGTTTCATTTATATAATTATATAGCAGTTGGTAAAGGTGGTAAAAAGTTTCAGCAGATTAAATTTTTAATTAAATTTAACGCACCTAACAATACCTTATAATGAGAAATATACTTTTCTGCTTCTTACTACTGTCTTCTCTATACGCTGAGGCTCAGGATTTTCCTTACGGCGAAATCACCCAAAAAGACATTGATCTAAAAAAATATGAAAAAGACACCTCTGCACATGCCGTGGTTTTAGCGGAGTTTGGAAAATGCCAGATACTTGCGCAGGAGCAAACTACCCCATTAGATTTTGAATATCACGTAAAAATAAAAATCTTGGATAGCAAGGCTTTAGACAAAGGTAATGTAGAAATATTGTTTCGTGTGGGCGATAGCTACCATTTTGATAAGATTACGGATATAACCGGTATAACTTACAATCTGGCCGAAAATGGCCGTATTGAAAAAACCGAACTTGACCCTCAAAAAATTTATACAACTAATGAAAATAAATATTGGAATAAAATAACATTTGCTATGCCTAATGCTAAAAGCGGCAGCATCATTGAATATAAATACAAACTTGAATCGCCCTATTTAATAAACTTTAAATCATGGGAGTTTCAATCCGATATCCCCAAAATATATTCAGAATACGAGGTACATATACCCGCGTACTACCGCTATAATGTATTAATACGGGGTCCGTTAAAACTGAGCAAAAACCCATCCGAGGTTGAAAAAGATTGCTTTGATTTTCATGGTTTTAAGTGCGATTGTTCAAAAATAACCTATGCCATAAATGATGTGCCTGCATTTATTGAAGAAGATTACATGACGGCCAAAAAGAATTTTTTGTCGGCAATGTATTTTGAACTGTCTGAATATGCTGACTTTGGTGCTAATGGAGTTTCCAAAAAGTTAAGCAAGGAATGGAAAGACGTTGACTATGAACTTAAGCACGATGAATCTTTTGGTAACCAGATAAAGCGGAAGGATATGCTAAAAGACGTTATTATGCCAGTAATTGCCAATAAAACAACCGAGTTAGATAAAGCCGAGGCCATATATGCTTATATACAAAAAAACATTAAGTGGAACCAATTCTACTCCATGTCAACAGATGTGGGTGTAAAAAAAGCACTTGATAAGCATACCGGAACGGTAGCCGATGTTAACCTGGCACTAGTTAGCGCGTTAAATGCCGGTGGAATTAATACTGATGTGGTAATGCTATCAACACGTGATCATGGAGTAGTTAATAAACTGTATCCCGTTATTACTGAATTTGATTATGTTATTGCCCGTGCAACCATTGGCAATAAAACATACCTATTAGATGCAACCGACCCCCTGCTTGGTTTTGGTATGCTGCCAGTTAGATGCCTTAATGACCAGGGGCGCGTAATGAGTTTGGATAAACCTTCATTTTGGACGGATTTAAACACTGGTCAAAAAGAAAAGACCACCACCCTGGTTGAAGTTACTTTACAGGAAAACGGCAAATTAAAAGGTACAATTACCCGCTATTCAAGCGATTACTCGGCTTATTTAAGGCGAAGGGCTATTAAAAAATTTAATACCGTAGATGAATATGTTGAGGATCTGGACGAGAAGATGCCTAAAATGAAGATATTAAAATCAGAGGTCACTAACATCGATAGCCTGGATAAGCCCTTAGCCGAAAAATATGAAGTGGAAATAGATGCCTTTAAAGATTTGAACAATACACGGTTTACCTTTAATCCGTATTTACTTGACAGGGTAACAACTAATCCGTTTAAATTAACCGAAAGAAATTACCCGGTTGATATGGGAGTGCCGTCAGAAAACACTTTTTTATTAAATATGAACCTGCCCGAAGGCTACACAATTGAAAACGCGCCACAAAACGCTACATTCGTAATGCCTGACAAGGGTGGTAAATTTTCGATCGCTTATAGTGGCACAGGTAATTCATTTAATTTTTCGCACATAACTCAATTTAATAAACCTATTTACGATGTTAATGAATATCCCGCTTTAAAAGAGCTATACAACAAGATCATTCTTTCAGAAAAAGCCGAAATGGTATTCAAAAAATAAGTTATGAGAAGATCGGTATTGTTGTTTTTGTTAATTATTTATAGCGGGGCTAGTATAGCGCAGATAAATTATCGCGCAGATTTAATATCAAAAGACCTTCTGCCCTACGCAAGCGCGATTATCAGAAACAAAGAAGTAACTATACAGGTTGCCGATTTAAACAGTACCATTTATCACATTAAAACTGCTATAACCGTTTTAAATAAAAATGGCGATAATTTGGCCCGTATTGTTATATGGCACAATAAAAGCAATAACATTAAATATGTAAAAGGGCTGATTTATGATGAGTATGGTAAGCAAACCAGCAAATTTTCTGAAAGTAATTTTGATGATGTCAGCGCCGCTAATGATTTTTCGCTTTTTGAAGATTCAAGGGTAAAACATTATAGTCCCCCTGTTACAAGCTATCCTTATACTATTGAATATGAGTATGAATTGCGCTCCAAACAAACATTAAATTTTGACAGCTGGAAACCTATTAACCAACTCGGGTTAGCTATAGAGAAAAGCTCATTCACCTTTATCTGCAAGCCCGATTTTAAAATAAAATATAAAGAAATCAATCTTCTAAACAAGGCGGTAATTACTATCAACGGCGAGGGGCTTAAAACCTATTCATGGCAAGTTAATAACGTCAAAGCCATAAAAGATGAGCCTTACAGTCCAAACCCCGAAACCTATTTGGGTAGTGTAAAAATTGCCCCCGAAAATTTTTCGTACGAAGGTATAAAAGGGTCATTTACTAATTGGAACGAATTAGGGAAATGGACATATGATAAACTATTACTGAACAGGGATATGCTATCCGCCGAAACAAAGGCACATATAATTGATATAACCAAAGATATAGCAGACGCAAAAGAGAAAGCCCGTAAAATTTATGAGTATATGCAACAAAAAACCAGGTATATAAGCATACAAATAGGCATAGGTGGCTATCAACCCTTTATAGCTGACGAGGTGGATAAGTTAGGTTATGGCGATTGCAAGGGTTTGGTAAATTACACGCAGGCTTTACTTAAAGTAGCCGGTATTGAATCTTACTATTGTGTAGTTGAGGCCGGCAATGAAAAAAGGAGTATGCTGCCCGATTTTGCCAGTATGGATCAGGGCAACCATGTCATTTTATGTGTACCCTTTAAAAACGATACAACCTGGCTGGAATGTACCAGTCAAAAAATACCTTTTGGGTTTTTAGGTGACTTTACTGACGATCGCACTGTTTTAGCCTGCACACCCCAAGGGGGCAAACTGCTACATACCCCCCGTTACCTGCCACAGGCAAATTTGCAAATACGTAAAGCAAAATTTAATATTAGCGCAACGGGCGAATTATCGGGTGATATGCAAACTACTTTTGAAGGCACGCAATATGATAATCGTGAAGAATTTATGGGCGAATCATCTATTGAACAGGAAAAGCTATTGAAAAAGATATATCCTATAAACAATCTTGACATTGGGAAATTTATGTTTAAGCAGGATAAGAGCAGCAAACCGGTTACTACAGAGACCGTATCACTTGTTGCACGCGACTATGCTTCGGTTAATAACAATAAGCTTTATTTTTTAATTAATTCGGTAAATCGCAGAACAGGCGTACCGCGGGAAATAAGAAACCGCACCACATCCGTTTATTTAAATGACGGCTACACCGACGAAGATGAGATAAGCTATACCCTACCCAAGGGTTATCATTTTGAAAAACTGCCTCTAAACTTAAACGTTGAAAAACCGTTTGGCACTTATCAGGCCACCATGGTTTTAAAGGGTAACGTGTTGACCTATAAACGAAGGATAGCCATAATTGATGGCACGTATGATAAAAGCGCTTATCAGGACCTGATTGATTTTTACCAAACAGTAGTTGAGGCTGATAATTATAATACCATACTGGTTAAAAACAATTAACTAAATATCCAGATGCCTAATATAATGCCAAGTATCATAATGACATATAATAATATCTCAGTACTTGCGTAGCGTTTATATTTTGTCCAGAAAGAATAGTCTTGTTTGGGCTTGGTCATGTTAAAAGCAAAATTATTGAATTATTTGCGTTTAACCGCATTAAATTATTCGGCTTGCGAAGAAACCATAGGCGTATCAATAATTGACCCCGCGCGAGAAAAATATTTATACATTGATGGGCTATGCAGCCTGACTATCATCACCCCTTTTGTTGAACTGGCATGTACTACATAACCATTTTGCAGGTAAACACCTACATGGCTAAATGGCTTGCCATCAAAGTCAAAAAATACCAGGTCGCCTTCTTTCAGTTCATCCTCGTATTTACGTTTTATAACGTTTACCTGCTGGCTGGTCATCCTGGGGATATTAATACCGTACACTTGTTGTTCAAGCAACTGGGCCAGTCCGGAGCAATCAATACCCTCCTTATCTAAACCGCCAAATTTATAGGGCGTACCCATCCACTGGTCAATAAAGCTATATAGCCTGCCGTTTTGAATATCGCGTTTATCAACCGCCATCAATTGCGAATATTTATCGGCAATATCAGCCTGGGGTTTTACAATTTCACCGGGTTCGCCTTTTAATACCGCTTTTTTTGAATGGCAGGACGACAATACAATCGCGGCAGCAAAAAATAACAGGTACAGCTTATTGAAGCGGTTTAATTTCATAGTATAAAAATAGTTGTAAGGATATTAAAAAGGCTTGTGATGTTTTTAACATATCCACAATATCCGACATCGAACATCCGAAACGGCGAAGCCCTCTTGAACACCTTTAAAAAACAAATAACGCGAAAAATCCGAAATCACCCTACCCTTTTATCACCCGCTGTATCTCGTCAAGCTTCATTAACGCCTCTACAGGGGTTAGGGTATTTACGTCAAGGTTATTCAGGGTATCGCGTATTTTAACCAGCACCGGGTCGTCAATACTGAACATTTGCATTTGCACGGCCTGCTTTTGCACCTTGCGGATACTATCCTTAATATGCTCGCCGCCGGTACGTTCGTGTTCCAGTTTTTTTAATATTTCGTTGGCGCGGCTCAATACTTTTTGAGGCATACCGGCCAGTTTAGCTACATGTATACCAAAGCTATGCTCGCTGCCGCCGGGCATCAGCTTACGCAAAAATATGATCTGGTTACCAACCTCCTTAACCGTTACATTAAAGTTTTTAATGCGGTTAAAGGAATTACTTAACTCGTTCAATTCGTGGTAATGCGTAGCAAAAAGTGTTTTCGCTTTTGCGGATGGATGGTTGTGCAGATACTCGGCTATTGACCAGGCTATGGATATACCATCGTAAGTAGATGTACCACGACCTATTTCGTCCAACAATATCAAACTACGGTCTGATAAGTTATTGAGTATACTGGCCGTCTCGTTCATCTCCACCATAAAGGTCGATTCGCCTGACGATAAGTTGTCTGATGCACCAACCCGGGTAAATATCTTATCAACCAAACCAATATCCGCAGCTTTTGCGGGCACAAAACACCCCATTTGCGCCATTAATACAATTAACCCGGTTTGCCTTAACAAGGCCGATTTACCTGCCATATTGGGCCCGGTTATAATAATGATCTGCTGTGTTTCCGAATCCAGATAAACATCATTGGTGATATATTCCTCGCCCAATGGCAGGTTCTTCTCAATAACCGGGTGACGCCCCCCCTTAATATCAATTACCTTACTATCATTAATATGAGGTTTAGCGTAATAGTTTTTAATGGAGATGGTGGCAAAGTTAAGCAGCACATCCAGCCGCGCTATCAATTGCGCGTTTAGCTGCACAGGCTTAATATATTCAGCTAATGAGTATAGCAGGTCATTGTATAGCTTAGTTTCCAGCGCTAGTATTTTTTCTTCAGCGCCTAATATCTGCTCTTCGTATTCCTTAAGCTCGGGGGTAATGTAACGCTCGGCATTTACCAGGGTTTGCTTGCGTATCCATTCGGTTGGTACTTTATCCCGATGGCTATGCGTAACCTCCAAATAATACCCAAATACATTGTTAAATGACACTTTAAGTGATGGTATGCCGGTAGCTTCAGCCTCGCGTTTTTGTATCTCTAATAAATAACCCTTACCGCCAAAAGCTATTTTACGCAAACGGTCCAGTTCTTCGTTTATCCCCTCATTGATCACCCCGCCCTTTACCAGCATTACCGGTGGCTCGGGATTTAGTTCCTTTTCTATTTTTTCGCTAATAAGCGTACAAGGGTTTAATTGTTCGCCAATAGCTTTCAAAGGGTTATTATCCGAACTCTCGGCCAGCTTTTTAATGGCATCAATAGCTGTTAAAGCTTTTTTAAGTTGGCAAACCTCGCGCGGGTTTGCTTTTTGCAAACCTATTTTTGATATCAGCCTTTCCAGATCGCCTATCTGGCGTATTTGTTGCAGTAAGTCTTCCCTTAGTTCTTCGTTCGCTATGAGGTACTCAACCACCCCCAGCCTATCGTTAATGGGTTTAAGCTCCTTTAATGGCATCACTATCCACCTGCGCAGTAAACGCGCGCCCATTGGCGAACAGGTATGGTCAAGCACATCAACCAGCGTCATGGCATTTTCATTAGCCGAGCCTACCAGTTCAAGGTTACGTACGCTGTAACGGTCAAGCCATAGGTAGCGATCCTCCTCTATCCGGCTTATAGCCGATATATGCTGCAGGTTACGGTGTTCGGTCTCATTCAAATAATGCAGTGCTACCCCTGCGGCTACAATACCCAGGTTAAGCCGGTCAATACCAAATCCTTTTAGCGACTGCACGCCGAAATGTTTTAATAGGGTTTCATTAGCATAATCGCCACTGTAGGGCCAATCATCAAGCGTATAGGTATAAAAGCGGTCGCCGTAAAGGCCCTTAAAATCGGCCTGCCTGCTTTTGGGGTATATGATCTCGCTGGGGTTAAAGCTTTGCAGCAGTTTATCAATATAATCGCTGTTGCCCTGGGCGGTTAAAAACTCGCCTGTTGAAATATCTATCAAAGCTATGCCAATACTATTCTTCTCAAAATACAGCGATGCCAGGTAGTTATTACTTTTTTGATGAAGGATGTTATCATTGGTAGCAACACCCGGCGTAACCAACTCGGTAACACCGCGTTTTACAATAGTTTTGGTGGTTTTGGGATCCTCCAGCTGGTCGCAAATGGCTACACGCTGCCCGGCACGCACCAGCTTGGGCAAATAGGTTTCTATCGAGTGATGCGGGAAACCGGCCAATTCAATATGCGTTGCCGCGCCGTTGGCCCTGCGGGTAAGCGTAATGCCTAAAATACCCGCTGCTTTAATAGCATCCTCGCCAAAGGTTTCATAAAAATCCCCAACACGAAAAAGCAACAACGCACCAGGGTATTTAGCCTTGATGGTATTGTATTGCTGCATTAAGGGGGTTTCTTTAGCGTCTTTTGCCAAGCGGGTTATTAGTTTTTAATGATGGTAAAGTTAATGTATTAGCACTTGATTAAACAGGCTCAAATTAAAATATTAATCCGGTCAGTCGCGCCATAAATAAGGGAATAACAACAAGGCTGTTGCAACTACTATAACGTTAATAGCACACAAAACGCCAATGTTACCATAACTGAGGCTACGCTCTACCCCATCCATTGCGCTTTTGCTAAGGCGGATAAGTATCAATATAACCGGTATAACCACCGGGAAGCTTAATATAGACATCAGCGTGCCATTATTGCCCGCCTTTGAGGCAATGGCCGATATCATGGTAAACGTGGTTGAAAAACTTATGCTGCCCAATATAACAGCTGTGAAATATAGTAGCAGGTCGCCGATAGTATTAGGGAAGAACAGCAGGTACGCCACCAAAGCCAGTAAACTTAATAAAGACATAAGCAGCATATTATATATGGTTTTTGACAAGATAATGGCCTGCGGACTTGCAATGGTATAATAATAAAGCAACCGCCCCCGGCTCTCCTGCATAAAGCTTTTGGCAATGGCGTTAACAGACGCAAAAAGAATAATAATCCAAAACAACACGTTCCATACTATTTTATAGCCGTTGCTGCCGGCAAAACCGGGCGTAAGACTAAAGGATATAAAGCATATAAATATAGTAGACACCACATACAGCAATACACCATTAAAGGCATACTTTGAGCGCCACTCCAGCACAATTTCCTTTTTTAGAAGGAACAAGGTTTCGTCAACGAGTTTCATCGGATGGTAAAGGTAATACTTTTTGCCTTTGTTGCTGTTACACGCGTGGATGTAACAACGTGTAACACTATTTTCAAGTAAGTTATTAAAAATAAGCATTTTGCAAAAAAATATGTAACAGTGTGTAACAACTTATTTGCCAGGATTTTTGACCTTAAATAAGGGATTGTAATTTGATTATCAATTAGTTATTTTATAGCTTATCTCATATCTTTCTTTAATTATAACGGGACGAAAGCAGCCAAAATTCTGTTTAAAACATTATATAACTATCTACTTTTTACCTAATTTACCAACGCTATAAACCAACCTTTTATGAAATGGCCTCATTATAAACACACCCATAATTTACTTTTTCTTGTTATAAGCGTTTTTATTTTTCAATGTTCGCCTGTTTCTGCGCAAGTATTTAAAAACAAAAAAGTTAAGTTTTTAATAGATACCACTATAACTATCATGCAAAATAATGCTGTTAATTCAAAGTTGCTAAACTGGAATAATACAAAAAAGACAGCCTATGAACAAGCTATAAACTTGAATACACCTTATGAAATGGGCAACGTTATGCGGAATATTCTTAAATCACTTAACGATTATCATGGTTCAGTTTTTTATCGCGACAGCACTTTTAAATGGCCGGGTAAGGTAATAGAAACAACGGATAGCATGAAGGCAGAATGGAAAAAGGGTGTTAAAATAAAAACAAAAATATTAACTGATAAAATTGGCTATTTACGCATTCCTTCCATGTCTACTTCTACAAAAACAGCATCAGATAGTGTGGCCCAAACGCTTAACGACAGTTTGAGTACTTTACTAAAGCATAATATAAAAGGTATTGTACTTGATTTGAGGCTAAATGGCGGTGGCTCTATGGTTCCGATGATATTAGGCGTAAGTCAACTTATTCAACCGGGTAAAATAGGATCTTTTATAGATCAAACGAACCAGGATTGGATTATAAAAGACAACCAATTTTACTTTGGCACAGAAGTGCAGGCGGCTATAACACCAAAGTTTATGGTTAATGCTGTAAATATTCCCGTGGTTATATTAACCAGCCCTGTAACAGGGAGTTCTGCTGAGTTTTTTATAATCGCCTTTAAAGGGCGAAAAAATACTGTTTTGTTAGGCTCAAACACAGCGGGGTATACAACTGCTGTAAAAGGTATTAAAATAGATGATTCATCATATATTTATTTATCAACGGGATACGCTAAAGACCGTAACGGAAAAGAATATAAAGATGATATTAAAGCAGATATTCCTTTGGCTGCTGTAGACGAATTTAACAATATTACAGCCGATAGTAAAGTTAATGCTGCAATAAAGTGGCTCAGGTCACATACTAAATAATCTGGTATATTATCAAGACCATTAAATTTGTATAGCGTTAAGTCACTAATCTTTAATCTTCAACAACTAATCTTTAACAAAAAATGCCCATCGCCTATTACCGCACCCCAGTTGGTATTGCCAAAATTATTGAGGAAGATGGTTATATAAGCGTCATTACAGTGAGTGAAGAGGAAGTTGCCATCGATGCGCCGCCATCAACACTATTAAAAAAAGCTATTAAGCAATTAGACGAATATTTTGCGGGCGAAAGGAAAATATTTGATCTGCCGTTAAAGCAATCGGGCACTGATTTTCAGCAAACCGTTTGGCAGCAACTACAGCATATTGATTACGGTACCACCATTAGCTATGCCCAGCTATCAGACCGGATGAAAAGCCCGCTGGCCATTCGCGCCATAGCGGCGGCAAACGGTAAAAACAGTTTGTGGATAGTGGTACCCTGCCACCGGGTTATAGGTTCGGATGGTAGTTTAACAGGCTATGCGGGTGGTTTGTGGCGCAAGCAATGGTTGCTTGACCACGAAGCCGCAACACTTGGCGTGGGGCAAATTAAAATGCCTTTTTAACAGCCAAAGTTAATTTGACGACATTTTCGTGTAATTGATGAAGTATTACGTTTTTAACAGTTGAAAAATATCCTTAGTATCCAGCACGTAGTCGGCAGCTTTTAAATCAATTGCGGCCTGAGGCATTTCGGGCATTTCTGCTTCAGCCGGGTTTTGAACAATAGTTAAAGCTCCGCTATTTCGCAACGTAAGTAATCCTTGCGCCCCATCCTGATTGGCCCCCGAAAAAAGTACCGCGGTACACCGGTCTTTATAAACTTCGGCGGCGCTTTCAAAGCTCACATCAATTGACGGTTTTGAGTACCAAACCGCATCTGATACGTCAAGACTAAAACATTTTTCTTTTTCAATGAGAGTATGATAATTTGCAGGAGCTATATAAATTGTTTCTTTATCTATAACGTCCTTATCGTTCACCTCTTTAAGCAGCATGCGGCTATTTTCGGCAAACAAATTTTCAAGGTCGCTAAAAAAGTTTTTTTTTCGATGGATGATGATCAGCACCGCTTTATTAAGATTGGATGGTACATTTTGAACAATAGTGAAAATTGGTTTCAATGACCCGGCCGAACCGCCGAGCAGCAGCAATTCTGATTTTTGCCAGCGCTGTATAATATCCTGATTAAGAGCCAATTTTTTGATATATATTTTCTTTCAGATTGATAGCTTTAAACTTCTTTCTGAAATAATCAGACCGTATGGTTTCCTTTGTACCCAGGCATAAAAAACCAAGTGGTGCAAGGCTTTTATAAAACAGGTCAAGTATACGTTCCTGTAGCTTTATTTCGAAATAAATAAACACATTGCGGCAACTTATCAACTGAAACTCATTAAAAACCCCGTCAGACACGAGGTTGTGTACCGAGAATAACGTATTTTGTTTCAATTCGTTATGTATGCTTGCGGCATCATACAATACAGTAAAATGATCAATGATAGAGCCGCTTAAACCCGAAAGCTGGTAATTTTCGGCATAACTTTTTATTTTGCGCAGGCTGTAAATACCTTTGCGCGCTTCATTGAGCATTTCGGTATTTATATCTGTGCCGTAAATGAATGATTTTTTTCGCAAACCGGCCTCATTTAATAATATCATCAATGAGTAAACCTCTTCGCCCGACGAGCAACCCGCGCACCATATTTTTGTATGCTGATAGGATGATAAATAGGGAATAACCTGGTTGTTTAGTGCCTTGTAAAACGTCGGGTCGCGAAACATTTCGGTAACGTTAACCGTAATTTCCTCTAAAAACATCTGAAAAAAAGCCGGGTCATTTATCAATACATGTTTCAGGTCATAAAAGCTTAATTTCTTCTGCTGCATTACTCTTAACAACCGGCGTTTAAGCGATGCCTTTGAATAATCTGAAAAATCAAAACCATAGATACTTTTTACCAGATCTATCAGCTCATGTAGCTCATTTACGGTTAATGATCCGGGGATGTCAAGCATACTATTTTTCCAGCCATAATTGCATCAATGCCAGCAGCCTGTCCATATCAACCGGTTTGGTTATATAATCGTTAGCACCGGCTTCAATACATTTTTCGCGGTCGTCCATCATTGCCTTGGCAGTTAGGGCAATAACCGGAAGCCTTGCCCATTTGGTTTGTTTACGTATTTGCCGTGTGGCTTCATACCCATCCATTTTGGGCATCATAATATCCATCAGTACAATATCAATATCGGTTATTTCTTCTAATTTGGCCAGGGCCTCTTCGCCATCGCCGGCTACCTCAACATTCATATCATAGCTTTGCAGTGCACTGCTCAAAGCGAAGATATTTCGCATATCATCATCAACTATTAATACTTTTTTTCCTTTGATACCGTCTTTGCCTGCCGTCATAATACTGTTTTTATTTGTACTTGCTTTTATACTATTCGTAGTTTCATTTATCTTATTTAAAAACAGATTTACTTCGTCAATTAACCTGTCTGACGATTTATTTGTCTTAACCACCATCGCGTTAGCATATTTCATTAACCTGCTTACCGATGTTTTATCCAGTTCCATAGCGGTATTTACAATTACAGGTAATGATGCAAAGCGCTCCTCTTCTTTTATTTTATCCAACAGGTCCAGCCCCGAAATATCAGGCAGGTTCAAATCTAATATCACACATTGGTAGTCATTTTCATGCAACATACGAAATGCAGACTCACCATCAAAAGCCTGACTAACAGTTATCCCATTATGCTGCATCATCTCTTTCAATGCCTGACTTTGCGCCTGGTGATCTTCAACTAATAATATCTGTGTAAATTTCGCGCCACTTTGTACCATGATGTCGCCAAACAACTTATCTAATGTGGCAACATCTATTGGCTTTTTAAGGAAACTTATAGCGCCCTCTTTAAGCACCTTCTTCTCGGCAGCATCCCCGGCCGACATTAGATGTACAGGTATATCAGCCGTTTCGGGTAGTTTTTTTAACTCTTTTAATATTTGCCAGCCATCTTTACCGGGCAGCATAATATCCAGTATTACCGCGTCAGGTAAGTTTTGTTTAATAATATCAACCGCATTACTGCCTTCATGTACCATAATTGATTTATAGCCATGGTCGCGCGCGTAATCCTGTAATATGTCTGAAAAATTTTTATCATCCTCTACAATAACAACCAATGGGTCGCGGTCCGGATGGACGGGTCTTTTTGCCGACTTCAAAAATTCGGCCGGTGTAACAACGGTTTCGGCATTTGGTAAAACAGTATTATCTTGTATAATAACCTGTTTGGCCTCTAATGGCAGGGTGAGTATAAATTCGCTGCCCCCGCCCGGTATACTTGTTAATGATATATGCCCACCTAATAAAGCCGCAAGTTCGCGACTTATTGAAAGCCCCAGTCCCGTACCACCATATTTACGGCTGGTTGAGCCATCGGCCTGTTGAAATGCCTCGAAAATAACTTTTTGTTTATCAGCAGGTATGCCAATACCGGTATCTTTTATACAAAAATCAATAGTGGCACCTTTACCTTTAACCACATTTACGGCTATTGAACCACCTTCGGGGGTAAATTTAAACGCGTTTGATAACAGGTTTTTTATAACCTGTTCAACCCTTAACTTATCTGTATATAATGAAGGTTTTACATTTTCGGCAATGCTGTTGGTATAGTTAATATTTTTATTAGCAGCCACTTCTGCAAACAGGCTTTCCATATCGCCCAATATATCGGCTATATCAATATGCTCATTTTGCATATCTAGTTTACCCGATTCAATTTTAGATAGATCAAGAATATCGTTTATCAGCGTTAACAGGTCATTACCCGCATTAAATATTACACTGGCATATTTTATCTGATCTTCACTCAGGTTTGCCGGCTTATTGTCGCGTAAAATACGGGCCAGTACCAGTATGCTATTTAGCGGCGTACGCAGTTCATGACTCATATTAGCTAAAAACTCCGATTTATACTTACCGGTGGTTTCCAGTTCCTGTACTTTAGCATTAATGGCCATGCGGGCTTCTTCAATAGCCTGATTTTTTTCTTCCAACAAGCTGGCTTTCTCTTCCAGTTCGGCATTAATGGTTCTCAGTTCTTCCTGTTGTACACGTAACTCTTCTTCTGATGCCTGCAACATTTCTGTTTTGTTCATCAGTTCTTCGTTGGTAACGCGCATTTCTTCCTGTTGTGCTTCCAGTTCTTCGGCCTGCTGCTGGGTTTCCTCAAACAAGTCGTGCATAATAGTACGCGCTTGTGAGGTGTTCACGGCTATACCAATATCATTTGCAACAAGTAAAATATATTCTTTAACCTGCTCAGGCACTTCGTTACGGAAACCAACCTCAAGCACACCTTTCAATTTCTTATCAAAAAAGAAAGGAACGATGAATGTTTCTATCAGTTCATCCTCTAAAATAGATGAGCCCAACTGCAGTTTATCATTCAGTTTGCCTTTTACAACAGCGGCCCTTTCATCTTTAGCAGCCTGGCCTATCCAACCTTCGGAGATACGGATAGATTGTTTTATAGCAGATGGGTCGTTAAAAGCGTATGAGGCATACAGATTAAGTTTTTCTTCGTTCTCATCAAGCAGGTAAAAAGTGCCGATAACCGCGTTGG
>NZ_JBDTJZ010000077.1:0-3758 GCF_039935595.1 Mucilaginibacter sp. | reverse complement strand
ATCTGCGCCAACAGCACCAGCATTAGAAAAAGATATTCCTGAAGTTGAACGTGCAGTTAGAGTGGAGGGAGGTAATGCTACCCTGCTTTCTGTTGGGGATAAAAAATTGATAAAAAGAGGGAGTGTTGTAGATACCGGTTTTTTTCAAATGTTTAGCTTTTCTATGTTAAAGGGTAACCCTGCTACAGCATTGCATGATATACATTCCATTGTGATTACCCAAAAAACAGCCAAAAGTTTATTTGGTGATCAGGATCCGATAGGAAAAATAATCAAACTTGATGATAAATACAATTTTACGGTTACTGGCGTTTTAAAGGATTTGCCAGCTAATACAAGCTTTGAATTTGATTATTTATTGCCTTGGGCATCTATAAAAAAACCGGCAGGAACCGACCTGGGCTGGAACGACAACAGTACCCCCACCTATGTAATGCTCAAACCCGGTGCAAATATTAATGCCGCTGCCCTTAAAATAAGTGTATTAAGGCAACGCTACAGTGATGAAGCAAAGAATATGAAATGGGAATTATTTTTATACCCGCTTAAACGCTGGCACCTATATTCAAACTTTACTAAAGGTGTGGAAGATAGCGGGGGGCAAAGCACATTTGTAAAATTATTTGGCATTATCGCAGCATTTATAATATTGATTGCCTGTATTAACTTTATGAACTTGAGTACCGCCCGAAGCGAAAAGCGGGCAAAAGAAGTAGGTATTCGTAAAGTTGCAGGTGCACAAAGAAGCGCCCTTGTTGTCCAATTTATTGGAGAATCTGTTTTTCTTGCCTTCCTGGCAGGCATTATAGCTATAATTATTGTGCTATTAAGTTTACCGGCCTATAATCAGCTTACCCACAAAACTTTGTTTATCAACTTTAGCAATGTTTATACATGGCTTGTATTTGTTGGGTTTATTTTGTTTACCGGGTTATTGGCAGGCAGTTATCCGGCATTTTTTCTTTCATCGTTTAAGCCTGTAAAAATATTAAAGGGCACATTTAAAAAAGCAGATGCACTAATAACCCCAAGAAAAATTTTGGTTATAGTACAGTTTACATTCGCAATAATGCTTATCATCTGCACTATTGTTGTAAAACAACAAATAGATTATGCCCGTAATCGCGATACCGGATATGATAGCAACAACCTTGTTTGGCATTCTATGACAGGGTACATACCTAAAAACTACGCTTTAATAAAAAACGAATTGCTTTCATCAGGCATTGCCACATCAGTTACTAAAACAAACTCTCCTATAACCCAGGTAAGGAGCAATGGATGGGGACAAGAATGGGAAGGAAAGAATCCTGATGACAAAACATCTTTTGACCGGTTTTTGACTGATGATGGATTAAGTAAAACCGCAGGTCTGCACTTTTTACAAGGACGTGATTTTGATTTAAAAAAATTCCCAACAGATTCAACGGGTTTAATTATAAATGAATCATCATTAAAACTAATGAAGTTCAAAAACCCTATTGGCATGATAGTAAAAGATTTAGGGATTAAATGGCATATAGTAGGTGTGGTTAAAGATTTTATTCTAACCAATCCTTATGAACCAATAAGGCCTATTTTAATAACCGGACCTACCGAAACCTATATGAAATTTACAATAATGCATATTAAGCTAAATAACAAAAATTCAATAGCTGATAATTTAAAAAGGGCAGAAGTCATTTTTAAAAAATACAATCCGGAGTATCCCTTTGAATTTAGGTTTGTGGATGATGCCTATGCAGAAAAATTCAATAGTCAGCAACTACAGGGAACTTTAGCAGCATTATTTGCCGGGCTTACCATTTTTATTTCGTGTTTAGGTTTATTTGGGCTTGCTGCCTACATGGCCGAAAGCAGGATCAAGGAAATAGGTGTACGGAAAGTATTAGGTGCTTCTGTAACCCGAATCACAACATTGCTATCAAAAGACTTTTTAGTGCTCATTATTATATCATTCCTAATAGCCTCTCCTATAGCTTATTGGGGCATGTCTAAATGGTTAATGGATTACACATACAGGATAAATATGAGCTGGGGGGCATTTGCATTAGCAGGTTTTTTGTCCTTAATTATAGCAACAGCCACAATAAGTTATCAGTCAATCAAAGCCGCCCTAACCAATCCAGTTAAAAGTTTACGAAGCGAATAAACCTATCATCATGATAAAAAACTATATCAAAATAGCCTGGCGGACACTGTGGAGAGACAGGGCTTTCTCCTTCATTAATCTCATCGGGCTGGCCGTGGGCCTGGCCAGTGTGTTGATGATAATGGCTTATGTGCGCTACGAACTTTCTTATGATACCAGCTACAGCAATGCACCTGATGTTTACAGGTTAAGCATGGCAATGCAGGTAAACGGAGTTGAGCGTCAAAGTATTATGGTGCCATCTACTTTAGCAAAAACTTTATCGAAGGAATTTCCCGACATCAGTAAATACAGCGTTCTTAGCATACGCGATCTTAAATTTAAATATAACAACGGCAATGTAGCACTTAAGAGTGTGAACGCGACCGCCGACTTTTTTAAGCTTTTTAATTTTAAATCAATAAGAGGGAATTTAGCTACCGCTTTGGTGGAGCCCAACAGCGTAGTTGTGACTGAGAGTACTGCCAAAAAATATTTTAACGGCACCGACGCGATCGGTAAAACAATTAACGTAGTTTATGCAAATAAACCCTATAAAATAACTGCAATTATACCTGATATAGCCTCTAATACACATTTCGCAGCCGATGCCATAATATCAATTGAAGGGGACAGGTCGCTTAACGATAAGCTGGATCTGAGGGGGTACACTGGTATGCCTCAATATATATTGCTCAATAAAACCAGCAATGCCGCCAGCTTTGAAAACAGGTTTAAAACCTTTTATAAGACTTATCATTTTGGCAAAGCAACTATTAAGCTAATGCCTGTTCAAAAAATACATTTGTACTCGCATACAGAGAGCGAATTGCGGCCGAACAGCGATATTAAGTATATTTATATATTTTCATCAATAGCTATATTGATACTGGTTATTGCCTGTATTAATTATATAAACCTAACCACGGCCCGTTCCATTCAGCGCGCGCGCGAAATTGGTGTACGCAAAGTTTTAGGTGCCGTTAAAACACAACTGGTAACACAGTTTCTTGCTGAGTCGTTTTTCTTTTTTACTGCATGCCTTTTACTTGCAATGTTGCTAACAACTGCATGTTGGCCAGTATTTTCGCAGGTTATTGATCCTTATGGTGGCAATATTCCGCTATTCAGTAGCTGGTCGTTTATTCTAATGCCTATAGTGATATTGATATTTGGTTTATTGTCCGGGTTATACCCGGCTTTTATCTTATCAAAAATAAAAACCGCACAAGTGCTTAAGGGCATTACAGCTTTTGGTATAAATGTTAGTATGCGTAAAGTACTTGTGGCGGTACAATTTGTTATTTCGGGGGTATTAATAATATCTACGCTTATAATTTATCAGCAGCTTAACTTTATTAGCAACGCAAGACTGGGTTTTAATAAAGAGCATCTGATAGCTATACCTTTTTTCATGTTTAAAAGTCATGTAGATGTGTTTAAAGATGAACTGAGGACAAACCCCGGGGTAAAAGATGCCTCGGTAGCCACTTGGAAGGCTGGTGAATATTTCGGAGGTAGTGCAACTATGCCCGACGCCAAAGACACCACCAAAACCATAACCGTACAGTTTATAAATGCCGATCCGGATTTTATTAAGACAATGGGCATCAATGTTATCTACGGG
>NZ_JBDTJZ010000076.1:0-5041 GCF_039935595.1 Mucilaginibacter sp. | reverse complement strand
TAAAATCTTAAAAAATCAACTTAAAGACCTTCTGAATATAATTCCCTTCCTTGTTCATCTGCCTAAACTGACGTAAATAAATCAAATAAAATAACGCTTTTGAGCAGATCGTTGCGCAACAGCCACTTAGATGAAAAAGAACCAAAAACTAAGCGTAGCGACCTCATGAACTCCATTTAAAAACAAATAATAAGTGAATAAATCAAGCCGCAAAAATCCTTCCCCGCACAGGCCAGACTCCCAGGCCCGCGTTTTGCGGCAGGCCTTTGCCCGCTTTTGTGTGCGGTGGTGTTAATATTTACATGTTTATTAACGATCCCTAATTTCCGTCAGCAGAAAAGCTTCGGGCGAAATCAGGGAAAACGATGCCGGACTGTGCGGTTGCAGGGCATTGCAAATTTTTGCTGAAGCGCAGCCAAGAGCGAACGAAGTTGGGCAAAAATATTGCGGCCCAGGTTTTACCTGATTTGCAGGGCAAAGGCCACGTGCGGCAATGAAGCCTCTCTGCTGACTTGAACTTTGGTTACTTTCTATCAAGAGAAAGTAACTAGGCCCCGCGGCCATGAGCGGACGATGCTATTCCTCAGCATATACATCTCTGCGAAGCTTACATATGACAGGTGGAATTATACATTATTTCTTTTTAATTCCCAATCCTTTTACATTTATAAAATGCAAGATAAAGCCATAACCACCGCCCACCGCATCAAATCCATCATCGGCGGCTCGTTAGGTAATTTGGTGGAGTGGTACGACTGGTATGTATATTCGGCTTTCTCCATTTATTTTGCTGATGTTTTTTTCCCGAATAGCAGCCAAACCGCGCAATTGTTAAATGCCGCGGGTGTATTTGCCATTGGCTTTTTAATGCGCCCCATAGGCGGTTGGATTATGGGTACTTATGCTGATAAAAACGGACGTAAAACCGCGCTTACACTATCAGTACTATTCATGAGCGTTGGCTCATTTATTATTGCCATTACGCCCGGCTATAAACAAATTGGCGTAGCCGCGCCTGTTATACTGGTAATTGCCCGCATGATACAAGGCCTTAGTGTGGGCGGCGAATATGGCATCAGCGCCACGTACCTCAGCGAAATGGCCGGTAAAAAGCATCGTGGCTTTTATTCCAGCTTTCAATATGTAACCTTAATTATGGGCCAGTTGTTGGCCCTGGGCCTGCTTGTACTATTACAACGCGTACTTTTAAACGATGACCAACTGCACCAATGGGGCTGGCGCATCCCGTTTGCTATTGGCGGGGTATTGGCCATTACCACCATGTACCTGCGACGTAGTATACAGGAGTCTGTATCATTTAATGGCACCGAAGAAAAATCGGTGCGCGGCACTTTAAAAGCGCTGGCCGGTCACCCCAAAGCGGTATTTACTGTAGTGGGACTAACCTTAGGCGGCACCGTTGCATTTTATACGTTTACCACCTATATGCAAAAGTTTTTGGTGAACACGTCCGGTTTTAGCAAAAGCAGCGCTACCCTTATATCCACCTTAACGCTGGTGATTTTTATGTTATTACAACCGGTTTTTGGTTTACTGTCTGATAAAATTGGGCGCAAGCCCTTGCTGATAGCTTTTGGGGTCGGCGGCTCATTAACTACCGTATTTATATTGACCACGCTGGCGCACACCACCAATGCTTGGATAGCTTTTGGATTGATCATGGCCGCATTGGTAATTGTTAGTGGTTACACCTCCATAAACGCCGTAGTAAAAGCCGAACTTTTCCCGGCCTACATACGGGCGTTAGGTGTGGGTTTTCCTTACGGGATAACGGTATCATTATTTGGCGGCACCGCCGAATACGTGGCTTTACTATTTAAAAAGCATGGTCAACAGGAATGGTTTTACTGGTACGTTACCATTTGTATTTTAATATCGCTGGTAGTATATTGTGCTATGCTGGATACCCGGAAACACTCGAAGATTGAAGAGGAATAATCTCCGTTTTAACTCACCCCGACATCGCTACGCTTGTCGACCCTCTCTTCCGCAAGCGGTAAAGAGGGTAAAGGGAAGTAAAATCCCTCTCTAGAATAGAGAGGGTGGTTGAACGAAGCAAAGACCGGGTGAGTGAATGGTGCGCTCTCCTTATATCATACTCGATATAATATTTATACTCAACGCTACTATAGCCGTATTAAAGGCAAAGGCTATTAAGCCGTGTATCCACGCCAGCCTGCGGATGTATTTATCTGATATTTCCACGTCGGATACCTGAAACGTCATCCCGATAACGAAGGAGAAATAAACAAAGTCCAGGTAATCCGGGTCGGTAGTTTTAGGGAACTCCAGACCGCCGTACGATTTTGTATCACCGTCTTCAACATTAATGGCGTAATAAAGATGAGCGTACCTCATGGCAAATAGCGTATGCACCAGCCACCACGATACTATTACCGACGCCATAGCCAATAAAATATGCCCGGTAACATCGGCCTGGCTATGGCCCTTGGTTGATTTGAGCAGAAATAAAATTGCCCCTAAACTGATAACCGAAGCTGCTATCACAAATAAAAAAATAAGCGTTCGGTTCGAGTCTTCAAGCCGGGCTATTTTTCTAACCTCGCGGGGGTGCGCCTTTATTATAATTATCCAATCCATTATAATTACCGTCATTGCAAACGCCACCCAGCTAATTAAAGCTATTGCGGGAATACTAAATTGATTGCGCACAAAAAAAAATGCAACTACAGCTATAAACAACGAAAAATATAACCGGTAATGGGCGTCCAGCCTGAAAAATATATGATTGGGAAGTTTGATCTTGTCAGGCATATGTTATTGGTTTATGGTTGATAGTTCATAGTTACGAAATTAGTGCAATATTACTATGAACCATGAACTATTCGCTATCAACTATAAAAGCTACTCGGCCTACCTGCCCATCATCCAACCGCACCTTTATGCCGCGCGAGTGGAAAGCCGAACTGGTTAGCAGGTCCTTAACTATCCCCCGCGTTAACTTGCCCGAGCGTTGATCTTTTTTAAGGATGATGTCAACCTCCAGGCCGGGGTATATGTCTTTTCTGTTTTGTCCGTTCATAAAATTTATCCTATGTCCTTTCGAGCGACAGCGAGAAATCTATACACGGACTGCCGACGTACTTAGCAAATGTATAGATCTCTCACTATGTTCGAGATGACACAGTAGTATTGTGGTTTATTTTTACTTCACCAGCTTCGCAACCGCCCAATCCACTTTATCAAAATTAAAGCTGTTTACCACGGTGGTCATGGCTTTAGTAATCTCCTCATTATTCAAATTACCAATGCTGCCCTCGTGGGTATGGTTAACGGTTTTATCGGGGTTAAATTCGCCTTTCTCAATAGCCAAACCCACTTGTTTATACGCATCGCGGAAAGGTGTACCACTCAGTACCATCTTATTCACTTCTTCTACACTAAATAAATAAGCATATTTAGGGTCATCCAGAATATCAGTTTTTACGGTGATGTTTTGCAGCATAAAGTTTGCCATGTGCAGGCAGTTTTTCAGATCAGCAAACGCCGGGAACAATAACTCTTTCAGCAACTGTAATTCACGATGATAACCTGATGGCAGGTTAGTGGTCATCATGGCTACATCATTAGGCAAAGCCTGTAGGCGGTTACATTTGCCGCGCATAATTTCCCAAACGTCGGGGTTCTTTTTATGCGGCATAATGCTGCTGCCGGTGGTTAACGTATCCGGGTAACTCACAAAGGCAAAATTCTGACTTAAATATAAAGCCTGATCCATAGCCATTTTAGCCAGGGTAGCTGCGATACACGATATAGCTTGCGCAATAACCCGTTCGGTTTTGCCCCTGCCCATTTGCGCGTAAACCACATTGTAATTTAAGCTATCAAAGCCTAATAATTCGGTAGTCAGTGTACGGTTAAGTGGGAACGACGAGCCATAGCCCGCTGCCGAACCCAACGGGTTTTTATTGGTGATCTTATATGCAGCCAGCACCATTTCTAAATCGTCGGTCAAACTTTCGGCGTAAGCGCCAAACCATAAACCGAATGACGATGGCATAGCCACCTGCAAATGCGTATAGCCGGGTAATAAAACGTTTTTATACTTTTCGCTAAGCTCTATCAGGGTTTTAAAAAGGGTTTCGGTTTCATGCACCACCTGCTGCAATTCGTGCCTGAAAAATAGTTTCAGGTCAACCAGCACCTGGTCATTACGCGAGCGGCCGCTATGTATTTTTTTACCGGCATCACCAATACGCTGGGTAAGCAGCATCTCAACCTGCGAGTGCACATCCTCTACCCCCGCTTCAATAGTAAAGTTGCCTTTTTCAATATCAGCATAAATGGCTTTAAGCTCGCGCTGCACCATAGCCAGGTCATCAGCGCTCATCAAACCAATGCTTTCCAGCATTTGGGTATGCGCCAATGATCCCAGTACGTCAAACTCGGCCATCTGGTGATCAAACTCGGTATCACGGCCAACGGTGAAGTTCTCTACCAGTTCATTTACATTGGTGGTTTTTTGCCAAAGCTTGCTCATAATGCAAATATGGTAATATTTTTATTTAGACGGGCGATGTGTGTTATTGTTATTTGGGCGTTTCCGCCGAAGGTGGCGGTCGGGCTGTACGCTCATACGCCTGCAGGCCTTAGCCATGGGCCGGTATCCGCTTCCATCCCTAACGCAAGGTCTGAACCGCTAATTTATATGATTAAATGATTACGTTGATGATTGTCTGAACTATGATTTATAGGATTGATTGATTTCCATGATTTTTGTGGTTTTGCGTCAGCAGGTAAGCTTCGGGCGAGAGCAGGTAAAACAATGTTGGGCGGTGCGGTTGCAGGGCATAGCAAATATTTGCAGAAGGTTGGGTTGAGCGTGGCGAAGCAGGGCAACTGTTTGCAGCCCAGGTTTTAACTGGTCGCAGGGCAGTGGCCTTGTGCGCAAGAAGCCTCTCTGCTGACTTGATTTTTTGGTTCTTTTTCATCAAGTGGCTGTTGCGCAACGATCTGCTCAAAAGCGTTATTTTATTTGATTTATTTACGTCAGTTTAGG